>CAZEWA010000353.1:3764-5149 GCA_964515685.1 uncultured Polyangiales bacterium | reverse complement strand
GGAGCCGGGTGTCCCGCCGGTCGATCCCGTACTCGGCCCCCAGTGGACTCCCTAGTCCGAGCTTTGCGTGCGGCGCGCACACCGGATCGCCCTCGGCCGGCAGGCGTGCGCAACATTCATTTGCTGAGCCCAGCGCGGGTGATTCGTGGTTACTTCTCCTGTGGAAGGAGGCTGCTTGAACCATTCGAGATCGAAGAAGGTGGTGCTCTGTATCGTGTTCCTGGGCGGAACGAGCATGTGCGCTCAGACGACGGCCCCACGCGTGGAACCCACGGCGGACGCTGCTCCGCTCGAGACGGCGCCGCCCAATGTGCCCGAATTCAAGCCGGCCTTCGCCGGACAGACGCGCGCGCCTTCCGTCAAAACCCAAGCTGCGCTCGAGGTCCGCGAACTCGCCAAGGACCTCCACTATCCGTGGGCGCTGGCCTTCCTTCCAGACGGCCGGATGCTGGTGACAGAGAAGCTCGCGGGCAAGCTGCTTATCGTGACGCCTCAAGGCAAAAAGTCCCCTCCGGTGACAGGCTTGCCCGCCGTGGACGCGGGCGGGCAGGGCGGCTTGCTCGATGTCGAGTTGAGTCCGGACTTCGCTGAGAGCAAGCGCATCTTCTGGAGCTATTACGAGCCGCGCGAAGGGGGCAATGGCCTCGCGGTGGCCCGTGGCCGTCTGGTGACGGAGGGCGACACGCCGAGTGTGAAGGACGTGGAAGTCATCTTCCGCATGCAACCCACGCTCGATTCCGACAAGCACGCCGGCGGCCGCATCGTGTTCGCACCGAACCGCGACGACCTGCTGTTCATCACGCTGGGCGAGCGCTCCGTGCCGAAAGGGCGCGTCCAGGCACGGAACCTGAACAGCCACTTCGGCAAGGTGGTGCGCATCCACGCAGATGGCTCCATTCCCAAGGACAATCCCTTTGTGGGCACAGCCGATGCGCGGCCCGAGATTTGGACCAAGGGACATCGCAACGTCCTGGCTGGCGCCTTCGATCCACAGGGGAAATTCTGGATCGTAGAGATGGGCCCACGCGGGGGCGACGAGCTCAACCTGATCGAGAAGGGGCAGGACTACGGCTGGCCGACCATCGGCTATGGCGAGGAATACTCGGGCGCTCGCCTGCACGAGAGCACGCAGGCCGCGGGATTGACCCAGCCCGTGTATTACTGGGACCCAGTGATCTCGCCGGGTGCGCTCGCGATCTACACAGGTCCGCATACGGAATGGAAGGGCAACTTCTTCATCGCCGGGCTGTCGAGTCAGGCGCTCGTGCGCTTGGTGCTCAAGGACGGGCGCGTCGTGGGCGAGGAGCGACTTCTGACGCAGCAACACGCTCGGATCCGCGAAGTGGTGCAGGGACCCGATGGTGCGCTCTACCTGCTCACGGACG
>CAZEWA010000353.1:0-3664 GCA_964515685.1 uncultured Polyangiales bacterium | reverse complement strand
AGCCACGCGGCGCCCATGGGCCGTGTGTTCAGGTCGTCTTCGTACTGCTTTCCGATCACGCGCAGCTGCACATAAGCCGACAAGATCCGCGGATCGTCGAAGGCAAGCGAGACCGCCGCGCGATGGACTGGATCTTGAGCCAGGCGATTGCCGAGAAGTTCCCGATAAGTGCCGCTGTCGGTGACGCGCGAATCGACCAAGGTGTAGGAAAGTATGCCGCTGAACTCGGGCGAAAAGCGCCCTTCGAGGGAGGTCTCGACGCCCCTGACAACGGCTTGCCCCAGGTTGCCTCGCTGGCGCATGGCGCCATTGGCTGCGGGCATCGCCAAAGTAAGGTTTGTGATCGGCCGATCGAGTTGGTTGAAGAAGCCGGTTGCTCTCAAGATCAGCGCGTCAACTACAGTCCAATCGAAGCCGAGTTCTGCACCGAGCAAGAGCTCGGGCTTCAAGTCCGCGTTGGCGGCGGTGAGCACAGTCCCCACTTGAAAGGGGCGGTAAAGCTCGTTGAGCGTGGGAACGCGGAAGGACTGATATCCGGCGGCGCGCAGGGTCAGCGCATCGAGAACATGGACGAAGGCGCCAAGGCGCGGCGTCACGGCGTAGGACTGCCGCGCAGAAAACGCAGAGGCGGCCCGTTCCCCATCCTGACGCACCGACGTGAGCGTTGCGTCGTACGTGCGCGCCCACGAAAAGCGCAGGGCGCCCTCGAAGCCAAGCCAGTCTTGCACCTTGTACACATCCTGCACGTAGGCGCCGGCCAAGAGCTGCTGACCCTCGATGTTGCGGCGCACGTTCGACTCGGGCCCGGGCGCGGGAGGAAACAAGCGCTCTCTGGAGTCTGCCGCGATGTGCCGAACGTCGAGTCCGACTCCGAGCCTGTGCTCCCCGCCGAACTGCAAAACGGGGCTCTGGTAGGTAAGGGAACCGCCCTCGTCGTGCGCGGGCACGTCTTGCCGAGCCGCCAAGCTCTCGCTGGCACGTTCAGGCGCGATGCGCGCTCGCTGCTGCTCAAAGCGCGTCAGGCGGCTAAAGGCACTCAGTCGCAGCTTTCCGCCGTGCCTCGGCGACAGCGTGGCGCCGAGCGAAAGCGATGCGAGGCTCGCGCGCGCCGTGGTGAGCTTGGTGCCACCGTTTTGCGCTTCGTGAAAGAGCGAGACGGCCGACCACAGGTTCAGCCGCCTGTGCGCTCGCGCTTCGACACGTGCTTGCACGGAACCATGTGCACTCGGCGTGTTTCCATCGATCGGCCCACGCTGATCTTCCGCCACAATCTTGTAGCCGTCGGAGCTCAGCCACTCGCCCTCGACGGCAGCACCGATTTTGCCGAAGTCGTGTGCAACGCGGGCAGCCGCCAATACGGTTTGGAACGAGCCGAACAGCACTTCGCCCTCGACGGAGTTCTCGTGGGCCGTGCGCGGGAACAACTCGACGACCCCTGCCAGCGCCGCACTGCCGTACAGGGCTGAGCTGCCGCCAGGGACCACCTCGACGCGCGAGAGGCCTAAGCGAGGCAGCGATCGCCAGTAGATCCAGCCGCCAAAGGGATCGTTGGCCGGGATGCCGTCCGTCAGAACCAGCGTTCTTGAGACTCCGGAAGGCGCCACACCGCGCAAGTTCAAGCCCTGAGACGAGGGGTCAGCCACCAAGCTCGAGCTTCGCCTGAAGGTGGCGACCGCAGGTAGACTCCGAAGCAGAGCATCTGTGGTCAGCGCTGGATTGCGGGCGATCTCCTCGCGGGACAGCACGGTGACTTGCGCGGGGACCTCCCGGATCGGACGCGCCATGCGGGCAGCGGTGGCTACGGCCCCGTATTCGGTCGGCTCGCTCGCAACTTGCTCGTTCGCAACTTGCGCGAGCGCGAGCGGTGCGCACGAGAGCGCGGACGAGAAGATGAGCGTGGCAAGTAAGGCGGTCCTCATGATTCGGCACGTACGCGGAGCGAGACCTCGGCAAGCACCATGTCGGTACCAGCGCGTCTTCCTGCCCGCGGCGAGCGTATACCCGCGCGCCGTCGATGCAACGGATCACGGTGACGCTCGTCTGTACGTGTACCCAAACGCGGCCTACGCGACGCAGCTCGACGCCCGCTATGCGATGACGATGTCTGCCCGCCCTCGCGACGACGCTGTCGCGAAGGGCCTCCCTCACGGCGCGAGCGTGTACGGTCCGAGCCGACGGTAGCGGTCTACTCCCCAGCACTGCCGGCCGCACACAACGTGCAGGTATGCAACTCGCCCGTGGTGATAGCGATGGCGTCTGCAAGCCCGCTCACTGCGACCGGCATCGCGGATGAAGCGCCCTGCGCTTCGCTGCCGAGCTGGCTGTAGTGATTGTCTCCCCGGCAGGCAATGGTGCCGTCTTCGTGCAGTGCGCAAGCGGGGAAGTTGCCCGTGGCGAGAGCGCGAACAGGACTCCGAAGTGTGCAGACCGCGTCCGAGGTCGCCGTGCCTGGTACGGAGGTTCCGCTCGGGCACGGGGTGTGCGGCACGCAGGCCGTCGACGGATCGGCGTCGTGGTCCCAGGCTCCGGGCTGGCAAACCCTTAGTTTCCTATCGTCGACACGGATGCGGACAGTACGGGCATCGCATCTCCACGCGGATTCAGCGCGATGCGGTAGGTCCCCGTCTCGTTGAGCACGATGCCGCTTGGGTTTCCGGTATTCGTGATGGCGCCGCTCGAGAGAATGGCGCCAGTGGGACTTATCACTCGGTAATCCGTTGTGCCGCCGTTGGTGGTGAGCTGGAGCGCTACCGTCCTTGGCGAGCTCGTAAGGTTGAAGCTGAACTCGCCGTTTTGCCCCGCGCCCACGATCGTGATCTGACTCGGGCCGCCGTCGATGGAGAGCTGTGCTGCGAGGTCTGCTGGTACGCTAAAGAACTGGACCGTCAGGTCTTCGTCGATGTTCTGATTGCGCGGATTGACGCTGAGTTTGTACGAGCCGCCCTGGGGCAGCGTGACGACGTCGGAGAAGAACCCTGTGCTTTCGGCCCAACTCGCCATGCTCTGCGTGCCTACGGGCGGCCAGAGCACGAAGTCCATGAGCGCGCTCGGGGTCGCTCTGAATGCCACGCGTTGCCCTGCGTCGCCGTGGAAAGTGACGTGGGCATTTTGCCCCGGCGTTGCGAGGTTCACGGTGATGGATGCGGCCCCAACGCTGGTGTCGAGCAGCAGGTCGTTCGGCACGCTCCAGAGAGACAACGTATAGGTTCCTGTGCCCTCGCTGCGAGGATCCACGACGATGCGATAGGAGCCCGCCTCCTCCAGCGTGAGCAGGTCAGAGAACACGGTCGAGCCTGCCCAGGACCCGACGTTGCCGGTCCCGGTGACGCGGGTAAGCCTGACGTCTGCCAAGCTGCTTCCGCTCACCACGAAGGCGACGCGCTGGCCTGCTGTGCCCGTGAACGTGAAGCTGCCGTTCTGGCCTGGCTTGAGCGCGGCGAAGCTCACCGGCTGCGCGGCACCGACGAGGGCCTGAGCCTCGGGATCGGCCGGCACGCGGAACACTTGGAAGTCGAAGTTGGAGATGCCGCTTTGGCGGGGATCGACCTGCACCGTGTAGGTACCCGTTTCAGCGACGACGAAGCTATCCGAGAAGAAATTCCCGCTGTGCGCGCCGAGCACAGAAACGAGCCCTGTGGGGGAGCGCAAGCTGTAGTCGCTCAAG
>CAZEWA010000352.1:3688-5149 GCA_964515685.1 uncultured Polyangiales bacterium | reverse complement strand
TCGAGCTTGGAGAAGTCGAGGATGTCGTTGATGATGTTGAGCAGGGAGCGACTCGAGGTGTCGATGCGTTCTGCGTACCTTCGCACCTTGGGTCCGAGCGGCATGCCCAGCATCAACTTCGAGAGGCCTATCACCGCATTCATCGGCGTACGGATCTCGTGGCTCATGTTGGCAAGAAACTGGGCCTTCAGGCGGGCGGCTTCGAGCGCGAGGTGAGTTGTGTGCTCGAGCCTGCGGAAGGCGGCTTCGGTGAGCCTCAAGACGGGCAGGATATAAAACGTCACGAAGCCAAACGCGAGCATGATGGCCACGAGACTCGCTGCGAAGGCCGTCTTGGAGATTTGGTCACGTAGCTGGTCGCCCGCGCGCAGCCGAGCGGTGGAGACCGCCACCATGACTCGCCCGACGGTCTGCCCTTCGATCGATGCCGGAGACCAGGCAATCAAGCGGTCTTCGAGACGATGGACCTGCGTAGGGGGCAGCTCGAGCGCACGCTTCAGGACGTCGTCGTAGCCCCCGTGCTCGAAGACGAGATTGTCGTGTTCGCCAAGGGCTACCACGTTCACCACGTCGGCAGCTCGTAGGTAATCGTGCGCGGCCTTGCGTACGACCTCGCTGTCACCGATCACGAGCCCCAACTCGGCGGTCTTGCTCAGCTCCACCGCGCCTCGCTGCGCTTTCCATTCGAGATCGCTCGCCACGCTCGGCGTCATCGCGTCGAACACGCTCGACACGAGGAGGAAGATGAGACCCGTCAGGCCCGCCACGATCACGGTCACCATGATCATGAGCGCTGCGCTGAGTCTAAATCCTGAGGTCAAGCGCTCACGCTCGCGCTCGCTGACGATGGCGTCGCCCCTTTCCAAAGAGGGGGCGCGCGTTTCCGAAGTCGACATCAGCGCCCCGCCAAGAGATAGCCTGGATCACCGGGCAATTTGCCGTCGATCCGCACGACGCGAACACTCGCGTTGACGGCAGTGCTGCTCACGTAGGTGATGGCGCCGGGGTAGGAGGCCACCACGCGCACGCCGAGGTCTGCAGAAGGCAAGGTGCGCGGCGGCGGCGCCTCGTCGCGAATGCGTCGATTGATCCAGAAGCGGCCGACGTCCGAGGGCGCAAGGCCGAGCACCGCCTGGTCGAACTGGACCCGCTCTAGGTTCCCGACGGCGTGATTCAGGGGCACCAAGCGCTTGCCGTCTGCTGTAAGCGCGACTTCACCCTGGAATGCGCGACGCAACATGGCGAGCGAGATGTCGGTAAGGTTGGTCTTGGCTCCGACCACTACCACCAGGGGCGGATTGGCCTCGGCATGCGCTCCCGATTGCAGGGGCATGAGCACGCTGGCAAGCAGCGAGAACGCGACGAAGAGGTGTGTGATGATGCGCATGGAGGTCATCCTCAAAACGCCCATGCAGCTTGAAATTGCACGGCTCGAACAGGGTCTGAGAACAGCACGCCACC
>CAZEWA010000352.1:0-3588 GCA_964515685.1 uncultured Polyangiales bacterium | reverse complement strand
GGAAAGTAGTTGCTGTTGACCGCGTACGGACGCTGCACCGGGATGTATGCGGGCGAGCCGTGATCGACGTTCCAGATGCCGTAAGGCGTGAGGAACTGACCCGCACGTAGCACCGCGAGGCGATGCAAGGTCCACTCGAGGTACACGCGTTGGAGTATGATGCCACCCCAGCGTACGGTGCGGCTGTTGTCGGCATAGTCGAATGCCGTGGCCCGGATAGGGTCCCCTCCGAACGAGCCTCCAGGCGGCGATCCGTTGGGCAAGTAGGTGAAGCGCACTTCCGCCATCGTGCGAAACGCCTCACTGAGGTTCTTCGAGAGGTAGAGGTTCAAGTTGCCAACGTAGAACGACGAGTGCCGCGGCAACGCTGTGCTGGCTGCACCACGCGGCTTGATGGGCGTGTAGGAGGTGAAGTCCGCGAAACCGCTGAAGCGCAGGCTCGTGTCGAGTCCGGGACTCGATAGCTCGAGGCCCAGGCTGCCAAGTTCCGCTGCGCTCAAGGTGGCTTCGCTCGGGGCAACGTCCGTGGGACCTTCGGCGCCGAGCGCGAGCGGCTCCTCTTGGATTGCGGTCGGACGCGGCTGCTGTGTGTCTACATCCAAAGCCTGCGTGGGCTGCTGCACGGGTTGCTGGGTGGGCTTTGGATCTTCTTTGAGGCTTGCTTGGGCCTCTTCGAGCGTGGGCTCGGCCGGAGTATCGGGGGCCGGCAGCGCGTCCTGCGCCTGGGCAGCCGTTCGTGAACCGAGTGCAAGCGCGAGAAGCACGAAGAGTCGAGTGCGCATGTTCCTCACGGGGTCACCATGCTTCCACCGAAAGGACAGCTGCCAGAGGTTAGCTCTTCGGGCTGCGTGCACACCGAGAGCGGGGAGCCAAGCAAGGCGCTGAAGTCACAGCACGCCCATTCGTTTGGGCACACCACGTCACCTGTCGCGCAGCCTTGAAGCATGCAGGTGCGTGTCTGCAATAGGTCACAAGAGGAGGCCTCGAAAGCCTTACAGTCGTCGGACGAGGTGCAGGGGGCGCCGAGACCTGAAGGGGCCTTCTTGCAGTAACGGACGTCGTCGTTCGTCTCGCACGACCAGCCTTCGGCACAATCCGCGTTCGCCGTGCAGTCGCGTGTCGTGCAGTAACCATCCGCGCCCGTGCAGTACGGGAACGAGCCATTACACTCTGCCTCGCTCGAGCACGCGCCGCCGAGCTCACTCTGCTCGCACTCGGCATCGGCTGCGAGCCTCGCGAATCCCGGGGCGCAAACGCAGCTGTCGCCGCTGACTTCTTCGTTTGTACCGCAGGGAGTGCAGCCGACTCCACTAGCGTTGATCACCGCGCCGGGTTCGCAGACACAAAGAGAATGGCTGTCCTTGTTCACTTCGACCTGATGCGCGTCGCATCGGTCTGTACCAATGATGCAACTCGGCATGCCGAGCGCTAACAGCGCGGCTATGCTGCCGAGCAAAATCCAAAACTTCATCGAACATCCCCCAGTGATCGCGCCTAGGGCTGAAGAGCACGCACGATCACCCTCAAACCACGCACATTTGCCGTCGACGGCGTTCCCACGCGCCGTCAGAGTTCGTGATCGTGCGGCAGTCCGTGGCTTGGGAGCAATTTATTTTTCAGGTCACTTGCGAGACAAAATCGTCGGATGTGTGCCTGTGAACGGAATCGGGAGAACGGCCGCGCACCTGCCTACTCGTCTTGGTCTCCGCGCTCGTCGAACTGTGCAGGCGGTTCCCGGTCCAGGTCGTTTGTCGGGTAACTTGGTCGCTCAGGTCATAAACGTTGTCCTTTGCCCCCCACTACATGACCAAGCGCTCTCAAGATGATGTCCTGTGTGGCGCGCCTTTCTCTTCTTTGCGTGCTGGGACGCCTGTCGCGGCCGCGTACAGGTGTAACTGTGAGAGCGATAACTTTGTTTGGTGCCCTACTTCTTGTGACGGCTTGTGGAAGTGACAGCGCAAGTCCCGGAAAAGTGCCTGATGTGCGTGATCCGGATGCCGGCTTAGCTCCAGGGCTCGACGCGGGGGACGATCTGACGGATGCACAGGTTGGGGCGGAGCCTGAGCCGGACGGTGGGCGTACCGACCTCGATGCTTCGCAACAGAGCGACGCCAGCCTAGACGAGGACGCGACGATCCCGGACGCCAGCGAGGAGCTGGATGCCAGTGCGGAGCCGCCGGATGCCAGCGACGAGCCGGATGCCAGCGACGAGCCGGATGCCGGGCCCGTACCCCTCACAGACAGCGAGATTGCCGCTGCGTACGGAAAGAAGCTTCGCGACTGCGACATCGTACGCGGAGTCGGGTCTTTCAACACCGGCGACGTCGAGGATGCGTTGGATCGCTGCTTTGCCGGGTGCGTCCTGGACGCTGTTTGCAGTGATTTAAAAGGCGCAACCTGCGGTACCGCGGATCCCCAGGCGCCTAGTGCTTACGGCACGTGTTCCGGAGCCTGCTTGAAGGGCTGGCTCGACAACGTGGGCACCTATCCGAGCGACGGCTTCAAGTGCGGGTCGGGCCATATCATTCCCCACGCTGCCGTTTGCGACGACGGCGTGGTTCTCGACTGCAATGCCTTCCTTACCATCCCGAAGCTGGTCAGCGATGACGAGGTGGGATGTGAGACCTTTACGTGCAAGACCGGCGGCATTTTCGCGAAAAAGATCTCGACGCGTTATCGCTGCGATGGCCTCTTTGGCGAAGCCAACGGCGGCTGCGCGGATGACTCGGATGAAGAGGGTTGCGCCACGCTCTGCGCGCCGTGATCGCAACAGGATGATCTGAAGCGGCGGGGGAGCGCCACTTCATTCGACACTCAGATCAGGCGACCTCGAACAGACCGGCTGCACCCATGCCGCCGCCGATGCACATGGTGACGACCACGTACTTTGCGCCGCGCCGCTTGCCTTCGATCAGCGCGTGACCCGTGAGACGCGTGCCGGACACACCGTAAGGGTGGCCCACGGCGATGGCGCCGCCGTTGACGTTGAGGCGGTCCATGGGGATGCCGAGCTTGTGTCCTTTCGAGGGCCGTTCACCCCAAGTTGTCTTTCGCGCCTCTGTGTGCCGCTGCGGGAATGGATGGATCCGGCTCGAATGTATGACCAGGTTGAGAGGAACCGGATGATCAAAGTCTTACTTGGTATGGCGTGCGTGATCGGGGCGGGTTGCGGAGAGGACGAGAGCCTTTGCAACCCTAGCCTCGAGTCGGTCCTCTTGGTCACGGTTGCTTCTCCCGAGGATTTAGAGGTGGACCGGGTCACAGCCGAGCAGGCACATAAATCCGAGTGCGGCGACCATGGTGAAACCGACACGAGCTATGCCTGCTTCGAGCAAGGTAGCGGTGAGTACACGATTCGCGTGCACAGTGGCTCGCGCGTGTGGACGCGCAAGGTCCAGGTTCGGTTGAACGAGTGTAACAAAGTGGACGAAGTCGTGCGCGTCGACGTGATCTTGACTGAAGAAAGCGCCGACTCTGAATGAGAGGGCGCTTGCCTCAAGTTAGACTAACGTGACGGGGGAGCGCCACTTCAGTCGACACTCAGATCAGGCGACCTCGAACAGACCGGCTGCACCCATGCCGCCGCCG
>CAZEWA010000351.1:2054-5171 GCA_964515685.1 uncultured Polyangiales bacterium | reverse complement strand
AGACCGTGCTGACCATGCAGTTCTTCGAGGGCAAGCCTATGCGCAAGCTCGAGCCACACAGCGAGCAAGCCAAGCGCGCAGTGGACGACCTCGTGCGAACCACCAGCAAGCAGGTGTTCGTGGATGGGTTTTTCCACGGAGATCCCCATGCAGGAAACATCTTGTGTGCAGATGACGGAACGCTTTGCCTCATCGACCTGGGACTTGTCGGCACGCTGAGCGAGGATCAGCGCGCCGACGTGGTCGCGCTCTTGGTGGCGACGTTTGCCAACGACAACGCGAGCATAGCGCGCATGTTGCTGAAAATGGGTACGCCCACCCAGCGCGTGAATTTGGCCGAGCTCAAGAGTGAGATCGACCGCATACGCGGCAAGTACATCGGTGATATGCGCGCGGTGAGTGAGCTTGATTCAGCGGGATTCGTGCAAGAATTTGCAGAGGCCGCGCAGCGCTTTCGCATCAAGCTGGCCACCGAATACGCGATCCTCATCAAATCGGTGGCGACGCTCGAAGGCATCGTTCGAAGTCTGTCTCCAGACGCCGATATCGTGTCGCTTGCGAGACCTTTCGTGCAGGACAATGTCGTGCGCCGCTTTTCCCCGGCGTCGCTGCTCAAGGATCTCGCGTCGGAGGCCACCACGCTGGGGGCGATGGCGGCGCGCTTCCCTGCGCAGGTCGATCAGCTCATGCACGATTTCGAGACAGGAAATCTGCAGATCCGCGCGGTGACACCTGAGCTCGATGTCTTGCCTTCGGTCGTGCACCATACAACGAGCCGCCTCTCGCTCTCGATGTTTGCCTCGGTGATGGCGCTGTGTGCGGCGCTGCTTTTCCCGCAGGATTTTGATGACCTGGTGCGCCTCGGCTTGAGTCTGACGCTCGCACTATCTTCCACCGTCGCATGGCTCATCGTGTTGGGATGGCACTTTGTGCGCGGGCGGCCCCTGAAGTTGACGCCACTCTTACGTATCTTCCGGCGCAATTAATACTTAGCCCGCGAGGCGTGTGGGCGCGTGGACTGGGACGCTCGGTCGCTTGCTCGCGCGCTGGTAATGGCGCTGGGTCCAGCTCAAGATGGCGTGTACAACGGCTTCGGGTGCATCGTACATCTGCAGATGGCCTACGCCTTCGAGCAAGAGCCAATCGGCGTCTTGCAAGACGTTGCGCCAGTGCTCGGAACAGCCCAGAAAAGGCAGCACGCGGTCCTCGGTGCCCCACACCATACGGATTGGGCAAGGCAGCGTCTCGAACGGCGCTGCGAGGGGTTGGGTCGGCAATACATCGAGGATGCCGCGAAAGCTTGCACAACTGCGAGCGGCGTCGATGAGCAAGGCGGCTTCCTCAGGGCACAGCTGCTCCGGGTGTGCGAGCGCATCTCCCAAGAACACTTTGCGCGCGAGTGCAAAACGGGCGAGCACAGAGCCGATGGAACCGCCGATCTGAAGCAGGGAGTGGGTAAGCTTGAACTTGCGCATCAAGCGTCGATGTTCTGGACTTAGCGGCACCCAGCCACCGCCGGGAGCGAGCGCTACGACCGACAGCGCACGGCCGCGACGCGAAAGCTCGAGCGCAAGCCAACCACCCAGAGAGTTACCCACAAGATGTGCTTGTCCGATGCCGAGATGATCGAGCATCACCTCGAGTAAATCGACTGCGGCTTCAATCGTATGGTCGAAGTCTTCGGGCAGCGGTGCGGCTCCCATGTGGCCAGGAATACCGAGCGGAAATACAGGATGGTGCCGATTTAGGGAGGGCAAAATGGATTGCCAGACATCGGCGCAGAGTGAGAACGGATGCAGCAATACGAGCGGCTCTCCATCTTCTTCTGCTGTGCGCACCAGACTCCGCGGACCCGATGAGAACGGAGACTCCATGGTTCACGTGGATTGCAACGGGCATTCCAGCATAAGTTCAATCCAGATTCGCGCGTATAAACGAGGAAATATGCTCAAGAATGTGCGCTGTTGCGCTCTAGCGGCACGTGGTGTGCGTGTGCGTGCTTTGCAAAACCGCCTCACTCGGTAGCCACGGCATAAGAGTAAGTAAGCAACGCGTGCAGTTTTCGTGAACAGCAGGCAAGCTGAGCAGGCGAATGGGAAGGACCAATGATGAATGGAGAACTTGAGACGTCACTGAGCGAACCCCTCGTTGGAAATTGCACGTGGTGCAAACGGAGCCTTGCGCGCTGGCAGCATGTTCCCGTCGATCCACTCAAACAGACGCTCAATCGGCACGCGAACGCCTATTGGTGCGAGGACTGTGGGCACGGCTCGCTGCAGCCCTTGCCGAGCGAAGCGCAAATCGCGGATCTCTACCATTTTGATACGTATTACACGCACATGCGGCCGTTAGAAGCGGAAGCGCCCAAGGCTTCGTTTTTGGATCGCGTGCGCACGCATCTCGCATACCGCCTGGATCGAGGCCTACCCCTTACGCGTGAGCACGTGCACCATGGGCTCGGGGGTAAGCCACGTTCCATCTGTGACCTAGGCTGCGGAAACGGAGAGCTTGCAGCCTCATTGGTGGAGCTTGGCCACACTGTGGTCGGCGTCGAGGTGGACCCGGCGGCTCTGCAGGGCCGGGTTGCGGGCGATTACCGTGTGCTGGTTGGAACTGCGGAGCGTCTGCCCAAGGACTTACCAAGGCGCAGTTTCGATGCTGTGGTGATGCGCCATGTCCTCGAGCACTGCCGCGACCCAATTTTGGCACTCAAGAATGCGGGCAGCTTGCTTGCGCCGGGTGGCACACTCTTTTGCGAGGTGCCGAATAATGAGGCGCTCGGGCTCACTTTCTCGGGTGCGGCTTGGGCCATGTTCGACCTCCCGCGCCATCTGCACTTTTTCTCGCAGCGAAGCTTGGAGCGGGCCTGTCGCGCTGCTGGACTGCGCGTCAAGCAGTCGCATTTTGCGAACTACCACCGCCAGTTCACCAACGAGTGGATCGACGACGAGCGCACGCTCTTTCGGCGCATGACCCACGGCGTGCATCAAGAGCCGAATCCTGTTTTGTCCGAAAACTCGCGCGCGCGCGCCTGGCGGCTCTTGCTTTCCACGATGCGGCTGCCCGCGGCACACCGCTACGACAGCATCGGGGTGCTCGCGACGCGAGACTGAGCTC
>CAZEWA010000351.1:0-1954 GCA_964515685.1 uncultured Polyangiales bacterium | reverse complement strand
TGGCGATCCCGAAGCTTGCCGTGATCCCGACAGGGAGAAATCGCTGCTCGATGACGGTGCGCAGCCGTTCCGCCATTGCGCGCGCGCCTTGTAGAGACAAATCGTGGAGCACGAGGCAGAACTCTTCGCCGCCATAGCGTGCAGCGAAGTCCGTGGGACGAATGGATTCCTGCAACACTTCCGCTACTCGAACAAGAACTTCATCGCCCGCCAGGTGGCCGTGGGTATCGTTGTATTGCTTGAATTCATCGATGTCGATCATCACCACGCTGATGGGTCGCAGCATCTTGAGCGCACCCTTCAGGCTCAGTCGCAGCGCCTCGCGGTCGTACAGGCCTGTCAGTGCGTCGCGCGTGGCGGAGTTTACAAGGCGCGAGAGCTTGAGCTCGTCGATGAGTGTCGGGCGAGAAAATCCGCCTTCGATGTTCGTAAGGTAGTCGAGGGCTGCCACAGCAATCCCAGGACTGCGTCCGAGGTGCGCCGTCAGATGATCTCTGTGGCACAGAATGCGGATCCATACATCGTGAGCTCTGTCGGTGGAGAATCGCTGATGAGTAAGGACAAAGAGCAGGTCACTGTAGTAGCCGGCTCCGTGAATGGACCGCAGCTTGCGACATACATTTAAAGTGGTTTGCGCTACGTGTTGTTCACCGGCTTCGCCCAGCACGTGTTCGTAGCTCACGGCGCTAGGAGCGAGACTCACGGGCCATAGCTCTGAGGTTGGTGGATCGTCGAACATGGCGGCTTCCCTTTCCTTGGTAAGCCCATGGCAGAGGGCGTCTTCACGAGGCGAGCGCTAGCGCCTGCCTCGCTGGCTACGACCCATGTAACAGCAGCTTTTATGCCGAAAGAATGCCGCGCTGTCTGTTCGATATCTCTCGATCTCGACGAACAAGTTGCCGCTATTGACCCAAAGTTGCGCGGGGCGAACGTGCGACCTCGTGCCTTCTGACCACGGGAGAAAGGTGCGAGATGTACGCCCAGGCGTCTTCCGCTCCCACGCAAGCCGTCATGCGTCTTGCTCGAGCAAGTACATCGCGCAGTTGTGTCCAGCCGCGCCGATCACCGAGCCTGCGGGATGGCAGCCCGCGCTGGCGCTGTAGAGCCCTGCAATCGGCGTCTCGTACGGTAAGCGATCGGCGAAGGCGAAGGTGTTGTCCACGTGGTGTATGTGGCCGTGGCGAATGCCGAATTTTCGCTCGAGAGCCTGTGGATGCATGACTACGCGATCGACCACGAGGTCGCGGGTCCCTGGCGCAAACAGCTCGCACAGCTCGAGCAGATGATCTGCGTAGCGCTCGCCCTCCGCGTCCCAGCTCGAACCTTGCACTTGGTTTGGGACCCATTGCACGAACAGCGCGGAGCTGTGATGCCCGCGCGCATCCTGCAGTGAGGGATCGAGCGTGGTCTGGAGGTACCACTCGATGCTCGGGAAGGCGGGCAGCGTGCCCGCAAGCGCTTCGGCATGGGCCTTTTGCAATGCGCCGAGCACGTCCGTTTCTTGGGGCAAGAGGTGGGTGGTGGCTTGGTGCTGCCCTCGCGGCTCAGGAAGGCAGGTGAAACGCGGGAGGTCCCGGAGGGCAAGGTTTAGCTTGAGCGTGGTGCCAGGGCGTTCGTAGGCGTCCAGGCGGCCGTTGTAAGCGTCACCCAAAGGCGCGCGGCCGGTGAGCTCGCGCATGCGGAAGGGGTCGGCGTTGACGACCACTTGATCCGCACGCAGTTCCTGCCCGGAAGCTAGCGTCAGACCCGTAACCTTACCCGCGGCGCTCTCGATCGCGACGACGTGCGCGTTGAGCTGGAACTGCACGCCCGCCTTGCGCGCAGCTTCGGCCAGCGTCTGGGTGACCGTGCCCATGCCGCCCTCGACCATCATCCAGGTGCCGTCGGCGCCGGGCAGTCTGCACATGTTGTGCACCAAGAAGTTGTGACCGCTGCCGGGGGTATCCCAACCTCC
>CAZEWA010000350.1:0-5176 GCA_964515685.1 uncultured Polyangiales bacterium | reverse complement strand
GGCAACTTCGAGGAAGAGAGCGGCAAGCTCAACGCGCTCAAGGAAATCGTCAGCGAGGCGGCGGCCGGTGGTCACCGTGTGCTCATCTTCAGTCAGTTCGTCTCCATGCTGAAGCTCATCCGCGAGGCGCTGGACGCCGAAAAGATCACCTATTCCTATTTGGATGGATCGTCCAAGGACCGTCAGGCCCTGGTCGACAAGTTCAATCAGGACGAGTCACAGACCGTGTTCCTTATCTCACTCAAGGCGGGCGGCACCGGTCTCAATCTCACGGGTGCCGACACGGTCATTCACTTCGACCCGTGGTGGAATCCAGCCGTCGAAGACCAGGCCACCGACCGCGCGCACCGCATCGGTCAGACCAAGGTTGTCACGGTGTATCGCCTCATCGCGCGCGACAGCGTCGAAGAGAAGATCCTCCAGCTCAGCGAAAAGAAGCGCGAGCTCGTGTCCAACGTGCTTTCCACAGAAGATGTGGGACTCAAGGGCATGACCAAGGCAGACGTCGAAAGCCTGTTCGCAGACTGATTTCTGGTCGGCTTGCCTCGCGCGCGTGAGTGCGCCTCGGGAGAGTTTTCGAGGCGGCTTTCGGGCGAGGCGTGGTGCATCCCGTTTTCGAGAGTCGAGTCAGTCGCTCGTGCTGCGAGCTGTGCGTTGCCTCGGGGGCTCAAGTCCCGCGTCGCGACGAAACTCGTGGCATTGCCATGACCCGCGCTCGAACTCCCGGCATGTGGTGCCGCGATTTTCGTAGATGCGGCAGGCATGGGGCGATGTTTCCGTACCCAGGTGCACACACGCGCCTGCGTCGGTGCTAGCAAAAGCGAGTTCTCCAAAATGCCCGGGTACGAGTGCGTCTACAAGATCCGGGCGATTTATGCGCTTCCAGCGAACGATATCCTCGGCTGGAACGAGGATGCGACCGTCGCTCGCCTGCCTGCAGCAAACGCCGCACGCAAGGCAGTCGAGCTCGGATTCAGCGCCTAAATTCATGTCTGGAAGGTGGCTCACGCTTTGCGCGGGGTCGAGAAAATGTGGAGGAGGCCAGTCAGCGCACGACCGTGTAAGGTGCTACGTGGCTTGCCGGTAGCAGCGCATCGTGACAAATCCGCCGGTTATGGCGCGCGGGCGACCACCGGATTCGTTCGTGACACATCCCAGAGCACTTGTCTTTGCTTGCTCGCGTCTCGGGGAAGGTCCCACGGGCAAGTAACTCCGGGAAATTAGACGAAGTTTGAAGTGTTGCGCTCGAAAGCGCGTCGGGACAGGGCGTCGCGAAGTGAACGGAGATGTAGAGAGATGAGCGAAGAGCTCCATGGAGCACTCAAGCGGCTGATCATCGATGCGCTCATGCTGGAAGACGTCGAGCCGTCGGAGATCGGTGACGAGGCGCCTCTCTTCGGCGAGGGGCTGGGTCTTGATTCCATCGACGCCCTCGAGCTCGTGATAGCGATCGATAGGAAATTTGGCGTCAAAATCGAAGCCGAGAACGAGCGAAACAAGGAAATTTTTCGCAGCGTGGCAAGCCTTGCAAGGTACATCGCTGAGAACCAAAAAGCCGTGGCGGTGAAGGGCTCATGAGTAAAGACGAGATTTACGAGCGCATCCGAGCGACCTTGGAGTCTAATTTCGAGATTCCGCGGGACCGCATCACGCCCGAAGCACGTTTGATGGAAGACCTGGAGCTCGACAGTATCGATGCCATCGATATGGCGGTGCAAATCCAAGAAATGACCAACGTGCGCGTCGACGAAGAGCAGCTCAAGAACCTGCGCACGGTCGAAGACACCGTGCAGCTCGTGCTTACGCTGCTCGCGCAAAGCAACTGAGCACTCGTCAGGCGGTCCATGGGCAAGGCGCTTGCGATTCTGAATGTCGTGCTGGTCATCGGGTATCCCCTCGCCGTGTACCTGGGGCTCACGCATTTCAACGCTCGCGGCGCGTCGCTCCTCCTGATGTTGTTGTTGGCGCCGGGCCTGATTCAAAGGCTCAGGAGCGCATCGAGGCAGCATTTAAAGTCGGTGGCGGTTCTACCCCTAAGCATCTTCGCGCTGGTCTCGCTGTCTGCTTGGCTCGACGACCCGCGCTTTGTGTTCGCGCTGCCGGTGTTGATAAACGTTGCGTTGCTCACGCAATTTGCGGCGTCCTTGCGAACGACGCCGATGGTGGAGAGATTCGCGCGGTTGCAGGAGCCTAACCTCAGTCCGGCGCAACTTCGGTATTGTCGGCGTGTCACGCAGGTTTGGTCGTGTTTCTTTGCGTTCAATGCGCTGGTCAGCGCCGGCTTTGCTTGGCTCGCAAGTGTATCGGCGTGGGCGCTCTACAACGGCGTGATTGCATACGTACTCATCGGCGTTCTCGGTGGTACCGAGTACATCGTGCGCAAGGCAAAATTTCGCGAGTACGGGTCGGGTCTGCACGACCGGCTGATAGCGCGAGTCTTCCCGCCGCGGCCCGCTGAGCAGACATCATGACAAAAGCACTCCTCGCGAATCACGGGTTAGACGACCTCGTGTGTTTTGGCGGCGGCGGAGCACGAACACGAGCACAACTCGTGCGCTTCGTAGAGCAAATTGGCGAACAGCTAGGTTTCGCGAAGCCTGGGGATGAAGTGGTGCTGGCTTGCGTGGATCGCTACCACTTTGCGGCGTCTCTGCTCGCGGTGTGGAGTCGCGGACTTGTGGCCGCGCTGCCTCCGAATGGCCAGCTGGAAACCGTGCGCGAGCTACAGGCACTCTCGGGAGCGGGTGCGCTGCTTCACGACCTCGATGGCGAGGCGGGTTTCGACGTGCGCAGCGTCGAGGATGCCGACGCGCGCAGCGTGTATGCCTTGGAGCTGCCGGACTACGCTCAGAGGCCGGCTTTGATTGTCTATACGTCGGGCAGCACAGGGCGACCGTCTGCCCATCCCAAATCGCTCGCGCAGTTGCTCGCGGAACCAGCGATGTGGATTGCGGCCTTCGGGCTTCGTAACAAGCGTGTCGTGTCGGGGGTGCCCGCCCACCATATCTACGGACTTCTGTTCGGTGTGCTCGTGCCGCTGCTGGGCGGCGGCAGTATGTCGCGGCGCACTCCAGTTATGCCGGGTGACGTTCTGCGCGAAATCGCTTCGGTGAAGGCTCAGGTTCTCGTGGCGGTTCCGCCGCATTTGCGCGCGCTAGCGGCGTACTCAGACGCCGCGTGGCCTGCCCTGGAGCGCGTGTTTTCTTCGGGCGGACCTCTGCCTGAAGCGACCGACACAGCGCTGCGCGCTTGCGGTGTGCGCGCGACACAAATCCTTGGCTCAACCGAGACGGGCGGCATTGCCCTGCGCGAGAGCGGGGAGACTGTGTGGAGAGCTCTGCCCGAAGTGACGCTCGGCTTGGATGGCGATGAGTGCTTGCTCGTGCAATCGCCTTGGGCGACCGCGGACACGGGCGCCGTACTTCGCACATCCGATCGAGCGCAGCTGCACCCCGAACAGGGAGGCTTCACGCATCTCGGGCGCGCAGACAGCGTCGTCAAGGTGGGAGGTCGTCGCGTGGACATGCGCGAGATCGAGGCACGCTTGGGCGCAGTGAGCGGCGTGAGAGAAGCCAAGGTGCTAGAAGCGCCGGTGGCTTCGTCACGCGGAGTTGAGCTTTGGGCGGTCGTGGAATGCCCCGGCGCGCCACGCGCGCTGAGTGAGCTGAAGCAGGCACTGCGCGTTCATCTCGATCCCGTGCAAATGCCTCGGCGTTTTCGCGTGGTGAGCGAGCTTCCCCGTAATGCCACAGGTAAGGTTACGCGAGCCGATTTGCTCGCTTTGTTCGAGAGCTTTCGATTGCCCGGCATCGAAGATGAAGAAGGCGCCATCCACGTGAAAATCCCGGCAGAACTCGGCTATTTTCGCGGACACTTTCCCGGGCAGCCGATTTTGGCCGGCGTCGTTCAACTCGAGCAGATAGCTCTGCGTCAGGCGAGGAAGCGCTGGCCTGAACTCGGAGTGGTCGGCCGGATTGCGCGCGTAAAATTCAAACGCCTGGTCGTTCCGGGGGATGAACTCGTGCTCCGGCTCGTTCGCAAAGATGCGCAGCAAGTCCAGTTTCAGCTGCACGTGGGTACCGAGTCTGTGTCGTCAGGTGTGTTGTATTTTCGGACAGCGTTAGGAGGAGACCTATGACCTCGGCCTCCGTGGTGGTGATCGGTGACGGGCCGCTTCGTGTGGAACAAGTCGCACAAGTGGCGCGCGGTGAACGAGGGGTCGAGCTTTCTGCGCGTCCTGCATTTCGGCGGCGCTTGGAGAAGGGCGCCCAAATCATCGCTGACCGACTCGAGCGGGGCGTGCCTACCTATGGAGTCAACACGGGTTTTGGCGCCTCCGTAAAGAACGCTGTACCCGCGGCACACGCGCTAACGCTGTCTCGAAATCTGCCTCGTTATCACGGATGTGGTGTAGGTCCGTGGTTGAGCGAAGAGCAGTCGCGCGCGGTCGTTTTGGTGCGCCTTGCATCTCTGTGCGCCGGATACTCGGGCGTGCGTGTGGTGGTGCTTTCGCGGCTGCAGACTCTGCTCTCGGCAGGAGTTGTACCAGCCATTCCCTCTCGGGGTTCGGTGGGTGCGAGCGGGGATCTAACGCCGCTCTCTTACGTGGCGGCGCTCTTGATGGGGGAGCGCGATGCGCTCGTTGGCGGTGAGCGTGTCAGCGCGCGTGAGGCGCTCTCGTCGCTAGGGCTCGCGCCGCTCGAGCTGGGGCCAAAAGAGAGCCTCGCTATCATGAACGGGACGTCGGTGATGGGGGCGCTTACGTGCCTAGCGTTTGAGCGCGCAGCAAACCTGGCTCGAACGGCCACCGCATTGACGGCGATGGTGCTTGAAGCCATCGAGGGCCAGCATGCCCATTTCGATAGGCGTCTCTTCGAAGCCAAGGCACACCCTGGGCAGGCAGAATGCGCGGCTTTGATTCGGGCAATACTCGGCGAATCCGAAGTCTCTGGCTTGCGTGCTGGTCGCATTCAGGATCGCTACTCCATCCGCTGTGCTCCCCATATCATCGGTGTGTTGCTCGACGCGTTGCGCTTTTCGCGCGGCGTTCTCGAAACGGAGATCAACGGCGCGAGCGATAACCCGCTCGTCGATCCCGAAACGGGCGACGTGCTGCATGGCGGCAACTTCTACGGCGGACACGTGGCCCTGGTGGCCGATACGTTGAAGGTGCAGG
>CAZEWA010000349.1:0-5239 GCA_964515685.1 uncultured Polyangiales bacterium | reverse complement strand
CGCGCAAGACGCCCTGTTCATCGAACAGAGCCGTCACGACGACGGACGCAAAAAAACGTGTGCCATCTTTCCTGACGCGCTCGCCCTCGCCTTCCATCCGCATCGTTTGCAGCGTACTCTCGAGCTCTGTACGCGGAACATCTGCAGCTTGCGCCTCAGGCGTATAGAGCATCGACACGTGCCGACCGATGACTTCGCTTCCATGGTAGCCGGTGATGCGCTCTGCACCGCGATTCCAAGACACGATGATCCCGTTTGGGTCGAGCATGAAGAAAGCGTGATCCTCAACGCTCTCGATGAGACGGCGAAGATCCGCCGAGGACAGCGGTTCCACCTTCAAAGACTGTCCCCCGGACGAATCCATCGTGCTCCCTCCTCTTCTGCGACGAACTGCCCGCTTTTGCGAGTAATGCCGCACATCTGCACGTAATTCGAGGAGCATTTTCGCCACACCGCAGCACATACCGCGCGCCAGCACACAAACCTCACCGCCCCGCACGGTTGACCCCCCTCGTTCGAACGCGCATGCTCGGCCCCCGCTCACCCCCCGCCCCCGCACTCCTGGAGCTCTCCGTGTCGTTGTCGAATCCCCCCTCCGCTGTCTCGGTGGAAGCGAGTTTGTCCGAGGTTAAGCAACGCGTAGATCAGCGCCTGAGCCAGTACTTCGAGCTCAAGCGTGAACGCGCACGCGCCCTGAGCCTGCCCTCAGTGCAGTTGGTCGACGCACTCGAAGATTTCACCATGCGCGGCGGCAAGCGCACGCGGCCCTCGGTGCTCATCGCCGGCCACATGGCGGTCAATCCGAACACCAACGTCGACGCCCTACTCGACCCCTGCGCGGGCCTCGAGCTTTTGCAGACCTACCTGCTCGTGCACGACGACTGGATGGACCAAGACGACGAGCGGCGCGGCGGCCCCTCGCTGCACAAGGTGTTCGCAGACAAGAGCGGCAACCGCCACCTGGGCGCAAGCGTAGCCATCTTGGCGGGCGACCTCGGCAACGCCTTCGCCATCGAGCTCGTCGCGGGCGCCAAGATGCCCGAGGCCCAGCGCGGCGAGGCCATGCGCGTGTTTTGGGAGATGCAGCAGGACGTGGTGTGGGGCCAGCAGCTCGACCTCATCGCCTACCCCGACGTGGCCTTGATCCAACGGCTCAAGACCGGCAGCTACAGCGTGCGGGGTCCGCTCCTGCTCGGCGCGGTCATCGGAGGCGCAACCCCTAGCCAGTGTGCAGCACTCGAGCGCTACGCCGATCCGGTCGGCCAGGCCTTCCAGGGCCGCGACGACGTGCTCGGCACCTTCGGCGCGCCCGAGAAGACCGGCAAGCCCGCGGGCAACGACCTGCGCGCCGGCAAGCGCACCGCGTTGATCGAAGAAGCCGAGAAGCGCCTCAACCGCGATGCCTTCGCGCCCATCGCCCGAATTCTGGGCAAGGCCGACGCCGCCGAGGCGGAGATCGCTTCCGCCATGGCCCTTTTGGAGAGCTGCGGAGCCAAGCGCGCGGTGGAGGAGCGGGTCGAAAAGCTCTGTGAGGAAGCGCAAGCTGCCCTACAGAACGCAGGCCTGACCGACGAAGGAACCCTGCTTTTGGAACAGCTCGCCCGAAAGTTTGCCTTCCGAGACGCCTGACCGGCTAATCATCGGCCGCGCTTTTAGCTTCGAGAATTTGATGGCCTTTGGACACGGTAAAGTCATTCTCTTCGGTGAGCACAGCGTGGTGCACGGGCGCCCCGCGTTGGCCTTGGCGGTCGAGCGCGGCTCGGAGGTTTCGGCCACGCCCGCTCCCACGCGCAGCGAGGGCGGCACCACCACCCTCCACATTCTGCCCTGGGACGTGACAGTCGGCACCGGTGAGGCCGTCAACGAGGGCCGCGAGCCCCTGCAGAAGGCCCTCAAGGTCGCCCGCGCCTTCTACGACGACGACGTCGAGTTCGCACTGTCGGCGACCATGCGCCTGCCAAGCGGCGCCGGCATGGGCTCTTCAGCCGCCCTCGGCGTGGCCGTGCTGCGCGCCATGGACGACGCGCGTGGGTTGAGTCGGCCCGCTCAAGAGATCTACGAGCGCTCCTTGGCCTGGGAAGGTGTGTTTCACGGCAATCCCTCCGGCGTGGACAACGCCATGGCCACCCACGGCGGCATGGCCATCTTCAAGAAAGGCGCACCCCTGAGTCCCATCGTGCCGCGGCACAAAGTGCGGCTCGTGGCGGCCTACAGCGGCAGCTCCTCCAGCACCAAGCTGATGGTCGAGTCGGTGGCGCGCCAGTTCAACAAGGAACCTGAGCGCATCGGCAAGCTGTTCGACAGCATCGCCAGCATCGTCAGCAACGGCCGCGTCGCGCTCGAGCAGGGCGACATGAAGGGCCTGGGGCAGCTGATGAAGATGAACCAGATGCTGCTCGGCTCGCTGATGCTCTCGACCAGCGAAATCGAAGAAATGATCGCCGTCGCCATGGAAGCCGGCGCCCTCGGGGCCAAGGTCACCGGGGCAGGCGGTGGTGGTTGCATAATCGCGCTCGTCGAAAACGACGAACAGCACGCCGCTGTCAAAGCGGCCTTACAAGCCCTCGGCAAACCTGTCTACGACGTGGAGAGCGGATCAACATGAGTACCCACACCGCAAAAGCCCTCGCGCGCGCCAACATTGCGCTCGCCAAGTACTGGGGCAAGAGCGACGTCGCCCTCAACCTGCCCGCCGTGCCGAGCATCTCGCTTACGCTCGAGCCGATGCGCACCGAGACCACGGTCACGTTCGATGCGGGCCTCAAGGACGACGAGGTCTTCCTCAACGGCAAGCAGGCCGAGGGCAAAGCCCGCACACGCGCCATCAAGGTGCTCGACCAGGTGCGCGGCATCGCCAAGCTCGGCCACAAGGCCCGCGTCGACAGCAGCAACAACTTCCCCACCGCGTCCGGCCTCGCTTCCAGTGCGTCGGGCTTTGCCGCGCTGGTCGCCGCCACCTGGGGCGCTGCTGGACTCGAACGTGATAATGCGGTGTGGAGCGCCATGGCCCGCCAGGCCAGTGCCTCGGCGGCGCGCAGCATCTACGGCGGCTTCGTGGAGCTGCCTCGCGGTATTCCAGGTGATGCCAAGCTCGGCGCCAAGCAGATTGCCCCGCCCGACCACTGGGACGTGCGCATCGTGGTGGCCGTGGCCAACGAGGGCGCCAAGGACGTAGGCTCCACCGAGGGCATGACCCTGAGCGAACAGACCTCGCCCTACTACAAGGCATGGGTCGACTGCTCCGACGCGCTGACCGCTGAGGTGCGCGCCGGCATTTTGTCCAAGGACCTCACCAAGGTGGGCGAAGCCATGGAGCAGAGCACGCTGGCCATGCACGCCTGCATGATGGCCTCGCGCCCCGGCCTGATTTACCTGCAGCCCGCCACCCTGAGTGCGCTCTCCACCGTGAGGCGCCTGCGCAAGGAAGGCGTGGAAGTCTACGCGACGATGGATGCTGGCCCGCACGTGAAGGCCCTGTGTCATTCGCGAGACGCAGAGCGGGTGGCTGCTGCCCTGGCCGACACGCCCATGGTGTTGCGCACGCTTACGGCGCACCCCGGACCCGATCTGGAGCTCACAAAGTGAGCGGTTATACGCGCACGAGTGCACCCGGAAAGCTCATGGTTTCCGGGGAGTACGCGGTGCTCGAAGGAGCCGTTGCGGTGGTCGCATCGGTGGCTGCTCGCGCCTACCTCACATTGGGCGGTGTCCCAGAACAAGGTGTCTCGGCCGCCTCACCTGGAGCTGTCGACGGTTCGGGCACGGGGATCGGCGGTTTGCCGCAAAGACCCCCATTGCCAGCTGAAGCAGTGCTAGCTCGGAGATTAGCAGAGGAGACGTACGGACCCGTGCCAGGTGAGCTCTCACTCGACGCCAACGAGCTGCGTAAGTCCGGGAAAAAACTCGGCTTAGGCTCGTCTGCAGCCGCTTCGGCGGCGGCCGTCGGAGCGGTGTTGGCCTACCATGGTAAGGACCTCTCAGACCCCGCCGTACAGCGTACGGTGCTGGAGCTGGCCCTGCGCGGACACAAGGCCATCGCGCCTGAGGGCAGTGGCGCCGATGTCGCGGCGGCTTCGCTCGGCGGCTTCGTACGCTTTCGGCTGGAGAACGGTGAGCTTGCCGAGGCCTCGCGCATGGCGTTCCCGAACCACGTGGAGACCCGCGTGGTGTGGACGGGCAAGGAAGCCCGCACCAGTGAGTTCGTGCGCGCCGTACGCGCTTTCGAAGCCCGGGACCAAGCTGGATACGCACGCATCCGCGACCGTCTCAAAGACGAGGCACTGCGCTTCGCAGACGCCATCGCCCAGGGCGACGCCGGCGAGATCATCGCGGCGGCTTCTTCCTACGGCAAGGGCATGGGCGAGCTGGGCATTGCCGCCAGCGTGAACATCGTGACCGAGGAGCTCGCGCAGATTGCCGAGCTTGCGCGCGTGCACGGCGGCGCTGCCAAGCCTTCGGGGGCGGGCGGGGGCGATGTGGCCCTGGCCTTCTTCCAGCGCTCGAGTGACGCCAAGGCCTTCGACAATGCCTGCGAACGCGCAGGGCTCGACCGCTTGGATCTGGGACTGGGCGCAGACGGCGTGCGCGCAGAAGGCGCTGCCTAGCTTTTGCCAGGCACTCGCCGCGGGGCGAGACCTGGGCCTCGGACTTCGAGTTTCCCCGCGTTGACTCTCCTACACTTGAGGCACACCATGGTTTCGTCGCGTATTTCCGGGTTCTACAAGCTTCCGATCGAAGAGCGTCTGCGCATCACCGCCGAGCGTCTCGACCTGACAGCCCTGGAAATCGGCTCGCTCGAAAAGGGCGGCCTCGACCGAGACATCGCCGACAAGATGATCGAGAACGTGGTGGGCGCCTTCACGCTGCCCTTCGCGCTCGGTCTCAACGCGCAGATGAACGGCAAGGACTACCTGGTGCCGATGGTGGTCGAGGAGCCTTCGGTGGTCGCAGCGGCTTCCAACGCCGCGCGCATCATCCGCTTGGGGGGCGGCTTTTCGGCGGAGTCCGACGAGCCGATCATGATTTCCCAGGTGCAGCTCGACGAGGTGCCCGACACGAAGGCCGCTTGCGCTTCCGTGCTCGCGCACAAGGCGGAGCTCTTGGCCCAGGCCGATGCCGCGGTGCCGAACTTGGTACGTCGCGGCGGTGGCGCGCGCGGGCTCGAGGTGCGGGACCTGGGCGACGGCATGATCGTGGTGCACTTCCTGATCGACTGCCGCGACGCCATGGGCGCAAACCT
>CAZEWA010000348.1:0-5241 GCA_964515685.1 uncultured Polyangiales bacterium | reverse complement strand
TTGGAGCGCCTGCTCGAGGCCTTGCCCAGGCTCACAGGCCCCGCAGAGCCGCCCAATCGCCTACACGGCGATTTGTGGAGCGGCAATGTGATGAGCGACGAAAAGGGTGCTCCCGTGCTCGTGGATCCTGCTGTGTACGGCGGTCACCGCGAAGTGGATCTCGCCATGCTCAAGCTCTTTGGCGCGCCCTCACCAGACTTCTTTGCGGCCTACGACGAAGCCTATCCACGCGCGCATGGACACGAGCACCGCGTAGCTTTGTATCAGCTCTACCCGCTGCTTTTTCACCTGAGTATGTTCGGTGCAAGCTACCGCACGCAGCTTGCAGACACGCTTCGCAGCGCCTTGCGCGTACTGTGAGGGGCATTCATTCACCCCTCTTCTCTGAGTGGCCGCTCTGCCTAGGGGCAGCGGCCGTGGTCGGTTCCAGTCCAGTTCGTGAGTACATCGCTCGCGTCGCTCGCGAGGATCTCAAGCTCGAGGCCCTGCTGCTTTACACGCAGACCCAAGTGCTCGCGCCCGGTGAGTTCTGCTGCGATGCGCATCGCGACGCCTTCGTTTTCTAGACGGATGCGCCAGGAGACGGCGATTTTACCCTCTGGGTTGCCGAATATTTCCAGGCGATCCTGACGCCAGGCAAGTGCCTGCTGAAAGCTGTGCTCACTTGGATACAGTCCCCGATCGACCAGGTTGTGACCGAGAAATGCGAACAAGACCATGGCCCCGAGCGTGTCATTCCACTTTGCTTCGAAGCCATCGGGCGCAGTGGCCGTATTGCAGACTAGACTGAGTGTCAGGGGTTCGCTGCGGGTTCTACGCGCGGAAAAGCCGTGCATGAAGTGCACGGTCGATGCGGGCGGGCTCTCGTACAGAGACCGCACGCCCCAGTCGCCGCCCGACATCCAAGCGTCTGCTAGATAGCGCGCGCCTACCGCATAACGTAGCCGCCACACCGTGTCGTAGGGCGAATCGGAGGCCAGTACCGCACCTCGGGCGTACTTGAGCTGCCGCGCAAAGACGACATCCCAGTAGGTGGGATCGACCGAGAGCCCGTGCAACAGGCCCCAGGCGAGTTCCTCGTACAGCAAGGCCTCCCCCTCGATCAGGCACCCGAGCGCAAGCTGCGCATCTGTGGTGCGCCCAGTCCCGTACCGAAGCTCACTCAGTCCAATCTGTTGATCCTGAAGTGCATGCACAAACTCATGGGCAAGTGTCTTTTGTGCGCCCTCGCTGTCCTGGGCTGCTCCGCGGTCGACGAGCGTGATGCTTTGGGTGTCGGAGGAGTAATAGCCCGCCAGGTCATTCGTCTCGTCGCGGGCGGGCTCGCTGGCACGCAGGTGAAGCAGGCTCAGTGCGGCTTCCCAGTAGGCTTTCGCGCTGGGTGGCTCGTGTTCCCCTGCCGATGAGCCCGCATCGTGTTCCGCGGCGGCGTCGGGCATGTTGTTGGGGCCGGCGTCCTCTTCTGCGTCTGCGACGCCTCCATCCAGCGCGTCTGCGTCTTCCGTCGAGGCATCCTGCGTGTCACCTCGTGCGGCGTCCCACGGCTCGTCTGTCGGCGCGGCATCGGCTCCTGCATCGAACTCAGTCCCCAGGCTCATATGGAGAGAGCTAAGCTGCGCATGCACGCTATTCGGTCGCGACCAAGCAGACTCCCCGCCTGCATCCGATGCTTGCTCGGCAAGTAAGTCCTCGAGCGACACTACACGCACCGTGGGCATGGTGCCCTTCGTTCCCCTCACGCAGCTTGTCGCAAAAAAGATGCGGCGCTGACACTCGGGATCGAGAACATCGCAGTCGCGTTCCGAGAGCGCGAGGCATTCTTCAGGGCAGCGCTCTTTCCCGCATGGCCCAAGTACAGACGGTGAATCTGACGCGCATGCGAAAGTAGAAAGGCCTAAAACAAGCGCCAGGTACCAGGCATGAAGGCTCATGGGCACCCCGCCTCGTCCGATTCGTCGCGGCATTCTGCGTAGCCGTCGCAAGGCGCGCTTTCGCGAACCTGTTGCCCGCTCTTGCACTCAAAGTACATACAGCTCTTCGGTTCGTCGCTGCCGTCTGCACAGTCCTCGAAACCGTCACACTTGTAGCGTGCGTCGATCTCGAACCCGTCTTCGCATGTAAAGGGCGCGGTGCACTTCTGAAAGCAGCGTGTCAGATAAGCGGGATACCGGCCGCTGTCGATCGCTGGCCACTCATGGCAAGGCACCGTCGCGTAGCAAGCGGTGTGGCAGCGGTCCAAGGGAGTCGCGCAGACGTCGCGCCTGAACACACGATTGCAGCCTGTGATGTCGGCCTTGTGGTCCTCGCAGGTCGCAGGCTCCGGCTCGCAAGCTGCGAGGCCAAGCATCCCAAGTAGGCTCCACGCAACGTGAAATGGCACTGGAAGAGGTGGACGTGCGGAACGGCGTACGTGGGAACCGGCGGAGTGCCAGCGAAAATAGGGGGAGATCACAGGGCCGAACCTAGCAAGTGCGGAACGCTTCGCCAGCCATGCAAGGAATGGTAGGCCTGCCCGCATCGATGGCCTGCTCCGTCAGTCGCTAGCGGCGCTCTCGTAGAGAAGCTCGCCCGTAGGCTTCGCTGGCTGCTTCGTATCCATAAAGAACTGCATGCGGAGTTCATAAAGAACCGCATGCGGAGCGAGAGCGATGGATATTGCACGGGCATGCTGCGTGCACCCATCGGCCATAGATGCTTGAGGAGGTAAGGCCGATGGAGAGCACTTGGGTCATCACAGCCGACAGTGTCGGCGCTCGCTTGCTTGAACGGAACCGTGACAGCAAGGACGGCTATACACTGGTGGACGAGCTGTTCCACCCAGAAGGTCGCTTGCGCGAGGCCGATTTCGTCAGCGACCGTCCAGGTCGCGTCTCCGACCGCGCCGCTTTCGGCAGACACGCAGGTGCACCCCCAGAGTCCGCCCACGACCATGAAGTGAGCGGGTTCGCGCGAGACCTGGCGAGCAAGCTCGAGCAGGCGCGCGTGGCAGGTAGGTTCAGTCGCCTGGTGTTGGCCGCCGAGCCTCGATTCTTGGGCCTGTTGAGAGGCGCTCTGGACTCCAATACGGCGCGTTGCGTGATAGGCGTCGTGCCCAAGAATTTGCAGCGCACGGCGCTCTCAGAACTGAGTGGGCGCCTGAGCGTCGAAGCTTAGCTGCGCTGCGCGGCGACCTAAACG
The DNA here is from genome assembly GCA_964515685.1 of uncultured Polyangiales bacterium. GTDB lineage: Bacteria > Myxococcota_A > Polyangia > Polyangiales > DASUME01 > DASUME01. Next base: position 2,064 of record CAZEWA010000348.1, on the reverse strand, counting down.
TCACAGCTGCGCGCTGCGCAGAGGGCATGAGTAAGTACCCGTGTGCTTACGGACTTGGCCGAGGGCTCGGCGAGGATGTCCAGGGCATGCGTGTGGGAAGATCACATGCGTCTGCTTCTCGACTTAGTGCTTGAACGCGTGCGAGCAGCTCAGGCACAAGAGAGAGTCGAGCCCGCAAGCTGGGGAAATGCCTGCAAGGTGCCGCAAAATGCCTCACTGGTGCCAAAACGTCTCATCGAGTGCGCTTTAGGCCTCGTCGCTTGCGGAATCTCGTGATCGCCTCAGCGCACCCGCTACGCTATTGAGACGCATACAGATTGGAATGACTGATGACAGTTGTGGCGGCGCAGCAGCTCAAGACGGGCATCGTGGGCTTAGATGACGTGCTCAACGGTGGACTGCCTTCCGGACACCTTTATTTGATTCAGGGCGACCCCGGAGTCGGGAAGACGACGCTTGGCCTGCAGGTATTGTTGGCTGCCGTGAAGCGCGGAGACCGCGCCTTGTACATCTCGCTCGCAGAAACCGTTGCCGAAGTGCGCGAGATCGCGCGCTCGCATGGTTGGGATCTCACGGGCATCAGCATGGTGGACGCGCGCCATGTCGGGGACATTGGGCAAGATGAGGACAACACCATCTTTCATCCATCCGAGGTTGAGCTACGAGAGACGATAGAAGTCCTCTTTAAAGAAGTCGCACGGATCAAACCCAACTTGCTCGTGCTCGACTCGCTGACCGAGCTGCGCTTGCTCGCTCAGTCGGAGCTGCAGTTCCGCCGCCAGGTCATGCGGCTGCGCGACCGCTTCTCAAACGAGGGTACCACGGTGCTTTTGCTAGACGATCGTGCTGGCGCGGACCGTGGCACTGAGTTGCAAAGTCTCTCCCACGGTGTGCTCTCCCTCGAGTTGATGCCGCAGAGCTACGGCGCGGAGCGCAGACGCCTGCGGATCACGAAGCTGCGCGGCCTGAAGTTTCGGGGTGGTTTTCATGACTACCGCATCGATACCGGCGGTATCGTAGTGTTTCCGCGCTTAATCGCTGCCGAGCATCGCGGCAGAGTCGAGGCTCAGTCCGCCACCACGGGCAACGAGCAGTTTGACATCATGTTGGGGGGCGGCCTGGATCGTGGCACGAGCACACTCGTGCTGGGGCCTGCAGGATCGGGCAAATCTTCACTGACGATGCAGTTTGTGACTGCGGCAGCGCGTCGTGGTGAGCAGGTCGCGGTGTTCTTGTTCGACGAGGGGCTCGAGACCCTCAGGACGCGGGCGACGGCGCTCGATATCGGCTTCGACGATCTGGAAGCGTCGGGGCTGCTCCTCATACAACAGGTTGATCCGGCCGAGCTCGCGCCCGATGAGCTCGTGCAGCGGATTCGTACCGTTGTTGAAACCAAGAACTGCCGCATGGTGGTGATCGATAGTCTCAACGGCTACCTGCACGCCATGCCAGACGAGAAATTCCTGACGGTTCAGCTTCACGAGCTGCTCAGCTATCTCGCGCAGTACGGAATCACCACCATCCTCGTGATGTCGCAGCATGGCATCGTCGGGCCGATGTCTTCTCCACCCGTGGATGTGAGTTATGTGGCTGACAGCGTAATCTTGACGCGCTTCTTCGAGGCCCACGGTCGCGTACGGAAAGCCATCTCGGTCGTAAAGAAGCGCACCGGTACTCACGAGGACACGATTCGAGAACTCCAGCTGGGACCAGGGGGCGTGAGGCTCGGCGGTCCGCTCAAGGACTTCCGCGGAGTGTTGACGGGCGTGCCGCAATACATCGGCGGCTCGGCTGATCTACTCGAGCCAAAGAGATGAGCTCCTCGCACGACGAACTCGAAATCTTTGTAATGGCGCCACTTGGCCGCGATGCACCATTGCTCTGCAAAATGCTTACGAAACAGGGCTATCAATGTAAGATTGCCAGCAGCCTTGCTGAGCTGAGGGCCCGAACTCCAGACTCGGTCGGTGTCTTACTGCTGGCAGAAGAGGCATTGGCAGGCGAAGGCGTTCTAGAAGTGTCTGAGTGGCTCGCCAAGCAACCGACCTGGTCTGATCTGCCGAT
>CAZEWA010000347.1:0-5244 GCA_964515685.1 uncultured Polyangiales bacterium | reverse complement strand
ACCTGCAGCGGCGCGATGATAGGAACCCCCCACTATATGTCGCCCGAGCAGATTCGCGGCGAGTCTGTGGACCCTCGTTCGGACCTGTATGCACTCGGCGTAGTCTTGTACGAAGCGCTGACCGGACGTGTTCCGTACGACGGTGCGAGCCTGAATGCCCTGGTGCTCGCTACCCTCAACGAAGACTTGAAACCCGTGCGCGACACACGCCCGGAGTGCCCGCCAGAGCTTGAGCACATCGTGCACAAGGCCATGTCGCGTGACCGTGACCTACGCTACGCGCATCCCGCAGAGATGTTGGCGGAACTCGAACGACTCGCGGCCTTACTGCGCATGCCGCAAGGACAAGAGGTCTGGCTTGATCCACCGTGGGAGCGACTCACAGACCTGGCTCGGGCAGAGGACGAGATGTCCGCGCCTGCAAGCATGGGGCTGTCCACCCCCCATCACGCCGTGGTCGCGGATGTAGTGGCGAAGAACGCCGTGCGGCCGCCACCGAATCGGCAACTTGAGAGCGTGCGCGCCGAACTCACCGAGCTTGCGCCCTCGATGCCCCCCAAACGGCCAAAAAAATCCCAGACGCTCCGCCTGCTCGCATTCAGTTCCCTGGTATTGATAGGCATCCTCGAGCCCAAGGCTACCTCGCCCGCGAGCTCCCTTGCGGGAGCGAACCTACAGGCCAGCGATGTGCTGGGCGGCGCACGGGCCAACGCCATGTCGCCTCCTGCCGAGGCCCCGTCTGCAGCAAAGGCGCCGCAGGCTGCCCGCAGCAAGAGCTCGCAACTCGATGCAGCGCAGACGGAGGCTGAGCCCAAAAGCGCGCAAGCCAAGGCGCGGCGCCGCGAAGGCAAAAAGGCCAAGCTCGCGCGCGGCCCCAAGCCTCCTCGCAGCGCGCACGAGTCGATGCTCACACGCGATGCATTCGCAGCCTATCTACACGGCGACCTCGAACAGGCGTACGGCCTCTACCGACGTGCGGTGCACGAGTTTCCGGCCGCTGCAGAGGCATGGCGCGGCTTAGGCCTCGTAGCCACACGACTTGGGCGCTTCGATGAAGCGCGGCGCGCGCTAGGCCGCTACTTGAGTCTCTCGCCGGCTGCGGTCGATGCTGCAGCGATTGCAGAGCATCGAAGCAAGTTGCCATGACTTCCGCGAGCGACGGCACATCGGCCGCCGCTTTGGCGAAAGCGTTCAGCGCTGCGGAAGAGCAGCCTGGAAGTCGCTGAGGCTCGGACAGGTCCAGGCCGCAGGCTCAGCTCCGCCGGGGATGTCGCGCTTCGCGAAGCGAAGCGAACCGGGGCCGACCGGAACGGGGTTGGGCACATCGCCGCAAGTCCCACCGAGCACGTTCTGCTGCGAGCCGTTGTCGGTCGCGACGCCCGAGCCTTGGAGCACGCCATCGGTCAGGCTGCCCGAGTAGAGCACGTCGACCTTCTGCACAACATTCGCTTTGCACGTCAACGGGATGATGGCGGTCACGGTCGCGTCGATATCCACACCGACCTCGCCGCCGCCGGGGTTGTAGACCAAGGGATCGCTCGCAGTGGTCGGCATGGCAACGGCGCCATCCTTCGCGCAATCCCACTTCCAGCCTACCGCAGCCGCACAGGTCGAGGTGCTCCAGCTCGAGCCGCTCACCGTCAGCGTGCGCGTGCTGGGCACGTAGGCTTGGCCCTCGCTCGTCGCGCTCGAGGCTGCCGAACACACCGACTCACATTCTTGTTTCGTGGTCACGTGGCACTGCCAGTCGACCATCTTGTATTGGGATCCGTCCTTGCTGATCTGCACCAGGGAGTAGGCCGTGATCTCGGAGCGAATGGTTGCGTTCACCTCAACCTGGGTGATCGTGGCGTCGAGGTCCGTGCGCATCCAGTACTGCCCCTCTATGGTGGTGCCTACCGGATTTTTGTCGATGTCCCCGTCCCCGTCGCCATCTCCACCGTCGCCGTCACCATCGCCGTCTCCCGGCATGGTGTCGCCATCCCCGGAGGGGGCGGGCGTGACAGGGTCATCTCCGCAAGCCGAGACCAAGGCAAGCGTACACAGGGACGCGGCGAGCTGATAGCGCCAGATCTTCGACATAACAGTGACCTTTCCGACTCAGGGGGAGACCCCAAAATTGGCGACAGTGGCGCGCACCCTAGCAGAAGCCGCACGTTAGCGCGTTGACCAAAGTGCCACGATGTTGCTCTCCTCGCACATATCCAGACCTTAGCCCCTTCCCCAGACAGGGACTTCCGCAAGCTTGAAGCCGTCCCTTTACCCCCCAGAAATGGACCTGTTTTCGCGTCATTAAACCTGCACATGACGCGAGAAACTCGTAGCGGGCGCACGCTCTGGTAGGCAGGATTGCAAAACGCATGGATCAAACCTCTCGCCCTGAACGTTCCTCCACGCTTCCCCCCCTCGACCCCAACTCAGCGCAACTCGGCACGGGCGTTGAGGCCATCAAGCGTGACTTCTTAGCGAACCTGTACACGCGCCTCGCAAAGTTCCAGGCTGTCGCGACCCGCAACGACTACTACCGCGCCCTGGCGTACACGGTTCGCGACCGGCTGCTTGAACGCATGATCATGACGGGCCAAGCGTACTTCGAGAACGCGAGCCGGACGGTATCGTACCTGTCGGCGGAGTTCTTGATAGGGCCTCAGCTCGGCAACAATCTGCTCTATCTCGGGATGCTCGACGACGCGCGCAAAGCCATGGCGAGCCTGGGCCTCGACTTCGACGAGCTCATCGAACACGAAGAAGAACCAGGCCTTGGAAACGGCGGCCTGGGGCGCCTTGCCGCTTGCTATATGGATTCGCTAGCAACGCTGCAAATTCCGTCGATTGGCTACGGCATTCGCTACGAGTTCGGCATCTTCGACCAGCAGATTCGAGACGGCTGGCAACACGAGGTCACCGATACCTGGCTCCGCTATGGAAACCCGTGGGAAGTGCCGCGTTACGACATCGAGCTCATGGTGAAGCTCGGGGGGCGAACGGAGGGTTACACCGACGAGCGTGGGCACTACCGCGTGCGCTGGCTACCGGAGCGCGTCGTAAAGGGCATTCCCTACGACACTCCCGTGCTCGGCTACGGCGTGAAAAACGCCAACATGCTGCGCTTGTGGCAAGCGACTGCCTGCGAGTCCTTTGATTTTCAAGCCTTCAATGTCGGCGACTATCTGCGCGCAGTGCAGGAAAAAGTGGTCAGCGAAAATCTGACCAAAGTCCTGTATCCGAATGATGAACCCGAGGCGGGCAAGATACTCCGCCTGGAACAGCAGTACTTCTTCGTTTCCTGCTCCATTCAGGACATGGTCCGCATCTATCTACAGCGCGAAAAGACCATCGACCGCTTCTACGAAAAGTACGCCATTCAGCTCAACGACACGCACCCCGCGCTCGCCATCTGCGAGCTGATGCGCGTGCTGGTCGATGAGTACGATCTCGAGTGGGACAAGGCTTGGGAAATCACCACCAAGAGCTTTGGCTACACAAACCACACGCTGTTGCCCGAAGCCTTGGAGTCCTGGTCGCTGCCGCTCTTTCGCCGCGTTCTCCCGCGTCATCTCGAGATCATTTTCGAGATCAACCGACGCTTCTTAGACCAGGTGCGCTTCCGCCTGCCAGGTAACGAAGCGCGTATCGCGCGACTCTCGCTCATCGACGAACATGGCGAGAAAAAGGTGCGCATGGCGAACCTCGCCTGCGTCGGCAGTCACGCCATCAATGGTGTGGCAGAGCTCCATACCGAGCTGCTCAAGGAGACCGTCCTTGCGGACTTTTATGCGCTCTGGCCTGAAAAATTCAGCAACAAAACCAATGGCGTAACGCCGCGGCGCTTCTTGATGCTCTCGAATCCTGGCTTGAGCGACCTCATCACCAAGAGTGTCGGCGAGGGCTGGGGCCGCGACCTGACCTTACTCAAAAAGCTCGAACCGCTCGTAGACGACGCGGGCTTCCGCGAAGACTGGCAGCGCATCAAGCTCGAAAACAAGCAAAATCTCGCAACGCATCTCAAGCAGCGTCACGGCGTGATCATCGACCCGCACTCGCTATTCGACGTGCAGGTAAAGCGCATGCACGAGTACAAGCGGCAACATCTGAACGTGCTGCACGTCATCGACATGTACCGGCGCATCAAGGCACAAGGCGCAGGCAATACCACACCGCGCACGGTGTTCTTTGGCGGCAAGGCTGCGCCCGGCTATTGGCTGGCGAAGCTCGTCATCAAGCTCATCCACTCGGTCGCCGAAGTCGTCAATCACGACCCTGACACACGCGATGTGCTGCGCGTGGTGTTTATCCCGGACTTCAACGTCAAGGTCGGACAACACGTGTATCCAGCCGCCGAGCTCTCGGAGCAGATCTCCACCGCTGGCAAAGAGGCATCCGGCACCGGTAACATGAAATTCGCCATGAACGGCGCCCTCACCATCGGCACGCTCGACGGTGCAAACATCGAGATTCGGCAAGAAGTGGGCAAGGAAAACTTCTTCTTGTTCGGCCTCACCGAGAGCGAAGTGCACGAGACGAGGGCTCGTGGCTACAACCCGCGCAAGCTCTACGAAGAAAATCAGGAGCTGCGCGAATGCATCGACCTACTCGCTAGCGGCTACTTTTCCCGGGGGGACCGCACGCTTTTCGAGCCCATCCTGACGCGCCTGCTCGATCGCGATGACTACATGCTGATGGCTGATTTCCCTTCGTATGTAGAAGTACAAGGGCAGGTGTCCCAGGCCTACCAGGATAGCGAGCACTGGACGCGCATGTCCATTTTGAATGCTGCGCGCAGCGGCAAGTTCTCCTCGGACCGCTCCATCCAGGAGTACTGCAACGAGATTTGGCGGGTGAAGCCAGTCACTCCGAAGTGACCGAAGTGACGCGCTCTTCGCGCTTGGGCTCCGGCGTCGCGCTTTCAGCGGCGGCAGCTTCCAACGCTTGATGGGCGCCAAAATCGAGTGTCGCTGCCTCTTCGATGGAGCGCGACTCAGCCCTCGCCTCGGACTGAGCTTCGCGCACCCCCTCGGGTACCACAGCAGCCTCTGAGGCAACCTCCACCGGCTGCTCGGAAACCTCAGCCGGCCGCTCCGAAAGTGAGATCGCCCTGGGCCGCTGCGAGGGGCGTAAACGTTCCCTGGCTTCGTCGGCGACACGCGCAAGTGTTTCCCGTGCCTGCAGAAGGCGTGGACCCGCTTCTGCCCAGCTGGCACGTGCGCGCTGCTCCGCCACGCTCCCGACGCGCTCGATCGAGGT
>CAZEWA010000346.1:0-5302 GCA_964515685.1 uncultured Polyangiales bacterium | reverse complement strand
TTTCTGTCGGGGAAGCCGGCTGCCAGTCCAGAGTCGGATACACGATGCTGTCGTCATCGAGTGCGTCGCGAGTGTCGCCGCCGCGATCTCCACAGGCGCAGATCACCGTCACGAAAGCCAGAAAGCCCGAGCGAAATTGCGGCATGAGAGCCTCAGATGCGATGCGTCTTGAACGTCTGAAGGTTTACCACGAGAAACGCAGTAGGCGGGCAGGAAGCTCCGCGTGAGGGCGGCGTCCGCTCCGGTGGGTACAGGGGTTCCCTGCGCACTTTTGGGTTGCAGAGGCACACGCTACCAAGGGGCATTGCCGCGTCGTTTCGCGGGCGTGCGACGGGAACTGGGCGCGCGGCGATTTTTTCGGTACCGTGACCTGCGATGCGGAAGTTTACGCCGACAGAGAAGCAGGCTTTGGGCTTTTACTTTCAGGTGCCTGCGTGCCTCGACGTGGTGCAGCCCATCTTGACGCATGCCGCGGTCCGCGCGGCGGAAGTACAGCTCGGCGTGAAGCTGCCCGAAGCGTACCTGAAGCTGTTGGAGAAGCAGAACGGCGGCTACCTGCGCGCGACCTTTCCTGCCACCTACTCGCGTATGCTGCGTGGCATAGGTCCGAGCGCGCACAGCATCACCTGCGAAGAGGCGCGCTTCCGCCCAAAAAATCAGGTCGCCGGCAGCTGGGCACCGAAGCAGGCCGAGAGCTTGATTCCGTTCGACGGTGACGGCGACTGGGAGATGTGCTTCGACTATCGCAGGCACGGTCCGAACGCGGAACCTGAGGTCACGTTGGTGGACGTGGAGTGCGAGGAAGAGGAGCCGCTTGCGGCGAGCTTCAACGCCTTCCTGCTCGGCCTGGTCGATTCGCTAGAGACCAGTACGCGTATTTACGCTGACGTCACTGCGGAAGGCGTAGGGCGCGCACTCGCTCAAAAACTCGGCGCGCCCATCCCGCGCATCGATGCATCGACGCTGGGGTTTGTGAAGTGGCGCATCGCGCTGCGGGGAGACCACCAGTGGTGTTGGGTCAGCGACAATCGCGTGCCCGCAAGCTTTGGGCGCGACGCGCAGACCGGCCGCGTGCGAGTCTCGGACGAAACCGCGTTGCAGCTGCCTGAGGATCCCGAGTGTGCTGTGCTCGTGTCGTGCACCGAGGACGTGCGCTCCAAGGCGGAGGTTCAGGCAGCGCTGAACGCGCTCGACCTTGCGCTCGCGTTGCCCTGAATCCCAGTCTCTCGTGCGCTTGGTGCTGACGGTAATCTCGGGTGTCGGGCACACGGTGGAAGTGCTCGGCTCGGCGTGTGCTTGAGCTGAGCACCAGGTAGCGCAGGTCACGGCATCCCGAACAGCGGAAGCCAAAAGCCTGCCAGACAGGCGAGTGCGAACAGCCCTACGCCGGTCATCGCGAGGCCCGGACCAATCATATCGCGTGCGCTGAATTCTCCCTTGTCTTCAGGGCTGACCCTGAAGCCGTAGGCCATTGCGTTGGGCGGCGTGCTCACGGGCAGTGGCATCGACAGCGTGCAGGCGAAGGCCGCGATGATCAGCAGCGGCGCGTGGTCGACGCCCGAAAATCCCATCACGACTGGCGCAATCAGGTTCACGGCGGCGGTGTTGCTCATCACCGACGAAACCACGACCGCGAACACCGCCACGACGCCTTTGAGAAAGAATAGGGGCACGCCCGCGGTCGGCAGCAGTGCACCCGCCCAGGCAGCCAAACCGGATTGGTCGACGGCAGCGCCCAAGGACAGTCCACCGCCGATCAGCAGGATTACGTCCCACGGTAAGGCGCGCAACTCCTGGGTGCGAAGCAGGTTCGTTCCGAAGAAGACCACCACAGGCAAGAGCGCGATGGTGCCTGAGGTCAGGGAGAAGGAACCACCAAAGATCCAGCCGAGCACAGTCAACGAGAAGACCACGAGTACGAGCAGTTGAGGGCCCTTGAAAGGGTCTACCTCGCTGTCTTCGAGGATGATGGACTGGACCTTGGTGGGAAAACGCCGCCCTAAGTAAACGAGCAGGAAGCCCTGCAGCACCACGAGCAAGGGAATGGCGAGCAACATCCACTGGCCAAAGCTTGGCGCCTGCCCTTTGGCTTCGAGGTAGCGCATGACGATGGCGTTAGGTGGAGAGCTGATGGGGGTTGCGAGCCCGCCGAGATTTGCCGAAAACGCGACGCCGAGCAGTAGGGCTTTGCGAAAGCCGTCGTCCTTCGGCACACGAGCTAGTATTGCGCCTACCGGACCGAGCATCAGCGCGCAGGCGGCGGTGTTGCTCATCCAGACTCCGATGAGCGAGGTCGCGAGCATCATCGCAAACAGCACGCGCGAAGGAGAGCTGCCTGCGCGCTGCAAAATCGCCCGGGAAAGATGTCTGTCGAGGCCCGTGCGCTCGATAGCTGCGCTGAGCACGAAGCCGCCGAGGAAGAGCAACGTGACATCGGAGAAGAAGGCGTTGAGAAAGAGCGCCGACCCACTTTGGGCTTGGCTGAGGACCGGCGCGAGCAGCACAAGCTCTAGCCCCAGGACCACCAGACTCGTGACGAAGAGCGGCACAGCTTCTGTGAGCCACAGCGAGACCGCCACAAGTACGATGCCCAGCGTAACCTCGGCCGAGCGCGAAAATCCCAAGAGAGGCGCAAGCAAGCCATGCTGGGCAGCCCCCATGAACAGCATCGCCAGGAGGATGCCTGGAGGCGTCCGCCACGGCAGCTTGAGAACGACGGGAACCCAGTCCGAGACCTGCGCGCGCGAGAACATCCGGCGCGAGCATAGTGCCTCGCCTGGGCGTACCTAGGCACAAGCTCGCGAAATCATGCCAAACAGCGGCGCGGACGCTCATACCGACCGGTAATTCTTCCCGCGCGGCTTAGTTTGCTTCCCGCGCGGCCTTGGAGAAGCGAATCCCAGACCAGAATCCACGCTGCACGCTGTCGGCGAGCCAGCTTTGCGCATGCTTTACCAGTAGGTCGCGCTGCTCGGGTGTCGCGGCCTGTTCCAGGCGCGCCAGGGCCTCGCTGACGCTGTGCTCGCTGAGGTTGCGCAGCAGGAGTGCGCGCAGGGGATGCAGGGCGATTGCGCCGAGGCCGTGCCGATGCGTGAACAGCGCCCAGTGTTGCGGCTCCGAGTGGGGCTGTGGCGGCGGGACGGCCTGTTCGCCCTTGTCGTCCGCGAGTGCTTTGCGCAGCGCCAGCAGCGCCGAGGACTCGGATACCAGGCGAAAGGTCTGCGCGGCGACGAGCTGTGCGAGCGGGAGCGAGGCGGCTTGCTCGGTGCTGAGTGTGAAGGGGGGCGTGTCGGCAGCTCTGAGTATTTCGCGGTAGGCGCTATCGATGCGGATGGCTTCGATCAACGTTGCGCTTGAAGCTCGAGCTGGCGAGGGAGTGCGCGGCTCTGGAGCCTGGAGCTCGGCTTCGAGAAACGCAGCAAAGCCATGGGCTGCGCACTGGATGTCGTAGTGCTGCGGTGGCTGGGCTTGCAAGAAGCGGCTCGCGTAGCGGTTGAATGTCCACATGCCCAAGAGGCGCGCGGTCAGCGGATACTCGTCCTGCAACACGCTAAACAGCCGGAACCAATACTGGCGATTGTAGACGGCCATGCGCGCGCGAGCCGAGCTGTGCGGGCCTGCTGCGAGCCTCGCGACAAGGTCGTCTGCGTAGTGCTCTGTTTGCGCGCGCAGGGAGTGCTGGCTGCGATCGAGCGGCAGGCGCAGGGCCTGGCCGAACTGAGCCTGCAAGTTTGCAAGCCAGCGCAGCGTCTCGTCTCGCGTCATGCGCGCACCGCGCGCGCTGTGTCGAGCTCAGCCAATACCAGCGGCAAAGGCGGGATCGCCGCATCCCACTCGACCAGGGTAGGGAAGGGCCCGTGGGCCTTGTAGGTCTCTGTGTAGAGCCGCCAGACCGCGGAGCTTACGGGGCGGTCGTGGGTGTCGATGAGACTGCCGTCGGGCTCGCGTGCGTGGCCCGCCAGATGCACTTGCAGCACGCGTGAGAAGTCGATGGCGGAAACATAGGTCTGTGGATCGAAGCCGTGATTGACGCTCGACACGTAGACGTTGTTGAGGTCGAGCATGTACCAACAGGACGACTCGCGGACCACGGCGGAGTAGAATTCCCACTCGCTCATGCTTGATTCGCGAAAGCTCACGTAGCTCGACAGATTCTCGATGCCAAAGGGCCGACCGAGCCGAGTTTGGACGCGCTGTGCGCGCTCGGCGGCAATCTCGACCAGCTCGGGTAGATAGGGCGTGGGCAGCAGGTCGTGGTGTTGGACGCCGTGGGCTCCTGTCCAGCACAGGTGGTCGGTCACGAATGCCGCATTCACATGGTCCGCGAGGCGACACAGACGCTCTAGGTAGGCTTCGTCGGGCTCGGCATGGCCAAGCAGATTGAGCCCGACCCCATGCAGCACGATGGGGTAGTGCTCGCGCACTCGGTCGAGGTTGCGACGCACATGCGCGGCGTCGCCCATGAAGTTTTCACTGATGATTTCGAAGTAGTCGACCGCTGGCGTACGTTCGAAGATGTAGGGCAGGTGGGGAACGCGCAGACCCAGCCCGAGCGCGTCGCGCGAAAGGGGGCCTTGGGAGCTCTCCGACGTTTCCACGAGGGCTAGCCTAGCTGCGCGATGACTGCGGTCGAGTTTGCTCAAGTTTGTGCCGAGGTACCCTACAAATATCTGGGTAGAAAGCAGCGACTCAGGCCCACTGCTTGGGCTACGGTTGGCGCAACGAGGAGACAGCGACCGATGATCTGCGCAACGCGAGGAAACCCAGGCGAGCCGCATATGGCCGAGAGCTACGCCGCGCCATCTCTGGCAGCTGAGGCCTGCAAGTTACCGCACAAACCAGCCAGCCATGCAGCTAGCGTGAGCGATGTGAGCCCGACGCTGCTCGCAGCAGCGCTCAGCGGGTTGTTGTGTCTGAGTGCGTCCGCCTGCAGCTCGGACGATGACAAGACCGAGGCCAAGACCGATGACAAGACCGAGGCCAAGATCACGGCCTCCCGGGTCGACGCATCCGTGACAGCCGAGAGCTTCGAGGCAGAATGCGATGAGCTAGGCGGGAAAATCGAAACGCATGCGCACTGCGGCGGTGCGAATTCCTGTCGCGGCATGTCCTACGATATCGACACCCACGTTTTCAGCGAGCACACGTGTAAGGGGCTCAATACCTGTCGCGGTTTTAGCTGTGTGGTGCCTGAATCAGCGTGAGGTGAGTCCAGCGCCTGACGGGGCATTGGAGCCGTATTTAGAGCCAATGCCGTTCAGATAAGCTTCAAGCTCGTGGTGGCCCGTGTGGAAGGGGCCCG
>CAZEWA010000345.1:0-5303 GCA_964515685.1 uncultured Polyangiales bacterium | reverse complement strand
TGAGGTTCTGTATGGGCCGCGCCAAGTGCTGACAAGACAGCTTGCTCACTCCGTGATTTTATGCTCGAGCTTGCTTTGTTTGGGATAAAGGTAAGAGCCAAAGAGGAGGTAAAGCTTGACGAAATTGACAAGCCGTTTGTGACATACAGATCTAGCGGACGGGGGTTGACGATGGCGCTGAGGCCAAGAGCGAGCAGCGCAAAGTTTCTCGGGTCTCATGCACTGTCTGGTGTATTGGTTTGTGCTTTTGCCGCCTGTTCTCCAAACATGCCTGAGCGAAGCGAGTCACTGCCGACGATGCACAAACCGGACACATCGCTGGACCACGACGCAACCGCATCGAGTTCTCGACTGTCCCGGCCGATGGCCCCCACAGTCGTGCCTAAGCTTGAGCGCGTGGAGACCGTCGTCGGCGTGCCTAAGCTTGAGCGCGTGGAGACCATCGCTGTGGTGCCGCAGCCCGTATGTGATTGGGAGCAGAAAGGCAGCGACGCGGAGCGTCTGGCATTTCTCAAACAGCCCCGCGTCCAACGAGCGGTCTTCGCGATTGGCGAAGCGATAGCTCGACATCAAAGTTCGTACATAGACACGCTGTTTGATCCGCTTCAAAAGCGCGTCGTCATCGTTCTGCATACGGATTTCAGCGAGTACCAAGCATTGCAGCAAGATTTGGCGCGCAAGGTTATTGCGGTGGATGTGGAGCTATCGCCTGCTTGCCGAACGCGCGATGAGCTCGCACGGGCGGAGAGGGTGCTAACAGAGCGGCAATGGCATCCTAAGGCGCAAGAGACACCGATGGCCTGGTGGCTGGAAGGGGCGTTCTCTGCTTTCAGCGTGGTCATCGAAGAGTCTGCACCCGACGTCGCTGAAGCACTGGAGCGAAAGCTCGGCCCGTTGGTTCGGGTCAGTTTAGGTCGGCCGAGGCTTCACGGCGGTGCTGGGAAGCCCTAAGTGTTCCCGACGTGAAACCGGTGGCAAGCTGCCGCACGGCCCCGCTGGTGTCGGGCGTGACCTGAAGCCTGCGGGGCCTGAGCGGTTCAGCTGCGCACAACTTCACCGTGTCTGATGGACTCCGGCGTGGCCGTCAAATAGCGCGTCGTCGAGGCTCCCACCCGCGCTTCCATGAACGCGGGGAACAGACGCGCGAGAAACAGCAAGAAGCGGTACACGGGGCTCGCCGCGTACTTTCGTGGCGCGCGATCGATGGCGCGGATGAGTTCAAGCGCGGTGTAGCTCGCGGGCAAGCTGCGGACGCCGTCAAACTTGCTTCGCTTCCCCATCTCGGTCTGCGTGTGTGGCGCCACAAAGACCGTCACCTGCACACCAAAACGTGAGACCTCCCCACGCAGCGCGTGAGACCACGCCTCGAGCGCCGCCTTGGTCGCGCCATAGTTCGCAGTTGTCGGGGCGGCGACGCTGCCCAGAAGTGACGATACGTTGACGATAAGCCCTGTTCCGCGCGCGATGAAGGCGGGCAGAAGCGCACGCGTGATGCGCAGGCTGCCCCAGTAATTGAGCTCCATCTCGGCCCTCTGCTCGGCAACGGACTGCAGCAGAAACTCCGCTTGTTCGGAGAGCCCGGCGTTGTTTACCAGCACATCACAGCCCCCTCGTCGCTGGAGGGTGTTGACCGCCGCTTGCACCTGAGCATCGTCGGTTAGGTCGAGCGGCAGCGTCTCGGCCTGCCCTCCGCGCCGCACGATCTCTTGCGCGAGCGCTGTCAGCGCCGGCTCATCTCGCGCCGCGAGAATCACGGTATGTCCAGCCGCCGCGAGCTGAAGGGCCGTCTCGCGCCCGATCCCTCGTGAAGCTCCCGTGACCAGGATTCGCCTTGTTTTTGCCAGTGTTCCCATGCGCTCAGCCTGGCTCAATGGGTCCCCAAGCGCGACTCCTAGGCTGCTCCGCACTTCTCCTAGGCTGCTATTCAGCGCCGCGCCTGCACGCGAAACCAGATCTCGAACTCGATTTTCCCATCCTCGGGAAAGTCCGTGACGTAATGGTCGAAGGGCACGAAATCCGCAGGGACGAGACTGCTCTCGCGAAACCATGACGAGTACACGCTGCGATAGGCGTCTTGTACTTCGTCGACCGCTCCCGCATACGTGAACACTGCGTAGCGGCCAGCCGGCATTTTTCCGCGAAATAGCGGCGCTGGAAGGACGACCTCAGGCGCGCAGGGTACGCAGGCGTGATAGCGGCAACGCTCGGGCGAGGTGATGAAGGGGCTGTCGTGGGCGATGCCCCAGGCGTCCACTGGACCTTGCGCAAGACCTAGCTGGTAGGCGCGCTCGATCAGCGTCTGCCAGGTGCGCTCGAGCACCGCGAGATCATAACCATCCGGGCTTGCCAGACAGGCCAGGTCGCGTTCTTCCACCGTCTCGTAGCGAACGCGGGAATCCCACACGGAAGCTTCGCGCTTACGCTCTTCCGAGCTCAATTCCGGAGGTAGCGAGTACAGGGCGTCAGGGCTGAATACCTTACCGTACTGGGCTGTGAGCTTACCAAATCTAGGCGGCAGGCCCTGGGCAGGCGTCCTCACCTGACTGGGGCTGCAGCCAAAGTACGCCGCAAAAGCTTTGCTGAAGTTGGAGCTCGAGGAGTAGCCGGATGAGAGGGCTATCTCCGTCACTGCACGCTCGGGTTGGTAAGCGAGGCTGAGTGCAGCCTGCTCGAGCCGCCTTCGTGTGACGAAGCGTCCGACCGACTCGCCGAGCGCCGCGTAAAACACGCGATGCAGATGGAACTCACTCAGGTGCGCAGCACGCGCCACCTCAGCCACAGTGATGGGGCGCTCAAGGTTCTCGCCGATGAAGCGCAGCGCGCGCTCGATCTCTGGTCGGTATCCGAGAGCCATATCAGCCCCAATCTACCACTGCTTCGCTTTGCGTCTTACTTGCCGCTCGCGAGAGCCGGCACGCGAGGGCAGCTCTTGCTGGCCATCGTTTGATAGCCGGTCTGCATCGCAAGTCCGCAAGCTAGGTGCTGCACGGCATAGTTCTGCGGATAACGCTCGGCCACGGGCTCTATGACTTTCAATGCGCTGAAGGCGTCGTTGGCCAGGGTAAGGTTTACGGCATCGCGATAGGTGCTGCGGGCGTCCGACTCGAGCGCCGACAGCAATTCCTCCTCGGTCCCGTCGACCACGAACGCGTGCCTTACGCGCCTCGGCGCTTCGCCCGACGCGGCAGGAGGTTCGCTATCCGCCGTGGGCGTCGCAGCCAGCGTAGGTTCGGGCGCTTGTGTCGCAGCGGTGAGGCGTTCGAGGAGTGCGTCGCGCGCCTCAGGCTGAAAGGCCATCGCAGCGTTGCCCTGTAAGTATGCGACCAACTCGTCATGCTTACCCGAGTAGCGGAAGCGGTCGCGCAGCCCAGCCTCGATCACGCCGTGATTGGCTTCGTCGAAGCTCTGCATCCGATCGTCGTACGCGGGATGCAGCAACGACTCGTTGCTCTCCACGTGCAGCGCACCCATCGAGTGCCCCCACTCGTGCAGGAACACGGCCAAGCGCTTGTGAGCCTTGCGTCGCCGGTAAATCTCGTCGCGACGCGCTGCGGTGTGTGAGTTGAACGCGCGCTCGATGGCTTCTCGTTCTGCCAAATCAGACACATCCCGCACGATGAAGTGGCGCCCCGGTACAAGCGCCATCCCTAGGTCGTCGAAGGACGCGGTGAAGCTCGGCATCGCACCGAGCACACCCACGACCCAGTCGCCGTCTTCGCCGGGATCCTGCTTGCGTAGCTCGTCTAAGCACTTCTGGAGCTGAGCCGTCGCACAACTGGGCCTCCACTCGTTCATGGATGCCACCTCGAAGCGAACCGCGAAGTTGGGTGCAGTGATATCGTTGGCGGCATCGACCAGACTCAGGAGGGAAGCGCGCCACTCTTTGTGCTGCTGCCGGTACTCCTGGGAGACGTAGAAGCGCAAGCGTCCGGTCTTCATGCCCTCCTTGGGCACTGGCGAGCTCGCACTGCGAATCTTTGCGCCTTCTGCCTCTTTTGCCCTGCGCTTACGCTCCATAATCGCCTGCGTGAAGCGGTGATCGTAACAGGCAGACATCCCAAGCGCGGCGAGCAGCAGCACGACAGCCGAGCGGACCGTCGCGAGCGGGAAACGGGAGAGCGACATTCGTGACTACCTTAGCTGAGCGCTGAAGTGGAAACAGAGTTTGAGACAGGTTTCAGGGCTTCGCTGGAGCAGCGAGCAAGTCTGCGCAGGCCTTGGGGAAAGGCGCGGGCTTGGCTTGCAGCGTGACCTCAAATGGGCCCTCCCCTCCCGGTGGGCGTTCGGCGGCGCTTTCAGCGTCTTCAAGGTTCCACGTGCCGGAAAAGGCTTCACCTTCCTCTGCGGCGGTACCGGTTAGCGTACCCACCACGAGATATGAAGAAGCACCAAACACTTGGTAGTATCCCGTGACCGCAGCGCTGATCGCACCTGTCGCGCAATTAACGCTGCCTTCGAACACGACGGCTATCGGGTGGTCTCCCGCAAGTCCTTCAAATGCACGCAACGCTCCAAGGCCACAGCCCTGTGTAACTTTTCCCTGGGCATCGAGCGCAAAGGAGAAGCTTCCTTCCTGGCTCTGGACTTCAAAGGGAACGCTGGGACCGAGCCCAGGGATGCTAGCCGCGAAACCCGGCCAGTAGGTGCCGCTCATCTTGCCAGCGTAGTAACCGGCGACGCAACGGGAGGCCGGCTCGTCACTGCCGCTGTCGGGGTGACCGGCATCGTCGTCACGACCGGCATCGTCGTCACGACCGGCATCGTCGTCACGACCGGCATCGTCGTCACGACCGGCATCGCCAGCATCAAGCTGATTGCCTGCGGACGCGTCTCGGCCTTGCTCCGGCGCGTCGCCTTTGCAAACGCACGCGGCGAGCCTCCCATCTGCCTCGCATAACTGCGCTCCGTTGCGGCCATCGGTGCACGTGCAGGCAAGCGATGCACCTTCGAGACAGCCCTTTTCATCCGATGCGCGGGAAGACGGGCTGTCGGATCCGCAGCCCGGGGCAAACGCCAACGTAAGTCCAATATAAGATGTCCAGCGCACGTAGGCTCTCCCTGTCTAGGATTGCGTAGGTTAGCCGAAAAGAGCCAACCGGAAACGCGTTTACAACCCCTGTCCTCGCGAATGCACAAGGCCGGTTTCCCTGAGGACGCGGGCCTTTACCGTGTGACTTGCTGTTATCTGTCTAACCTAGGCGACGAGCCTACAGCTGATGGCACAGCGAGCACTGAATGGTCGACTCCCAAGCCGGCTGCAAATCGTCGAGCGTGATGTCGGTCGCCGCACCGGCCATGCGCTG
>CAZEWA010000344.1:0-5357 GCA_964515685.1 uncultured Polyangiales bacterium | reverse complement strand
CTTACCAATAGTAGTTCATCACAGCGTTGCCGATGACGGACGCATTCTTTCCTCCAACCTCCGAGACGACCGCGAGGCCGATGTCCACGTCGCGGCGGCCCGAGTAATAGAAGCCGAGTTCGGCTTCGCCTCGCGTCCTATTTCGCACGCCAAATGCCGTGATGTACGTCGAGCGCTCTTGCATATCGTACAGGAATCGCCCGCCTGCAAGAATGGTGAGATTGAGTCCCACCGAGTCGAGATCGAGGGACACGCCTGCTGCCAGAGCGAGGGTCGATTTAAACTGGGTGGTGTCCAGGTCGAGCCAGTCGAGCCTTACGCCGCCGCTGGCTTGGAAGCCCAACCAGCGCGTGGCACCGACGGCTAGGGCGAGCGTAGGGGTAGCGATATAGTCCCTGCCGTTGCGCACGATGCGCGGGCGCTGAAACGAGACCGTGCCATCGTCGACCGTAACCGTATCGAGGAGCCGCTGCGGGACGGCGTCTTCCACCGACAACACGCTTCCATCGACGCGCAGTGAGAGGTAGACCGGACCGCGCGAAAGCAAGCGCCCCAGCAGGCTCACCCGTCCACCGTAGGCGTAGCTGAGTCCCACCCGGATGATCGACCTAAAATCGGTGCCCGCTGCCATGCCGCCACTGACCTGGCCTTCGATTGCCAGCCAGTGCGTGAGGGCCCAGGCGAGCGTGAACGACTCTCGCAACGCCAACAGGTTGGCGGTCTTGCCGCGTTGGCCCGTAACCTGAGTGTGGAACGGACCGAGCGCCGTGACCGTGCTGAAGCGCGTCGTGACGATTGGCCAGTCCACGATCTGAAATGGAATCATACGATGTTCGTTCACGACGCGCGCTTGTCGTGCCTCGAGGTGCGCCACTTCCGCCTTTGTTTCTTCGTCACGGCGCTGTTCTGTCGCGCCTTCTGCGATGTGTTGCTCGGCGCGAGTCCGCTCTTCCAGCGAGGCGTCAGGGCTTTGCAACACTTCCTGCGCTTTAATGTTGCGTTCGTTCGCCCAGGCTTCGGTGTCCTGCGCCCCGGCGATGCACGTGATGCATGCGCATGCGATCCACAGCGCAATGACCCCTGCCGTGCACATCGTTTTGACAGCACTCATCGGTACCTCCGTCGAAGCGCGCGGGGCCGAGCAGCAAGAGCTCGAGGCGTTCGCTTACGAGCGTAGTTGGAAGATACACGGTTCGCGTACCCGCGCTACGCCGCAAAATCCGGAGTCTGAGGCCGATTCGAGAAGGGTAACGTGCAGCGTCTCGTCAGACGCAGGGGATGACCTTTCGGTCTGCCACCCAAGACTACGAGCGCATGCCGATGGCACCCCAGTGTCCTAGAACGCCGAGCGCGTGAGTTTCACATCGGAGTCTTGAAAGGCCACCTCGTAGGCACGGTGAGCTTCTGCGGCCTGCTTTGCCTTCTTCTGCTGCGTTAGCGCACGACTCAGACCGAACAGGGCCCAACCGTTGTGCGGGTGTTCCTCCAGGTCTTTTCGGTAGACGGCTTCGGCTTCCCCGGCCTGCCCGGCGTCGACGAGCGCAGCGCCGAGGTAGTGGCGCAGCGGATAGAACCAGTCGTCCGGCTCGGCATACGTAAGCTCGTCTTCAAGCGCTACGGCTTCGCGCCAAAGCGCCAGTGCGCCTGGCTGCTTCGCGGCCTCTGCCGCGCGCGCTTCGACCACTTTGGCAGCGACCAGCAGGACCTGTTGCGCCTCATTCTGATCCGCCATCAGCTCGCTCGGCAGCGACCTTTCGATTTGGCGAATCGTCTCTGCGTGCTCCAAGGCCGCGCTTGGGTCGCCCTTACTCGCGCGTGCCATACCCTGCGCGTGGTGCCACAGACCGAGCAACACCGCGTGCTTCGCGTCGGGCTTAGGCGCGCTCAAGATGTCGTCCCAGCGCCCAAATCGGACCATCACGAACAAGGGCGCCGAGAGAAAGAAGTCCATCCCTGGCATTCCGCACACCATGTCGACCGGGATGTTCTCTGCAGAGAATCGCGCCGCCTCGAGCGCCTCCTGACTGCGACCCTGCATGCTCGCAGCAAAGGCCAAGAAACCGTAGTTGTGGGCGAGATAGAACGGGTAGTACCCGATCGGAGTGAGCTGCTCGAGATACGCTGTGTCGGTGACGATGGCCCGACGATTTGCGTCGGCCGCATCCGCGTAGCGTCCCACGCGTTGGTAGATGTGCGCCGGCATGTGCACGATATGCCCGGCTCCCGGTACAAGCCCCGCGAGCTTCGTGGCCGAAGGCAGCGCGCGCTCCGGCGCCTTGGAGGCCTCTACTGCGTGGATGTAGAGGTGGTTTGCACCCGCGTGGTCAGGCTCGTTGGCTAGCACGTGCTCGAGGCGCTGCACAATCTCCTCTGTATGCTCGCCGGGCTCGCCGGTGTTGGTCCATAAATGCCAAGGGCTCAGATTCATCAGCGACTCCGCGTACAGAGTCTGTACGTCGAAGTCTGTCGGGTACTGCGCGGCGACCTCGCGCATCGCTCCTGCATAGGCTTCGTTGTAGCGCTGCATGCTCACGGGATCGATCCACTTAGGGCCGTCGTAGCGCTTGGCAAGCGCTGCGATCAATGCCTGCTCGACCGCGCTCGCGTTGGATCCGGCGACTCGCTCCGCCTGCTTGAGCGCGTCCCACGAAACCTGCGCGCGCTCTTTCAAGACCGGCATATTGTAGTTGGGCCCAAGCGCGTAAGCGATTCCCCAAAAGCACAGCGCACAGCTTGGATCGATCTCTGCCGCACGCGCAAAGGAGCGCGCCGCCTCATCGTGGTTGAAGCCGTAGGTGAGCGCTAAGCCCTGATCGAATAGCGCCTGCGCTTCTGGCTCGCGGTGGCTTACTGATCGATGGACCTGCCCCATGTTCCCCAAAAGTTTGGCTCCTTGGGCTAACCCTGAAAGCGTCCAGGTATCGGAGCGCGAGGTCGTCGCTTCTTCGGAGTTTTCTGAGTCTTTGGGTCCCGTAGACGGCGCGACAACGACGTTCTTCTTGGTGCTCGTGCAACTGCCTAACAGCAAAACCACGACAAGTAGCAACCTTGGCGCTGACATGGCCCCCCCCTTTGAGATTCCTGTTCTTATACGCCATCTCGTGGCGTATCCGTCTCCCGTAAGAGCCGGTCCTAAAACCGGACCGAGCATGCCGGAGAACGGTGGACGGTTCGGCAAGGAAGCGTGAGGAGTCCTATGGACATAGGGCGACAGCGATGACGCAGCCGAAACGCTGCCCGGCAGGCGACGGGAGGTTTTAGGATCGGCTCTTGGGTCAACTCTTGAAATGGGAACGCTAGAAGCCGAGGCCCATGCTGAACGAAACACTCGGCTGGACACGCGAACGAGAGCTCACAAGTTCCTCAGCGTGGGGCAGATACGCGAGAAGGAAGCTTGCGTCCGCGAGCAGGTCAAAGCCCTTGCTCATCGGATAGAGCGCGCGAATGCTGGCCCCTATCTCTCCACCCGCTGTCGATGCGCGCCCCTCCGACACACCACGAAAAACAAAGCCTGCTTGATCCGCACCTACGGACAGCTCAGTAAAACCCGCCGCCACGAACGCCTGCAGCACAAAGTGCGGCAGCGGCAACGAAAGCACACGCCCCTTCAACAAGTAGTGCGACATCTCGGGCAGGGGTCGGTTGTGCCAAACCTGCGCTCCGGTTCCACAAGCTTCAACACTGAGGTACGCAAGCGGCGCAACCTCCACACACACCTGCGGCATATGGTTCGCATCTGAACTCGCAAACCCCACACGCGCATTGACATAGGTGCGTTCGCGGGCCTTCGCCGCCGTCGCGTCATCTTCTACATCTTGGTCTGCGCGAGCACGGCTTGAAAGCTGCCCACAGAGAGCGAGTGCCCATAGCAGTGCGCCTCCCACAGCATGGACACTTCTGAATTTTGCCAGCATCATTCGCCATCTCTCGGGTGCATCTCCTGGGCTGGCGACAACGGACTCCCTACCGCGAAAGTCCAGGCCTTGTTCATGAGATACCCGAATACAAGGACAAGTACCGTACAGACAACCTGCGCCAACACATAATGCATACCAAGTCTCTCGCTGGCCAGCGAAACGCCCGCCCCCGTCAGCATCACCGACAAGGCGGCCACGCACAGAAACCGAGGCAGCGTTCGCGCATGCGAGCTCGTACTCGTAAAAGTGAGGTGATAGTTGAGCACGTAGTTTACCAGTGCTCCCACCGATGCTCCGAGCGCCGATGACAGCGCGGGCCTCACGTGCAGCGTCTCCACCAACAACAGCAGCGTCAGATAGTGAAGCAGCGTACCGAACCCACCCGCGCCGAGGTAGCGCACGAACGGAGATGCCGCGAACGCTGACATCCGCGCGCTGCGCTTGCGTTCCGCATAGCGCGTGAAAATCTGAGCCAGCTCTCCTATCGCCCGCAGAAAATCAGCGGGCCGCACGCGTGAATCCCCCACGTCGGTCCAGGCGCTCACGGGCGCTTCGTACAGCCCGCGCTCGCTACCTCCCGTCAAGTAGCGTGCGATCAGCTCCACATCGAAGATCCAGCGTGATCCGAAGGGTTTCTCGAACAACGAGCGGGTCTCTCGATTGACCCGGAACAGCTTCGCTCCGCACTGCGTATCGTAAACGGGGATGCCCAGCACCAGGCTCGCAGCTGTCGCGAAGACCCTTCCTAGGTAGTGCCGCGAAGCCTTGCGCTGAATCGCACGTCCCAGCAATGCGACGCGCGCGCCCAGCACCAGGTCCACCTCGCCGTGATCATCGAGGATCCGCGCGAACACTTCTGCTTCGATCAGCGGTGTCGCCAAGTCTGCATCGAAGTAGCCGGCGTAGCAGTCTCGCTCGGACATCACGCGGAGCATACCGACTCGGACCGCTTCGCTCTTACCGCGATTGAACTGCTGATCTATCACCTCGACGCGCCCGACAAAGCGCTGCGCCAGCCGGTTCAGGACCTCAAGCGTGGTGTCCCGGCTGCCATCGTTCACGAACACCAAATGTAGCGCTGGCATGGTCGCTAGCGCCTGGCTGAATGCCTCAACGTTCAGGCGCGAAGCCTCGTTGAAGCACGGAATCACGAGCCAAGTCTGCACAGTTCACCCGTAGTCTGGAGAGGTGAGGTTCTGCGGTGCCACCGCGGGTTGCCTCAGGAACTGAGCGCCATGCTTTGGCTCGCCAAACACGGTAACGTTCCAGCGAGCCAGGCCTTTTTGCAGGCCGCGCGCTGCAGCTTCCCGCTCGACGTGAGTGGAATGGTCCCGGCATCGAGCAAGACCACGAGTGCCGGAGCTTCCCCCACCGCCTGCGTGATGATCGCGATCAGGTCTCGACAGACAGAGTCGATGTCGATGAGCTTTTTCATACGCG
>CAZEWA010000343.1:2917-5384 GCA_964515685.1 uncultured Polyangiales bacterium | reverse complement strand
GCCTGTTGCTTGTTGCGGGGTGCCTATTTTGGGCCGCGCTTCTCGATAGGCGGGATCACCGAGCGGGTTGGATCGCGCACCCTACGTTGGTCACGACGGGCGCAGGCTTGATCGTCCCAGCGAACGGGTCGGCGAGTGCGCTCACAGGGGGCGAAGCGCGCGAGGCCGCGTGCGAGCAAAACCAAAACATGGACGCTCCCACTTCGCTGAACGTGGTGCCCCCCGTCGTGTTCGATCAACCCGATCTCTTCGAGAATGATCGCACGACCTTCTTCGATGGCTCGAGCCAGATGATCCAGCTCGACGAAGAGACCCTGAAGCAGCTCTCCGCGGAGTGACGCCATGTTCAATCCCAAGCGCATCGCAGAGTTGGTCGCAGACTGCCCCGAATTCACCAACGTAACCTGGCTTTCGCGGCTCCCGCTGGGCGATGTGACGCAGCACGCCCACACAGGTGACGCGGTCTTTCTCCACGAGACCTGGGAAGGCGAGCTGACCGGCACGACGCTCTTGGTGCTGGTGTTGCGCAAGGTCGAGGCAGCCGATTCGGGCGGGCCTCCCAATTCCGCGCCCCTTCAGTAGAGAGCACGCAACCTTTCTCCCGAGCGGTCGATACCTAGGTCGCTCTCATTCCCGAGTACACGAAATCCCAAGGCGCCTACGCGCGCTCGTTGGTCAGGGCCGTTTTGTGCCCAAACGAAAAGAGAGCTCCTCATGAAAATGCCAGCGCTATCTCAGATTGCAAAGCAGTACCTGATGGTCTTGCTGCTGTGCTCCCTTACCCTTGCGTGCGGGGAAAGCGAAACGCGAAGTGAAGGCCAGTGGCTCGCCTACGTGTCATTGGTGGCCAAGAAGGACCCCTACGCGCCGCCGAACGAGCCCTCCGATCCCTTGGGTTCTCTTGGAACGCTGCGCGCCGTCAAGCTCGTGCAGGGCGGGCTCGAAGCACCTCGCGCGCTGGACGAAGAGCTCGTGATCGGCGCTACGCTCCAGTTCTCGCCAGATGGGCAGTGGCTCGCCTATCAAGCCACGACACCCAAGGAGGGGAATCGCCTCAAGGTGGTCTCGCTCGGTGGGTCGGTGCCAGGTACGCCCAGAACCATCGCGTCGGAGCAGGACCCAGAATCTTCCTTTTCGTGGGCTCCAGATGGAAGCGCTCTTGCCTATCTGCAGCCGGCGAGCAACGCACCCTTCTCGCATGTCGTGCTCGTGTCGAGCAGCACGTGGAAGCCGGACATCCTCGTCCGCGGATCCAGTAGCGAGGCAGTGGCGTTGAGCTGGTTCGAGGATCCGTTGTCTTTTCACAAGGAAGCCTGCGACGCGCTCCTGAAGAAAACCGAGATTCCGCTCGATCCGTTCGTTTCATGCGGAGCGGCGATGGCGTCCGAAGACGCGCGGTGGGCAGCGCTTGGGGGGCGTCGCCTTGTGCACCTCGACGACGAAGGACGCGGACACACGTTCGATGTTCAAGCACCTGAGTCCATGGCTCTCGAGCCCGTGGCCTTCACTCACGACTCCACTGGACTCATCATGAAGTACCAGCCCTTCGGCGACTGGTTCGAGCACTATCTCATCGACCTTACTGAGCCGAGTCTGTCGCGTATCGTGGAGATCGGCTGGGTGAAGCCGCAGAGCACGGAGCCCCTCGCATTGACCGACACACATTTCGCGCTGGCGGCAGGTGTCTTCGTGGAGGTAGGCGAGCTCGCGCGGCCTGATATGCGACAGCGGGTCGTGCACGAGAACAACGGCTACGAGTGGGCTGCGTTCCTCAGGTGGCAGCCGCGCCCTTGAGCGGCATGTGCGCTGAATTCCGGGCGCTCCCTGACCGGATGATGCGCAGGCCGCTTGGCTGATGGATTTCTCTGCGAGTCACTTCTGCAAGGAGATTACGCGTGCGTTCTTTAATCCTCTCGTTGTGCGCCCTCTGGCTGGCATTCGTGGCTTCCTGCGATCCTGATCCTGGCGTCCGCTACTGGCAAGGGCCGGATGCAAGGGCTTTGGGTGATGGCGAAAGTGGCGCTGTCTATGCGAGCGGTCCGCCTGCTCCTTACACGCAAGCATTGCAGAGCGCGCCACGGTGCGAGCTCTCGGCCGACTGCCCCGCGGGTACGTACTGCGACCTCGGGCAGTGCTTTCAGCAGTGCAGCACGAAGCAGGCGTGCCCTGATGGCTTTCAGTGCAATCCGCGCGGGCTGTGTGTGATGCACGAGGAGGAGTCTTCAGACCCTCCGATCACGACCGAGCCCACCATGAAGGTGGAGGCGAAGGAATCGGCGCTCGCGATTTCCGGCGTGGCCACGGAGCTGGCGCTGGAATTCACGGCAGACGGTGACGAGGAGGTGCGCTACCGCGTGGACTCGCGCGCGCCCTGGCTACGTGTGAGGGAAGACCGCGGCGCCTTCAAGCACGCGCTCACGGTTCAGCTCGAGGTGGATCCGAGCAAGCGCCCGAATGGGGAGGTCTC
>CAZEWA010000343.1:0-2817 GCA_964515685.1 uncultured Polyangiales bacterium | reverse complement strand
TTCAGCGGGCGCGCGGACGAGGGCGCATTCAATGGTCTTCTTCAGAAGCTGGTGCACCCAGCCGACTTGGGTCCCGGTCGCACTGCGCTGACCCATGATGTGGGGCACGAGGTTCGCTTCGTTCTGACGCCCTCGCGTGCAGGCCTCGCAGGAACCTTCGAGGAGCGCTGGGTGGGCCTCTTGCCGACCGACCAGCGCACGAAGGGTAAGGTGACGTTGCGGCGCGTGCTGGGCGAAGCGCCCGCTGCGTTCGAGGTGGCAGGCGTGCCGGTGTTTCCGTCTCTAGCGAGGCCCGCTCCTGCGCTGAAGATGGCATGCATTGTCGCGGTGGGCTGCTCTGGCACCCCCTCGAACCATGAAGCGGCGGCGTGTGGCAGCACGGCGCTCGGGCGCGGCGCCATCGAGGTGACGGACAAGGCATTGCTCGTCCCCGATGCGCAAGGGCGGGGATATCAGGAGTGGGCGGGAATCTGCGGGCGTGAGTGGGAGAGCGGTCCCGCCAAAGATCGAGAAATGGAGTGCATCGACCGCACCATGCTCGACTGCGCCCACGATTTCTTCACCTACGCATTCATGCGCGGCGTGGGCAAGGGCTACGCAGGGGCCATGGATGTCGCGGCGCGACGCGCAGGGGCCGCCATCCTCATCGTCGATGACACGATCTCGCAGGCCTATCGCAGACCCTACGAGCATCCGTCCTCCGCAACGCCGAGCGCCGTGCTCGGTATCTTCAACAAGGCCCATGGCGTGGCGGTGGAAGCGTTGCGCGCTTCGTTCGCTCCGTTCCTGCTCCAGAGCTTGCACGATATGGCCACGTCTTACGCGGCCCAGGGAGACTTCCTCGCACTCCGGCGCTTTGCGCAACTGCTCGGACGCTCGCGAGAGATCAGCGAGGGGCGCCTTGCGATCATGCGGCGTGGCGTCTCGCGAGGACTCGGTGAGGTTCGCGACGCGGCGCGCACCGAGACACTCAACCTCTTGCTCGGGGCGGTGTCGCTTGCTGGGCTTCTTCAGAAGCACGCGGCGCCGCCGGCTCTCGAGTGGGGCTTTCTCGATGGCCTGCTCACGCAGATCGCGGCGCAGACGGTGGATCTCGAGTACGTGGATGCCTTTGGATATCCCAAGGGCTTCGTGCCTTATATCTACAATGCCAAGAAAGCAGGTCTCCAGAAGTCTACTAACCTCGACTTTCTGGTGGAGCAGGCGAGCGCCGCGCTCGCGACCGCGCTGGCGGATGAGAAGGCCGCGGACGAGGCCTACGAAACTTACGCGCACACGGTCGAGGAGCTCGAGCGGGACCTCATCGAGCTCAACACACAGAGGCGCTCTCGGCTTATAGAGATCTGTGGGACCCATCAGGGGACGGGCGAGCCTGATGTTGACCGCTGCGAGCAGGGTTCAGGTTTGATGGGGCAGGCGCTCGGCCATCATGGAACGGCCGTGGCGGCGGTGGAGGTCGCCGCGCAACGTATCGAAGAGCTTCACCAGCGAGTCGAGATTCATGCCGAGCGATTGCAAACGATCGACGGCATCCACGGGGACCTCATCGCCTTCACCAACGGGAACAACCAGCGCATCAACGCGCTGGAAAAGAGTAGGGCCAAGCTGGGGCTTGTGCGGGGGTTCTTGAGCAGCCTCAACTTCAGCAACGCCTACGCCTTCGCGGCCAGTTACTTCACTGCGGGCAGTGCGCTGTCGCTGTCGATGTCGGAGCAGCAAATCGAGCACAGCATTCGTGAGCTGCAGCAACTGCAGCAGGTCAAGATGCTCGAGACCGATCGCCGGAAGGCCTACGTAGACGGGATGACCGTCATCAAGGAACTTTTGATCAGCGAGGAATCCTTGCTCCTCGAGATGCGGGTGAGCGCCCTTCAAGCAGCTACTTCCGGGCTTGAGATCGAGCAGCTCGTGGACAGGAAGAGAGCCATCGAGCTCGAGTACGACTTGTTCAAGAATCTGAAGGTCCAAAGCCTCGCAAACCGGCCGCTGTTTCGCGTTCTCAAGGAGTCTAAGATCCGCAAGGCCCATGTTTCCCGGGAAACCGCCTTGCGCTGGGCCTATCTTGCGGGACTCGGCTTCGAGTTCGAGCTCAATATGTCGCTACCGGGGATTCGTGATCGCCTGCTCCCGGCCCTGCGCGCAGAGACCATCGGGAGCTTCCTCGGCTGCATTTCCCTCAAGCAGGCCGACTACGACCTCGTGTACGCAAGCCCCGACACGCGCGTGGACGAGATCAGCATGCGGCGCGATGTCCTGGGCATCCTCGGTCCGCGTACGGACGAGGTGACCGGTGAAGTCATAGACGAAGGAGAGCAGTTCCGCAGGCACTTCTTCCGCCCTTCGAACGTGACGGCCCATGGGGACTTCGTCCTGAAGTTCTCGACCTCGATCGACCCTGGAAATGGTGTGTGGAGCACGGGGCTCTGTAACGATCAGATCAGGACACTCGAGCTGAAGATCGTGGGCGACAATCTAGGCGACCACCAGGCCACGATCCGGCTCTCCCAGGACGGCATTGCGATCCAGCGAAGCTGCAACGCGTTCCGGCAAGGCGCATCGGACATGTTGCGCCAGTACAAGATCGAAAACCCGCGCACCGCCGAGATTCAGGCGGGCGTGAACACGTACGGTCCGACACCATCGAGCGAGCTCTTTGGCAGCTCGGTGGCTGCGACCGAGTGGACACTCACGATCCCGCCTCCATCGCAGGCGCCGCGGAACCGAGACCTCGATCTCGAGCGCATCGACGACATCGTGGTTCGCGTGCACCACGAGGCGCGCACGTTGAGCGACGGTCCCACGAACTACGACCCTAGC
>CAZEWA010000342.1:0-5422 GCA_964515685.1 uncultured Polyangiales bacterium | reverse complement strand
CCCTCGTCCGATTGCCATAGCTTCGGTCCCTATGCACGCTTAAGAAATGGCCCACGACACCCATAGCCTCGCCATCGGCTATCTGCTTTGGATCTTCGGCTTCACGGGAGCCCATCGCTTTTATTACGGAAAACCCGTGTCAGGCACGCTCTGGTTTTGCACCTTTGGCTTGCTCGGTGTGGGGTGGCTCATCGACGTGTTTCTGATGCCGTCCCTGGAACGCAGCGCGGAA
The DNA here is from genome assembly GCA_964515685.1 of uncultured Polyangiales bacterium. GTDB lineage: Bacteria > Myxococcota_A > Polyangia > Polyangiales > DASUME01 > DASUME01. The sequence continues at coordinate 5,190 of CAZEWA010000342.1, read as the reverse complement.
ACGCGCTTTCACGCTGGGGCCTTCGACTACACGCTGGCCTGGATCTTACTTACGTTTTTCGGTGTGTTAGGCATTCATCGCTTCTATCTCGGCAAGTGGATCACCGGCATTTTGTACTTACTGACGGTCGGCCTGTTCGGCATCGGATACCTCTACGATTACTGGACCCTAAACCGCCAGGTCGATGCGCTGAATCGCGCCTAGTACGCATGCTTACGTGCGTTGTGCCCGTGGGCTCGGCTGCCCAAGCGCCTGTGGCATTCCTGCGAGTTCCGGCCGCGCCTTAGCCTGGCAGAGGGTTCGCTCGCTTACACGCGCCCCGCTCACGACCTCTCATCGTGCGCAATTGCGCGCAAGTGTGCGACCTGGCCTACGGCTTGCTCTCTCGGAGCCATGCGCCCGCTCACTCCTCGAGCGGCCGTGGGGGAGGTTGGCCGTGAAACCGCAGGTTTGGACTCGTTCGGCTGCTCTCAAGGAGGCGCCTGCTTCCCTGAGCCCCGCCCTTCCACTCATCGTCAGCTACGTGCTGGCGCTGGCGACCCCGCTCTTTGTGCGCGCCATCCAGGCCGCACCGGGCCTCGGTCCGCAGCACCACGGGCTCCCAGCCTGGGTTCCCACCGTGATGGCGCTCGGGGTCGGGCTCGCTGGCAGCGCTGCCTTGGTGTGGGTGATGAAGCAGCTCGTGGAGAGCATGGACAAGGCGCCGTACGCGACCCTGTCGGCTGCTTTGAGCGTCTTGCTCGGCATCCTGTTGATGGGGCTCAACGCGACCTTACACATCGGCCTACTCGATGCGAACGCCCTCGCCTTCGTCTGCCTCACCGTGAGCGTCCTCGGCGGCGCCATCACGGTGCGCTGCCACGGGCTCCACGCGGTTTGGAGCCTGATTTTGTGCACTTTCCCGGCCGATGTCGTGCTGTTCAGCGTCTGGGCGCAGAGCGGATTCGCAACGGACTTCGCGCGGGCGCTGCACGCGCTGGGAGCTGCCGACCAAGCCTATTTGGCGGTGCTGAGCCTCGCCTGCGTGCTGCTCAGTATCGTGGCCCTCCTGGTGCGCACGCTCGCCACAGGCGGACGCCGCAGCATCACGCTGCGTGCGCTGCGCAAAGCGAACGACTCGAGCGCCATTAGCCTTATTCCACCGCACATCGAGCCCTATGCACTGCCGCTGCTGACTCCGAGTGATCGCGAGCGCATTTCCGTCGCGATGCTGCTTGCCATCAGCGACCTCGACAAGCGAGACCTACCGTTCACGCCGCCCAACTTCTCGGTCTGGACCTACCACGACAGCACGGCAGCCGAGACCCCGTGGGAGGTCTTGGACGCCATCGAATACGCGGAGCTGTGCAGGCACAACCCGGCGCTGGAAGCCGACCCGGAGCTGATAGCCCCGCTCACTTCCCGCGCCATGTTGGGTTGGTCGGTCTTGATTGCAGCGGGCGTGTTGCTCGCGTCAGGCTGGGTGCTGACTCAAGGCATCATGGACACGCCCTCGGTGCGAGCCCCGCAAAAGGCCCGTGAGGACCTTCTCACGCAGGGCGTCAGGGCTCAGTCATACGAGCCCTGACGGGGCATCACATCATGCCCATTCCACCCATGCCGCCCATTCCACCCATGCCGCCCATTCCACCCATACCGCCCATGTCGCCACCGCCGCCGGCCTTCTCGGGCTGGGGCTTGTCGGCGATCATGCACTCGGTGGTGATGAGCAGGCCGGCCACGCTGGCTGCGTTCTGCAGCGCGCAACGCACGACCTTGGTGGGGTCGAGGACGCCCGCATCGAGCAGATCCTCGTAGGTCTCCTTCGAAGCGTTGAAGCCGAAGGCGCCCTTGCCGTTGCGGACCTTGTCGACGACCACGGAGCCCTCGTGCCCCGCGTTCGAAGCGATCATACGCAGCGGCTCTTCGATGGCGCGACGCAGGATGTTGATGCCCACGCGCTCTTCGTCCGTGACCTTCACGGCGTCGAGTGCAGCCTGCACGCGCACGAGTGCGACGCCGCCGCCAGGGACGATGCCCTCTTCCACGGCCGCACGGGTCGCGTGAAGCGCGTCGTCGACGCGGTCCTTGCGCTCCTTCATCTCGACCTCGGTGGCTGCGCCGACCTTGAGCACGGCCACGCCGCCTGCGAGCTTGGCCAGGCGCTCCTGGAGCTTCTCGCGGTCGTAGTCGCTCGTGGTCTCTTCGATCTGACGACGAAGCAACGCCACGCGGCCTTCGATGTCGGACTTCTGGCCGCCACCGTCGACGATGGTGGTGTTGTCCTTGTCGCTGGTAATGCGCTTGGCCGTGCCGAGGTCCGAGAGCTCTACGGACTCGAGCTTGATGCCGAGCTCGTCGCTGATGACCTTGCCGCCCGTGAGCACGGCGATGTCCTTGAGCATCTCCTTGCGACGGTCGCCGAAGCCGGGTGCCTTGACGGCCGACACCTTGAGCACACCGCGCAGCTTGTTCACCACGAGCGTGGCAAGCGCCTCGCCCTCGATGTCCTCCGCGATGATGAGCAGGGGCTTACCGCTGCGCGCCGAAGCCTCGAGCACGCCGAGCATGTCGCGCATGCTCGAGATCTTCTTGTCGACGAGCAGAATCAGCGCCTCGTCGAGCTCGACCTGCATGCGCTCGGGGTTCGTGACGAAGTAAGGTGAGAGGTAGCCGCGGTCGAACTGCATGCCTTCGACCACGTCCATCGTGGTCTCCATGCCCTTGGCTTCCTCGACCGTGATCACGCCCTCTTTGCCGACCTGCTCCATGGCGCGTGCGAGCATCTCGCCGATGGTGGCGTCGCCGTTGGCGCTGATGGTGCCGACCTGGGCGACCTCTTTGTGATCCTTGACCGGCCGCGACAGCTTCTTGATGGCCTCGACGAGCGCTTCCACGCCCTTGTCGATGCCGCGCTTGAGCTCCATCGGGTTATGCCCCGCAGCCACCATGCGCGAGCCTTCGCGACAGATAGATTGTGCGAGAACCGTGGCCGTGGTGGTGCCATCGCCCGCTTGATCGGCGGTGCGCGAGGCGACCTCCTTGATCATCTGGGCGCCCATGTTCTCGAACTTGTCGTGAAGCTCGATTTCCTTGGCGACGCTGACGCCGTCCTTGGTGACCTTGGGAGCGCCCCAGCTCTTTTCGATCACCACGTTGCGGCCCTTGGGACCTAGGGTGACCTTGACCGCATTGGCCAAGCGGTCAACGCCCTTGAGCATGCGTTCCTGGGCCTTGGTGCGGTACACGATCTGTTTGGCACTCATCGCAGGTTTTCCTCCCCGTAATACGATGCCCACCAGTAGCCACTCCCACGCCCACGTCAACCCCGAGCAGGCCCAAAAAGTGCGCGTCCTACCTGATTGAAGGCACAAACAATTTCCGTTTTGGGGGACGCTCGTTTTCGCTGCTGCGGTGCCGCGCGCCCCGCCTTAGACGGATTTCAGGACCCTCTCAAAGAAGCGGGACCGCTTACATCTCGCGCTGGTACGGCATCGGCATCGAGCTCGCGCGCCTGACTCCCGTGCCCGCCAATCTTGACCAAAGCTGCGCAGCACAACTTCGGGCGGCTTACAGCCTTGACGTCGCATCCATCAAAACGGCAACCTCGGCAGCCGATGTTGCGAACGGCTTGCGTTCTAATGGGCTTTGTGCTGCTGAGCGGCTCGGGATTCCCCGACAGTCGGCCGCGCAAACGCGAGGGACTCCACCCGAATCTGCGCGCGGTGGCGCTGCTTCAGCACCCTTGGGCCAGCGAACCCGCCCATCCGGGGTCGCTCGACGTGACCAAGTTTGCTCAGGCACTGGCGAAGCTGTGCACCGGCATGCCGCTCGAGCGCGCCCAGCGCTACAGCGAGGCCATCGACGAGAGTGCGCGAACTCACGGCGAAGACCCTTTCCTATTGGGGGCTCTCGTGCACCGCATGAGTCAGTGCCGCTCCGACTTTTCCAATGCGCAGGGCATCGGCCTCACAGCGCTGTCGCTCAACATGCTGCGCGATAACGTGGTCGGGCGCGTGTTGCGCTACGCCACGCTGGAAAACGGTGTGCTCGTGGAGCGCCAGAAGACGCTGTCGAAGGCTCTCACAGAGACCACGGCACGCGACCCGCAGACGAACCTCGAGTGGGCGGCGGCTGTGCTTTCGATGTGGCGCGAGCAGCACGCAGCGCTCGATGCTCACCATGAGCACGCGGAGCATCGTCACTACGTTTCGCACTTCATTTGGGGCGACAAGGTCCCAAGTCCGCGCGAAGAAGACCGCGTGTTCACCGATCGCAGGCGCTTGCTGGGCTACTACGGTGTCACGCAGCCAGAGCGCACCGTGGCGTTCCGCAATGTGCTGTGGGGCTCGCCGCTCGAAGCGGGCCCGCGCGTGGTCAGCAGCGCACCGGGCGCCTCGCGCGACGAGGGCATGCGCCGGCACCGCGGCGTCGATGTGGAGTCGGTGCTCGGAGAACCTGTGCTCGCCATGGCCGATGGCGTGGTGTTCTTTGCAGGCGTGGACTTGCCGGGCCAGGGCGCACGCGCGCTGAGTCCGAAAGAAGTGAAGCGCGTACCGAGTCGGCGCATGGGCCGCGGCGGACGCTTCATTTGCATCGACCACGGGCCGAATGCGCCTGGGGCGGACGAAGCGTTTCTGCAGTCTTGCTACATGCACCTCGAAGACACGCATGTGCAAAATGGCGACGTGGTGAAGCGCGGTCAGCGCATCGGCAGTGTGGGGCGCACGGGCTGCAAGAGCTCAGGGCCGCATCTGCATCTGGAGATCAAGTCGGACAAGCGGCGCTACGACGCGCGGGACATCGTGCCGGGCATCTTGATCGGCGAACCGCCGTTCGATCCGCCTCGCAAGCGGCGTAAGGGCGTGCCTCGGGTTTAGCTTGCGCGGGCGCGCTGCGGGGGCCCGCAAAAAAGAGCCTTACCCGCCTCGCTCGCGCACTCGGGGCTCGCTCGCTGCGCGAGGCTCGCCGACCTCGTGCTTGCGTTGTGGTTTCCTGTTCGCGCTTGGGGCCGGTTTCCGGAGTCAGGTGGCGGATGCGGGAGTCCGGCCTTTTTTGCGGGCCCCCGCAGCGCGCCCTCGCTGGTGCTTGGTGGCACTTGAGTGGGCTTGGTGGCACTTGCTCGCTGCGCGAGGCTCGCCATCGTCCGGTTAGCGTAGGGTTCGCTTGTACTTGGCGCGAAGCGCTGGGATGCGCTGGCGTCGACTCAGG
>CAZEWA010000341.1:0-5457 GCA_964515685.1 uncultured Polyangiales bacterium | reverse complement strand
TGCTGCCGGGTGACCACCCTCTGGCCCGCGTCCCCCCAAGCCTCACCGACTATCCGCGTGTGATAGCGTGCTGGCTGGGGCCGCTGAGCCGTGAGCTAAAAGCTCACTTGGCCTTGTGCTCTTGGATGTACGTGACCGCGTCCCCGACCGTGCGGATCTTCTCCGTGTCTTCATCGGGGATATCGATCTCGAATTGCTCCTCGAAAGCGAGCACGAGCTCAACGATGGCAAGGGAGTCAGCTCCCAGATCATCAATGAACGAAGCGGCCTCTTTTACCTCGGCGAGGTCGACATCGAGCTGCTGGGAGATGATCTCCTTGACCTTGTCGGCGATATCCATGTGTTCCTCCGAAACCTCAAGGCAGTCGTGCCGCCCGTTGTGCCCTATGTTTGCTCGCGGGCAAACCCGCTCGCTTCGAAGCCGGAACAAACCGGCTTCTTATTTCACACGTACATTCCGCCATTTACGCGAAGGACCTGGCCCGTAACGTAGCTTGCCTCGTCCGAAGCAAGAAACAGTACAGCGGCAGCTACTTCTTCGGGGCGCCCGATGCGCCCGAGCGGTGTCTGGTCGACGATGCCTTTTTGCACAGCCTCCGGAAGCGCCGAAGTCATATCCGTGGCGATGAAGCCCGGAGCGACCACGTTGACGGTGATTCCGCGCGAGGCGTACTCCCGGGCCAGCGTCTTCGTCAACCCGATTAATCCAGCTTTGGAAGCCGAGTAAACCGCCTGACCAGGGTTGCCGGATTCGGCTACCACGCTCGAAAGATTGATGATTCGGCCCTGACGAGCCTTCATCATCGCGCGAACCGCAGCCTTGGCGCAGTACAGAGGCCCCGCCAAGTTGGTCGCGAACGTCCGGTCAATCTCCTCTTTCTTCACGCGAAGGAGGATTTGATCGAGCGCAATCCCTGCGTTGTTGACCAGGATGTCCAGACGGCCATGGGCATCGGTGATCTCTTTAAAAGCCCGCTGCACCGATTCTTCATCGGCGACATCGAACTGCTTGAGCTCGCCTCGTCCCCCGGCTGCAACGAGCTCATCGACAGCCTCACGCGCCTTCGCCTCGTTGCCTGCGTAGTTCACCACCACGTAAGCACCCGCACACGCAAGCGAAACAGAGATCGCACGACCAATGCCGCGCGAGCCTCCCGTTACGACCGCAACCTTCCCGTCGAGCCGAAACATGCTGAACCTACGCTTGCTCCGTCGCGACGGCCTTTACAATTTCCTTGCCCTTGTAATGGCCACATGACGGGCAAACGCGGTGCGGAACCATCACATCCCCGCAATGCGGGCAGGGGATAAGGTTCGGGGCGCTGACCTTGTCGTGGTTGGCGCGGCGGGAATTGCGCCGAGACCGCGGGGTCTTTCTCTTCGGAACGGCCACGGAATCACTCCTTCTCGCGCTCGCCTTTTTGGGCGAGCTTTATCAACGGTGCAAGACGAGGATCGATAGCGTCCTCGTTGAAATTTTGGGAAGTTTGTACGCCTTCAGACGTACGCATGTGGTCTGGTACTTCGAGATTGGAGCAAGACCAACCGAGGTCACACCTCGGCTGCATCGGAAGCTCAAGCAGCAGGTAGTCCCTGACGAGCTCGTCAATGGCTACTTGTTCGCCCGTATAGAACTCCCGATCGGGTTGGTCCGGATCAATATCGTCTTCTTCGTCTTCGGCACGTGACTGCCCTTGGCTCGGCGCATAAAGCGCTGCCAGATCGCATTCAACCGCGACTGGCATGCCCTTGAGGCACCGAACACAATCGGTAACGAGGCGAGCCTTGGCGCGCCCATGTACCAAAATCTCCTGTCCGTTGCGCTGCGCATGCACTTCCACTGAGCCTGGGCCCTCGGAAATATCACCGGACACACCTGTCTCGGCTAGCATCCGCGTCAGCCACGACTCGTCCAAAGCAAAGACAAAGTCTTTACCGTGGGTGTCGAGGTCGTGGATCGGAATCAGCAAATCGGCCATTTTCACGAATCTTTTCGCTACGATAGACGCACTAACGGCCGGCGAAGCGGAGCCGCAAAGGTAGCTCGCACACCTCCCCTGTCAAGGTGCGGGAGACAAGCCCTCGCTCGTCAACATAAGTGTGGCCACGGTTCCGGGGACGCGCCCGCCATTTGCCCGCTGGCTGCCTGTGCGACCAAGTCGTGGAACAACCAGGGAAAGCCCGCCTTCGGGGCCTTGCCCGAGCTCGAAGGCCTGGGCCTCGGGATAAGCGAACAGACCGCCGCGCGCGCCGATCGCCTTGGCCATTTTGGCGAGTTCCTCGCTGCCCACGTCGTGAGCAGCGGCCGCAGTGACGCCCCAACCCGCCGGCGCGTTCCAGGCGAGCAGAAAGCGCCCCTTACCTGCCCCATCGGCCGCATCGGCGAGCGCGTCGAGGTCGGCCTGGTTGAAGCCGCAGCTCTTCTCGTCGAGCGCATAGCGCCCGAAGGCCGCCCCCGGCAGCACGAAGAAGCTGTCCTTCTTGAGCTTGAGCTCGCGGATGCCGCTCGCGTGCACCATCCACTCGGCGTGCGCCTCATCGAGCTGTGAGAACGCCTCGTCCACCACCTCGAGCCTGTCGGCGCCACCGGGCACGAACAGCGTTGGAATGCGCAACGCTGCCACGGAAGCCAGGTTCTGCGCGGCCATTTCCGCGCTGTCGCCCAGGCCGCCCAGGAACAGCAAGAGCCGCGCCTTGGTTGCCGACAGCGTGGCGAGATCTGAACGCGTAAGTACGGATCCCACGGGGCCGGTGAAGGCTGCGATGCGCAAATCCCCTTGCGTACGGACGGACACCACGCGCTCGGCCACCTCGAGCTCCAGATCCGAAAGCTTCACACGCCGCGCCTTCGGGGGAGAGCGCTCGGCGCAGCGCGTAAACTCGAAGGAGTCGACCTCGTCGCGCAGGCGCGAACAGCTGCAGCCGGGCAGCAGAGACGCCCCCATGACCCATGCTAGCCAGGACAAACGGAAACCCATCGCGCCTGCATGTAACACGGGAAACAACGCCGTGCGCCTGGCGGCTGCGGCCGATGTCGCCGAGAACAGCGCTCGGGGCGCATCTGCCAACTCGCCGGGCAGCGCGGTCCTTGAGCGCGCGCTAGAAAATCCACACATTGCGAGCTGATGCGGGCTGAGACCGCCGATCGCGGCTGCCCGTCAAGCGAATGAGAGAGACCGATGACCGAGTCGTTTCGCCATTTCAAGGGAACAAGCAGCTATCTCACGAGCGAGGCGCTCGAGTCCGCCGTCAACGTGGCGCTGGCGCTGGAGCGGCCGCTGCTCGTCAAGGGCGAGCCCGGCACCGGCAAGACCTTGCTCGCCGAGGCCATCGCCGAGGGCTTGGGCATGCGGCTTCTGCGCTGGCACGTGAAGAGCACGACGCGCGCCCAGGACGGCCTCTACGTCTACGACACGGTTCAGCGCCTCTACGACTCGCGCTTCAACGACGGCGACGTCAAGGACATCAAGCGCTACATCAAGCTCGGGCCGCTCGGCCAGGCCTTCGCCGCCGAAGAGCGCGTCGTGCTGCTCATCGATGAGGTCGACAAGGCGGACCTCGAGTTCCCCAACGACCTGCTCCACGAGCTCGACCGCATGCGCTTCTTCATCGCCGAGACGGGCGAGGAAATCGTGGCCAAGCAGCGCCCCGTGGTGATCATCACCTCGAACAACGAGAAGGAGCTGCCCGACGCGTTCCTGCGCCGCTGCGTGTTCCACTTCATCGACTTCCCCGAGAAGTCGCTGATGAAGGAGATCGTGGCGGTCCACCACCCGAAGCTCGAGGAGTCGCTGGTCGATCAGGCCATCAACACCTTCTTCCAAATCCGCGAGATGCGCAGGCTGCGCAAGCGCCCGAGCACCAGCGAGCTCATCGACTGGATCTCGGCGCTCAAGCTCTCGGGTATCAAGAGCGTGAAGCTCGAGAAGAACCTGCCCTTCTTGGGCACGCTCTTGAAGAAGGAGCAGGACCTCGTCGCCTACGCCGATCAAATCGCGGGCGGCTCACAGTGGCGGTCGTGACGCCATGTTCGTCCCCTTCATCTACGAGCTGCGCGCGCGCAAGGTCCCGGTAGGCACCACGGAGGCCGTCTCACTGGCCAAGGCGCTCAACCTCGGCCTGCACGAGAGCTCGCTGGATGGCTTCTACTACGTGGCGCGCGCGCTCTTGGTGCACAACGAGGCGCACCTCGATGCCTTCGACGATGCGTTCCTGCATCACTTCAAGGGCGTCGAGCGCGGGGCCATGGAGATCAAGGCGCAGATCTTCGAGTGGCTGCAAGAAGCCAAGGACAACATCCCCGAGCTCACCGAAGAAGAACGCAAGCTGTTCGAGCAATTCGACCTCGAGAAGCTGCAGGAGATGTTCGAGGAGCGCCTGCGCGAACAAAAAGAGCGCCACGACGGCGGCGACAAGTGGATCGGCACGGGCGGCAAGTCGCCCTTCGGTCACAGCGGTGCCGCGCGCAAGGGCTTCCGCGTAGGTGGCTCAGGCAAGAACCGCTCGGCGATTCGCGTCGCAGGCGAGCGCAGCTACCGCGCCTACCGCAACGACGTCACGCTCGACACGCGCCAAGCAGGCGTCGCGTTGCGCAAGCTGCGCGCGTTCATTCGCGAGGGCGCAGAGGACGAGCTCGACCTCGAGGGCACCATCGCGGCCACGGCCAAGAACGCGGGTGAACTCGACGTCAAAGTGCGGCCACCACGCCGCCCTAACACGCGCGTCATCCTGATGATGGACGTGGGCGGCTCCATGGATCCGTACGCGGAGCTGGTCTCGCGCCTGTTCAGCGCAGCCAGCAAGGCCACGCACTTCAAAGAGCTGCGCACCTATTACTTCCACAACGCCGTCTACGGCCAGGTCTACAAGGACGCGCGCTTCGGCGAGAAGGTGCGCGTCACCGACCTGATCGCCGAGTGCGGCCCCCACTACAAGCTCATCATGGTGGGCGACGCGATGATGGCCCCCTACGAGCTCTTGGCCTCGAACGGCTCCGCCTACCTCGGCGAAGACGACCAACAGCCCGGCATGTTCTGGTTCATGATGCTGGCGAAGCACTTCGAGCGCGCCTGCTGGCTCAACCCCGAGCCCACCAACTACTGGCACGGCAATACCGTGGAAGTGGTGCGCCAAGCCTTTGAGATGTTCCCGCTCACGGTCGACGGCCTGGGCGAGGCGGTCGCGCACCTCATCAAGGGCAAGCGCGGGCGCCGCGCCGCCTGATCGCACCTGCCCTGGCCAGGCCACTTTGTCGCTTTCTTGAAGCCCTGCCTTCAAGCCGACGACACTGCGGTCGTGGAACATCCCCGCCTACTATCCGAACGCGGCCTCGAGGACCTGCTCTGGATGGCTCTCCGCAGCCGCGGCGTGGGCCTGGTGGTGGTGCGTGACCGCGACGGGATGCGGCACGGTGTCTGGCTGCAGGAAGGCTTCGTGGTCGGGTTGCACGTGGCGGGC
>CAZEWA010000340.1:0-5481 GCA_964515685.1 uncultured Polyangiales bacterium | reverse complement strand
GCGAGGCTCGGCCAGGCTTTGAACATGAACCGCGTGGCGCGCGCAGCGAAGTCTGGCCCGCTGTCGACCTTCGCCTCACGGATGCGGCGCGTGGCAGCTTCGGGCGCGGGGGCTTCGGCGGCTAAAGGCATGCTCGGTGCAGGTGGTGTGGGCATGGGCGAGAGGCCCGAGGCGGAGCGAATCAGCTCGGTGAGCACGGGGCTTGTCGCGATGCTCTGGGCTTCGACGCGCGCGGTGTGTGCAAGCGGCGCAGCGCTCGCTGCATGGGTCATGGCGCGCTGTCTGGCGGCACGGTCGAGGCGGTCTTTGTCGGCTGCTTTCTCTGCGCGAAGCTGCATCTCAGCCAGCACGCCTTCGGGACGCGTTTGGGCGAGAAAAGCGCGCAGGTTGCGGGCCACATCCGGTGCGGCTGGCCGGGCATCCGAGGCCTGCTCGAGCAGCGTGCAGACGAGGCTCGACAGCGGTGCAGGCACGGCCTGGAGGGCGGCTGCGAGGCTCGCTTGGGTTCTGAGCGTGCGACCCCTGCCCTCGAAGGCCGAGTCTCGGGTCAGCATCTCAAACAGGACGGCTCCGAGCGAGAACATGTCGCTGCGCGGCCCCAGCACTTCGCCAGCTGCCTGTTCAGGGGACATGTAGCCGGGTGAACCGAACAGTTCGGTCGCGTGCTCGCTCAACTGCGTGGCGATGCCAAAGTCGAGAAGCCGAGCGTGACCTGCCCTATCCACGATAATGTTCCGTGGGGTGATATCGCGGTGAAGAATGCCAAACCGACTGTGCGCGTAGTCGAGCGCCTCGCAAATCTGCGAGGCGATATGGGCAGAAAGCGCCGCCGCGAGAGGGCCGTCTTCGAGGATGCGAGCGATGGTCGCGCCTTCGACGTATTCCATGGAAAGGTAGTACGTGCCCTCGGCCGCTCCGAGCTCATAGACCTGCACGATGTGCGGATGGCTCAGGGCGACAAGGGTATTGGCCTCGCGCACGAACAGGTCCACGAACTTGGGATCGCGGGCAAGTTCGGGTTTGATTTGCTTGATGACGAGTTGCTTCTCAAAGCCGCCGAGCCCACGCAAGCGCGCGAGGAATACCCGGGCCATCCCGCCTTCGGCGAGCTCTTCGTCAATCCAATACGGGCCAAGTTGAGTAAACAGCAAAACGGTGGCGCGAGCATATCGCGAAAGGCAACTTCGGCGAGCCTGTTTGCAGGGCTTATTTTGCTGCTTGGTCTCAGCTTCGGCTGCAGAGAGGAGCGCAAGGAAACGCGGACGACGCGCCTCTCGTTACGCTATCTGCCGGCTTGTGCGCCGCGTAGCCTGGATGCGTTTACGGTGGAAGCCCTCGGTGATTTCTCTTCTGTATCGAACACGCTCGTCTCCTTCGATCCAGCGCAGGGCGTGGGTACACTCGGCGGATTTCCCGCAGATGCACATGTTTTTCGAGTGAGCCTCGTGACGGCCGACTTTCGCGGCGCAGCCCTCGTGGCGCTCGCCGAAGAACGCGCGCGGCCCGTTGAGCTGATGCTGCCGCTGGCCACGGCGTGTGAAGTGTCCGGCTTCGATGCGCGCGCGCTCGAGGGAGCCGCGTGGTCTGTCGCGGAAAATGGTGCGCTCTTTTTTGTAGGAGGCGAGCACGCGGATGGTGAGGCGTCCGCTGGTGTGGTGCGCATTCGCGTGGACGAAGGCAGCCAGATCGAGATGGCCGATACCTTGTTTGTCGCTCGGGCAGGCGCTGCGGCCGTCGCAGTGGGCAGCGAGATCTGGGTGCTCGGGGGCGCGCAGAGCTTGCGAGCAGGTACTCCGGGGTTGAGCAACCTCGAGCGCATCGACGTGCACGGGACGACCAGCCAAGTAGGGCGCCTGCGCGCGCCGCGCGTAGGAGGCCACGCACTGCGTTTGCTGGATGGTTCTGTGCTCTTGGTCGGTGGCGCGCGCAGCGTGGATGGGGTGCCGCTGCAGAGCTTGGAGCGTGTAACGCAAGGCGCGGAACGCGCCGAAGAGCTCGCAGCGACGCTGCCTTGGCGTAGCGCTGTGCGGGCAGCGCTGCTGCGCGAGGATGGCTTGGTTTTGCTCGCTGGACAGGTTGGCGCGGAGCCAATGCTTGCGCTGTTCGATCCCGTTACCACAGAGATGCAGAGCCTAAAAGGCCCCGCTGGTCCGTGGTCTCCAGAGCTGATGCTGACGTTGCCAGGAGCGCGGATAGCGTTCTTTGAGCTCCGAGATGGTGCAACCACAGGCGTGCTTTGGCTGCTTTTGCCCGACGGCCACTACGAGCGAGTGAGCGACTGGCTGGCCCCGTTTGCGGGCCTCAGCTCAGCCAGGGCGGTAGCGCTTTCGGATGGCCGTGCACTGCTGACTGGACGGACTGTAGACGGGCCTACGGCGCGGATCATCGACCCAGGTCGAACCGACGTGCGGCTGCGGTCCATACCCTGGGTTCCTGGTGCCCTACTGCAGCGCAACGACGGGAGCATTTTAGGCGTGTCTGATGCTGGTGTCTGGATACTCAGAGAAGACGCGCGCACGGCGTACGACAACCCTGCGGGGACCTTACTTGCAGACGACACTGCGGACCGCAGCGTGCTCGCCTTCTCCACGCCGAGCAACTTCCAACGGGAAGGCCTGGGCCTGGTCGCGAGCGAAGACGATGCGCGCTTTGATTTGGCCGGACTACGCTACGAAGGTGTGCGTGTCGATATGCAGGTGGTGGGCGCGAGCGAACTTTTGATGCGCAACGCGCTCGGAGAAGAATACGCTGTGCGGTTGGGACAATCGCGCATGGGGCTTGCGTCTTGTCAGGTCGATGGGAATCCAGAACAACCCGTTTCGGTAAGGCGCTCCGGAGCAGATCTGACCATCACCACAAGTAGCGACGCGCGTGTCTGCACGCTGTCTGGGCTTGAGGGAGCTGTTTCCCTGGCGTACCGAGCGCTCGAGGCGGGCGCACATCTTGCAGATTTGAGGGTCACGCGGGAGTGAGAATGGGGTTGGGTAGGATCGGTAGGATCCGGGGCTGTTGCCCCCCCTCCTACTCGCCGACCCTGCGTTAGCGCATCGGACACGCGGCGCGTACGCGGCCCGCGAACGGAGAATGCGGAAACTGTGTTGGAAAATGAGCTGCCTCGGCTCGGGCGACTTCTTCCTGTCCCGATTGGCAGAGAGCCAGCACACGGGTGAGGGCCCTCGAATCGGCAAGCTTCCCGCGTGGAAAGCGCGTGCTGTGCTCCTGCAAAACACTTAGGGCTTCGAGAGGACGCTTGGTCCGTAAGAGCTCATGGGCGCGCTTCATCATGCGCATTTCTGCCTCAATGCCATCGAGGGTACTCGCTTCCCTTTCTATTCGCTTGGGTGCCTGCAAAGGCGAATCTTGCCCCCGCCTCGCGGTCAGCTGTGCTGGCTTTTCGCCATGTCTAGACAAGTCGACTTGATGCCTACTTTTTGCGGACTCGGCACGCGGTGTCTTTGGGGCTTCGAGCCGATCCTGAGTGTCTTCAGTGTCGGATGTTACCCGTGTAGTCGAAGTCGTTACGCTTGATTCAAGGGGACTGTTCGAAGGAAGGAACACGGTTTCATGCAGGCTGCTGCTCTCTGGCACGGACGGGGCTTGTATGGTTCGTCCTTGGTCGTGAGAGGAACGGTCATGCAGGAACCATATGCTCATGGCGCCCATGCCGACTAGGAAGGGCAGCAGGATGGGTAGCTTGCTCCATGCTACATGAGCTGCAGAAATCTTCACGGAGCTGGGAGCGATGTCGACCGAGGGAATCTCTCCTCGTGCAATTCGGAAAGTCAAATCTTGCAGAAGATCTTCGGCCTTTTCAGCTGGAAGAGATTCGTGCTCTCGATATGCATCGAGCAGTTTACGGCTGCGAGGACTCAGGCCCATGTTACTTATTCCCCGTGCTGATGTCGTTCTCCCGAAACAGACTCTCCATGCGTTTCCGAGATAGTCTCAGTCTTCCGTAGACCGTGTTCAAATTGACGTCGAGAGAGGCGGCGATTTCGGGAACCGTAAATCCTTCGATCTCGGCAAGATAGAAGACCATCGCTTGATCGGGATCGATCTGCGACAGAGCCCAACGTACGAGCTCCGCAGCTTGCCGGTGGGCCGCACGCTCTTCAGGGGTAGGAACACTAGCTCCCTCCGCGGCGAGCAACGCCTGCGCCTTTCGCTGTTCACTTCTGCCATGAGACCGCCGTGCATGCATGGCTACCTGCCGTGCGATTGTGAACAGCCAGGCTTTGACGGAACCGCGGTCCTCGTAGTGTTCGAGCTTACGCGCGACTACCAGAAAAACTTCCTGAAGCGCGTCATCTACATCGGCAGGTGGCACATTGAGGCGGCTGAGAACGCGCGCCACGAATGAAGCATGTTCTCGAAAGAGAGAGTCGATGTTGAGCATCGCTCCTGCTGGAGTTGCCGGACGCAACAAAGGTCGCGCTAGAGAACGCGTCATGGGAGCGCCGATTGCTTGCACGAAGTCCACCTTCCCGGATTCCCGGCCCCCATTCTTTCCGTCATCAGAGCTGCACCTCGATTCCCAGCGAGGCGCGGAATGCCGTGCGATCACTAACGAAAAGGCGAGGTAGATGACGAACCTGGAAGTGCACGTCGAGTAGCTGGAGGAGGGCATCCACCCCAAGAATGGCGCCGACACGGGTGTCCTTCGGCACGCGTATGGAGGGACCGACGACGGCCGCGAACCACGGCTGTCGCGAGGTGCGGGCCGCCTCGATACCGAATCCTCGTCCCTGCATCATGCCACCGTCGATACCTAGACAGGTCATCACCTGGACGCGGCGAAAAGTAGGGGTGAGGCAGCCACGACCGCTGACTATTGCTAGCTGGACTTCGGCGCCCACGCCGGCGGGAGTTGCGTAGCGCAGTTCGCGCGGCCAGGCGTAGCGAGCGCCGAGCTCTACGCGCCATTCCGAGAACTGGAGCCCGCCATGGATCGAGAGCCCTCCCGACGCATCCGGTAACAAACCCAAAAGCAAATCACCGCCTACACGCAGTTGCACGACACTCTTTGGGGGATGCCTCGTCGAGGCCGCACGCTCAGGTGGCGGCTCCGAAATATCCTGTGTTGCCTTTGCATCCATACGCTCTATCAAGGCGACGGGATCCGCAGCCAACGCAGCCCGTAGAGCGACCACCTCGACCAGTGTCTCGCAGCGCACTGCGAACAGACTCTGGTTGTCATGTCCACTCGCTGACTGAAGGTCCAGCGTCAGCCAATACCCGCCCTTTTCAGGCCGAACCCGCGCCACGATGCGCAGGCTCTGCGGATTGAGCGGTTGAGGCGACATCGCCAACCAGTTGGTGACGACTTCTTGGGCTTGCTCTTGGTCCGGGCAGTTGGGTGGAGCTTGCCAGTCGAAGAACTCCATCGCTTGAGCCCAGGCGCTACATGTCGTCAGGAGAACCCCCATCGCCCCGATCGCTCCCAGTACGGCCCAGCCCCGGTTCGCAAAGTACGTCATGCGC
>CAZEWA010000339.1:0-5502 GCA_964515685.1 uncultured Polyangiales bacterium | reverse complement strand
TGGCTGGGTGGGGCGCGGAAGAGCTCTTGGCGCTCGAGCTCGGAGCGCTCCTGCACGACGTGGGCATGCTGCAGATGCCGGAGCTCACGCCGAACAGTGTGCGTGCCTTCGGGCCACGGGACTGGGAGCTCATGCATCGCCACCCTGCGCTCGGTGCGGACTCGCTGCGTGGGGCGCCGCAGCTTGCGCGCGCGATCCCCGTGATCTTGCACCACCACGAGCGCTTCGACGGCGCGGGCTACCCGCAGTCTCTGGCCCAGGACCAGATTCCACTCGCCGCGCGCCTCTTGTCTGTGGTGGACACCTTCGAGGCGCTGACCCACGATCGGCCCCACGCTCCGGCTCGGAGCGAAACGGCCGCACGCGCCACCCTCGCCCAAGTCCGCGGAACGCAGCTCGATCCCTATGCCGTCGATTTGTTCATGGCCATCTCTCCCGACGAGTGGCGCAGTCTTGGCGAAAACGCGCGCGAGGCGTAGGGCGTGCGCAGGCGTTGGGGCGTGGTTGGTGCTGCTGTTTGGCCTGGGCCACGCGCAGCCCGCACGTGCCGAGTCTCCGCCAGCGCCCGCGTCTGAGCCCGCGCGTGCTGCGCGGGGCTTGCTCTCGCCCACACCCGAGGCGCCGGCCCGCGCCGCGCCCGGCGCTTTTTTCGTGTTCGAGGTGCAGACCGCATCGGCCCTGACGCCGCCGCCGGGCGTTCAGGAGCCGCGCGCTTACCGCGCCTTTTCCGTGGCGCTGTGCGCGCGTGGCATCGCGCTGGGCGACGCTCCCGAGCAGCTGTGCTTCGGCCTTTCCATCCAAAACCTGCGGCCGCTCGCGAGCCACTCCTTGGCCTACCGCGTCGAGGTGTTCGTGCCGCAGTGGGTCGCCCCGGGCGCCTACAGCTTGCGCGCGCGCTTTCCGGGCGGCGGGGCGGAGGTCGCCGACGGCGTGCTCGTCGGCGCCGCTGCCGCCGCTGTCCCGTCCGAGGCCTGCGCGCCCGAGGTCACGCGAGAAGGCACAGGTCTGGGCCTGCGCGTCGCGGCCTCTGAGGCGCCCTGTGTGGCGCGCGTCCACGTGGCGAACTCCGCCGGTGTCAGCTCCAACGTCGCGTTCACTGCCTACCCACGGGCCGGCCAAGACGGCGAGCTCGAAGCGGGGGCGGTGCTGCACGTGCCCTGTGCCCCCGGGCAAGCGGTGCAGCTCATGCCCAAGCCGAGCGTGCCCGCTGAGGCCCGCGAGATCGCCGTGCGCCCACCGCGACCGGGCGTGCTGGGGGCGCTGTCGATCGCCGGCCTTCAGCCCGAGGAGCAGGTGTACTGGAGCCTCTCGCCCTGGGAGAGCGCGCTCGGTCCCGAGGCCCCCCTGCGGCTCTTGGGCCCGCGCGCCCCGCGCGTGACGGCGCTGGTGCTGCGCGAGGACGGGGCGAGCGAGCTTCTGACGCGCGATCTGACGACCTTCGGCTACCCGCGCGGTGTGGGCGGGTGCTCACTGGGGACAGGGCAGGGGCCGTTTGCTTGGGCTGCCCTGGGTTTGCTCTTTCTCGCGCTTTCGCGAAAACTCGGCCGGCGCGCTCGGCGCGGCTAGAGTTGCTGGAATAGCTGCCCCCTCATGTGGGTTGGGGGGCGGAGGACGATCATGCGAGCACCAAGTATTCTGATCACGGCTTTGCTAGCGCTCGGCGCCACGGCCTGCGCACGGGACGTGATCCCGAATACCGACGTCGAAGATTCACCGGAAGCCCGCGATGTGATCGAGTTCGTCGAGCGCTACCGGGCCGCGGTCAGCGAGCGCAACGTGGCGAAGCTCGTCTCCATGGCTTCCCCCGACTACTTCGACGACATGGGCACGCCCCAGGGTGACGACGACGTCGACCGCGAGGGCCTCGAGGAGCGCCTGAAGGCCACGTTCGGCTCGGACCTGCTGGCCGTGCACTACGACATCCGCTACCGCGACGTGGTGTTCCTGCCGACCAAGATCCTGGTCGACTTCACCTACATCGGGCGCTTCCGTATCAACAATGGGGAGAGTACCCGCTGGGAGCGCAGGTTGTCGGACAACCGCATGGTCTTGACCCGGACCGAAGACGGAAAGTTCCTGATCAACTCGGGCATGTAGCCTGCGTGCCGTGGTCCCCGTCGGGGGGCTGGCCAGGACGCGGCCCGCGTGCGCTTTCGCGCAATAAATCGCGCCGTATTTCAACGACTTCGCGTAAACTCATGGTTCGGAGCGTGTGTGTCGCGCGCCGCGGGGGCCATGAGCGAGAGCTCGGACGCGAAAAAGCAGCTTGGACGCATCCTGCTCCAACGCAAATTGGTGACGCCGGAGGGGCTTGATGAGCTGCTTTTGCGCCAGCAAACAGGTGGCGCGCGCCTCGCGAGCGTGGCGGCGCAATCGGGGATCGTGAGCCCGGCTGAATTGCTGAGCGCGCTCAGCGAGCAACAGGGCTTGCCTGCGGTGGATTTGCGCAAGGTCCGCATTCCGCTCGATGCGCTCGACTTGGTGCCGCTCGACATCGCGCGCGAGCATGCGATCTTGCCGCTGGCCGTAAAAGACGACTGTCTCTTCCTCGCCATGGCGGATCCCGATCAGAAGCGGATCGTAGACGAGCTCGAGTTCGTCACTGGCAAGCGCATCTTCTCGTACGTCGCGCTGCATGGCGAGTTGAGCGATGTGCTCGAGGCCGTGTATGCCACGCGTGCTCGGGGTGAGGCCGTGTACCTTGGACCGCTTGCAGGAGATGCGGAGGCAGAGGCTGGACGCACCCATCGTTCGAGCTTGCTGCCTGGCAGCGAAGGGGCTCTGGTGTCGAGTGCTCCTGGTGATAGGCCGGCCGCGTTTACCGACGAGTTGAGTGGCCTGCTAGTAGTTCGCAACGATCCTGAAGACGATCTGTTTGTGGGGTTGTTGGGGCACAAGGCCGCAGCATCCGATGCGGATCCCACGGTAGCGCCCAAACAGCGCATCCTGATCGTAGACGACACGGACGACATTCGGCAGCTGCTCGTGCGCGTGTTTCGCGAGCGTGATTTCGAGGTCCACGAGAGCGCGCGGGGCCTCGATGCACTGCAGAAGGTGCGCGAGATCTCGCCCGACGTGATCTTGCTTGATGCCATGCTGCCCGAGGTTCACGGTTTCGATATCTGCCGACGTATCAAAGGTAGTCGCCGTTACGGCCATATCCCTGTGATCATGGTAAGCGCAGTGTATCGAGGTTGGCGCTTCGCGGAGGACTTGCGTCGTTCCTACGGGGTCGACGAATTCCTCGAGAAGCCGTTTCGGCTCGGTGAAGTGGTGGCAGCGGTGGATCGCGCGCTGTCGGGACGCAGGGCCGAGCCCGAGGAGCCTGCGCACCCGGAGGGAGCTGCCGGCGAGTTGCTCCGCGCCGGAATCGACGCGTATTCGGCCGGGGACGTCGAGGGGGCTGTCGAGCACTTGAAGAAAGGCATCGACATCGATCCTTTAGCCTTCCGATTGCACTATCATCTCGGCCTGCTCTACGGAAAACAGGACAACGTGTTTGAGGGGATTCAGGCGCTCGAGACCGCTGCGGATTTGCGTCCGCGGGATTTCTCGACGCTGAAGAATTTGGCGGTGTTGTATCAGCGCGCTGGCTTCCGACTCAAAGCCACCGAGATGTGGCAACGCGCGTTAGGAAGCGCCCCAGACGACGCGACTCGCACCAACATTAAGAATCATTTGGTGAGCTTGCTGTGAACAGACGAATGCCCCGAACGTGCGGGATGCACGCGCTGCTCCGAGGAATGCGATGAAGTTTCTCTGCGGAAACTGCAAGGCGAAGTACCAGATCGCCGATGAGAAGGTCACGGGCCGCACGCTGCGCATGAAGTGTCGGCGTTGTGATCACGACATCCTGATCGACGGGCACAGCATGCCTTCGCCTCCGCCCGGGCAGCCTATGCCCGGTCCGGTCGTGCCGGGCCAGACGGGTAGCGCGCGTCGCGGTGGCGTCTCTGTGGTGCCCGGTCCGGGTCGCTCCGGTGGTTCGGGTGCGCACCCCATGCCGCCGCGTGTTCCTGGCGGCATTCCCGCACCCCCACAGCGCCCGGGCGCGCGTTCGAAGCCACCGTCTGGGCTCAATGCCGAGTTCCGGCGCCATGTGGCCGCGCCGCCCGAGGTGCCCCAGCGCACTTCGCCGTACGACCAGTGGCACGTCGCGATTCAAGACGTGCCCGTAGGCCCGATGACGCGCGATGAGCTCGGGCGTAAGGTCGAATCCGGCGCCGTCAACGCGGACTCGCTGTGCTGGCGTGAGGGCATGGATGATTGGCGTCCGCTCGGCGAGTTGCCCGAGCTGACGGCCCTGTTGCGCCGTGCGCCGCGTGGTTCGCAACGGCCTTCGCGTTCGCGTGCGCCGGTGGCGCCGCCTCTGGGCCACGAGCCCGACGAGTTCGACGACGACACCAACGAGCCCACGCGAATCGCCGATCTGACCGGCCCCAACTCGCCGCTTGCTGCGAGCGTGGCGGCGGCTTCGGCGCGCGGCGTGGCCGGTGCCGCGAGTTCTCCACGGATCGTGGTCCCCGCTGCGGCCGCGGCACCCGTGCAGCCTGTGCAAGCTGTTGAGGCGCAGGCCCCGGCGAACAAGGGTGGCGGCAACGGCCTCACCACCGGCATCGCCGTCGGCCTGTTGGTGGGCATCCTGCTCGTAGGCGGCCCGATGCTTTACCGCAATACCTGGGGTTCGCCGGCGCCGGTCGCCCAGACTCCCGTCGCTACGGCCCCGACGCAGCAAGACGTCGACCGCGCGGCGCAGGACATCGTGGCGGTGGTGCCCGAGCAGCCGGCCGAGGTGGAGGTCGTGGAGGAGGCCCCGAAGACCGAGACCAAGACCCCGACCACATCCACCGGGACCAAGACCACGACATCCAGCACCGCGACCAAGACCACGACCACGACCCAACCCAAGGACGGGCTTACCGACGAACAGCGCAAGCTGCTCGAGCGCATGGGCGCCGGGGGCGAGACCGAGATCCCCAAGGTCGGCACGGGCAGCAAGACCTCTTCGTCTTCGGCCAGCTCGGGTCCTGCGCTCACTGCGACGCAGCTGTCCGCGGTGGTGCAGAGCAACAAGACCGTGCTCCAGCGCTGCTACGAGACAGCGCTGCGTGCGGCGGGCGGGCGTCAGGACGGCACCATCAAGGTCACCGTCAACGTCACCGTCGGTGGGAGCGGTACGGTCAAGAGCGTGACCACGCAGGGCACCGGTCTCGGCGACATGAACGAGTGCCTGAAGAAGTCCGTGAAGACGTGGCGCTTCCCGACTTCCGGAGGCGACTCCGAGTTCGCGTTTCCGCTCGTGTTCCAGCCCGGGGGCTGAGCACTCCCCGCGCGGACCCCCGTGCTTGTACGCGTCGAGGCAGCCCGGCGTGGAGCGGGGGCGCTGTCCGGCGCGCGGCTCGCTGATTCTTCGGGATTCCGTCGTACGTCTCGGGGTGTTTGAGGGCCGGTGGTCCGCCAAAACGAGTTTGGCTAGCTCTGCCGGGGCTTCGGTGTTCGATC
>CAZEWA010000338.1:0-5547 GCA_964515685.1 uncultured Polyangiales bacterium | reverse complement strand
AAACGGTCGACGCCCGGCGGCAAGCTGCCGTGCTTGCGTCGATGGCTCCACAACACAGATGCCAGCACATCGACCGCTAGCTGCGTGGGCGTTTCTTCAAAGCGAAGCCCATCGGGCAGACGCGCGGTATGGCCACCCGCGGCGGTATCGTCGACGAGCGGATCGAACAATGAATGGGTCACGCCGTCGGCACGCACCCAGGCGAGTGCGAGCACTTCGACAAACGTGCCATGCAGGGGGCGGATGAGCAGCACTCCCCCCCGCTCCTCGTCTCCCGCCAACAGTGCCCGCGGCATCACCGTCGAGCGCAGGCCGTCTCCCCCCGCCGAGTTCAGCGAGTCGGCGATAAGGCGCGCAAGCTCCGGGTCTTCTTCGACCGCTAGGAGCGCAATCAGCGCGGGCGACGCACTGATGCACTCCGCCAGGGCGTCTGAAAGAACGGCTTCGATGATTTTGCGGCGCGCTGCGACCGCGAGGGAGGCGTAGGCGCCGGCTAGGCCTCGCGCTGCCGCTGGGTCCGTGGCTGCTGCCACGATAAGCGCCCCAAAGGGCCCCACACGTCCGCTGCCTTTACGCAGAGAGACGGGAAAGCGTGTGCTGTCTTCCCGGGTCGACACAGATCGCTTTCATACCGGGTTCGGACGACCGCCGCCAGTGTACCAAGCAGGAAGTGCGCTCTCAGGCGACGCTCCCCTTGACTGCCTACCTTACCCGCGTGTACGCACCTGAGCGAAGAGGTGCAGGCTGCAGAGCGACCCCGAGCTTCAAGCACACCGAGAACAGGTCGACCGAATCGTTCGGGGCCTCGTTCGTGAGCTCGACTTGTCCTGTGACCCAGACGACCTTCGGGCCTGGGGATTTCAAGGACTTCTCGAGGCAAAGCAGCGTTTCGATCCGAATCGGGGCGTGCGCTTTTCGGCGTTCGCTCACTATCGGATACGTGGCGCCATCCTGGACGGCGTGCGCAGTCAAGGCTTCTTGCGGCGACGCGCCTACGCTCGGCTCAAGGCGGCAGAGGCCACCGACGCAGTCGGAGAGGAGCTGGCCGAGGAACGGGCTGGCGACAACGGGTCACCCCAGTCGCGAGCACGCGACCTCGAGAATGCACTCGGCAAGATAAGCGCGGCGTTTCTGATTGCTGCCGTCGGCCAAGGCGAAGACCGGGCGCCCGAGCGTCCCGACCACCTCCTTGCGGGAGCCGAGGAGCGCCTACTCGTGCGCAACGGTCTGGATAACCTGCCTGAACGCGAGCGCGTGCTTGTGGAGGCCGTGTACTTCGAGGGGGTGACCATCGAAGAAGCCGGTTCACGCCTTGGGCTCTCGAAATCCTGGGCGAGTCGCATGCACGCCAAGGCGCTCGACCGCATGCGGAAGCAGCTCGAGACCGACTGAAAGGCTATCTAGGGCCCTGCCATTTTCGTGTGAGGAGTGAACCTTGGGCCGCCTTGCCTACCTGGCGTTCTTTTTGTCCGGCGCGTCGAGTCTCATCTTTCAAGCCCTGTGGACGCGCATGCTGCACCACACGTTTGGCGCCACAAGCGTCGCGATGAGCTCGGTCCTCACAGCCTTTATGGCGGGCTTGGGATTCGGCGCCCATGTGTTTGGGCGACGCGCAGCCCGGATCAAGCGCCCCTTGGTGGCCTACGCGCTGTGCGAAATAGGCGTCGCAGCCTGCGCGCTCGTGATTCCAGAGCTTGTGCGCAGCGACGGCTTTCTGGCCACGGTCAACGCCGAGCTCCGCAACTCGCTGGGAGAGGGCAGCCTGGGCTTCATGCTCGCGCGCTTCGGCTGCGTGTTTCCCATCCTGATCATTCCGACCACACTGATGGGAGGCAGCTTGCCGCTGTTAGCCCAACATTTCGTGCGCGAGCAACAAGGCGGCGAAAATCTCAGCGCGCGCGTCGGATCACTCTACTCCGTCAACACACTCGGCGCAGTTTTCGGCACGGTGCTCGCAAGCTTCGTGCTGATGCCGCTCGTAGGCGTGCGCGCGACAAACCTGAGTGCCGTGGCCATCAACGCGGCCATTGGTGTTGCCATTCTCATCGTGTACGCAGTGAAGCGGCCCGGCACGATTCAAGCAGCCGAGCTCGAAGCGCCGCAAGTTTCGACGAGCAGCATCGAGGCTAGCGCGAGCGTTCGGCCCTGGCAGCGCAAGCTCGCTATCTGGAGCTTTGGTGTGTCGGGCGCCTGCGCAATGACCTACGAGGTCGTTTGGTCGCGTGCACTGTCGATGGCGATAGGCTCGTCGATGCAGGCCTTTGCGCTGATCCTGATCACATTCCTCATCGGCATTGCGCTCGGGAGCGGTGTGGCTTCCAAGGTCCTGGCCGACAGCCGCCTCACCGACCGAACCTTGCTCGTGTGGATGCTCGCGTGCGCGGCCCTATCCCTGTTGTCGCTGGCTCCTGTTCTGGCTATCGCGAGCTTCACCTTCGGCTGCGTCGTGTTCGCTCTCGTCAGCCTCGGCTTAGTGCTTATGGCTCATCTCACCAAGCTGCGCGCCACAACCCTTGAAGCAGCAGGCGACGAACTACTGCAGGAAGCCGAACCTACACGCAATCGAGCAGCACAACGCGCACTGCTTGTGCCGTGCGCCCTCGCTTTGATGGGTCTCGCCTATTTCACCGCCAAGCCCACGTCGCTGCCGGCGGTATCGGTACACGGTTACCTGCCCCACGTGACCACTGCGGTGGTGCTCTCCATTGCGCTTTTTCTGTATTTCCTTTTGCGACTCCGCCACTCGGCCTGGCTTTTGGCAGGCAGCCTGCAGCTCACCATCGCGATTTGCACGCTCACTAGCTACTTGTTCCAGGACGAAATCCCGTACGGCTTCGCGCGCCTTGTAAGCTCACTGGGAGCGCCTGCCATGCACGTCGGAACGGTGCGCTTCTTCATGCTGCTCTCCGCCGGCCTGTGCACCCTACCCGCAACCCTCGGCATGGGGGCCATGTTCCCCGTGGTGTTAGCGCTGTGGCGCACACGCGGAGGCGAACTCGGTCGCGACGTCGGGACGGTGTACGCGGCCAACACGGCTGGCTCCATCGTCGGCTCGTGGCTGCCAGGCTTTCTGCTGCTGCCTTGGCTAGGCATGGAGCCCACACTGCGACTCGGCATGTTGCTCAATGCGGCCATCGCCTGGGTCATGCTGCTGAGCGCTCCGTCGGCGGCTTCCGCGCGGGATCACGCCATTCGGCGCTCGCTTGCCGCCGTTTCCGGACTGCTAGCGGCAGGCCTGCTCGCTCTGCTTTGCGCAGGTCGCACGCCGTTCGACTGGAACCTATCGCACATGACGCTCGGCGCCTTCCGCGTCTCCCTTGCAAAGGAGGTGCTCGACCCAACCTCGTGGGGCCAACCCGACCTCGTGTACTATCGCGATGGCGTCTCCACCACGGTCTCGGTCGAGCGCTGGGGACGCCACTTGTCCCTGAAAAACAACGGCAAAGTAGACGCCTCGAACGGCGACGACATGCCCACGCAGATCATGGTCGCGGCCTACCCGATTCTTTTGCACCCGAAGGGACCGAAGGACCTCGACGTCGCCATCGTCGGCTTTGGCTCAGGGGTCACCGTGGGAGCTGCCCTCGAGTTTCCGGTCAGACACGTCGAAGCGATGGAGCTCGAAGAAGCCGTGGTCGAAGCCGCCGCGGACTACTTTGCAGACGTCAGTCACCTCCCCAGGAAGCTCGAGCGCTTTCCCTACGTAGAACACCCTCGCCTCACGCTGCACAACGACGACGGCAGAAATTTCTTGGCATCGGTTCCCACGCGCTACGACGTGATCATCAGCGAGCCTTCAAACCCCTGGATAACTGGCGTATCTGACCTCTTTACGGTCGATCACTTCCAGCTCACGAAGCGTAAGCTCAAGCCTCAAGGTGTGTATTGCCAATGGGTTCAGCTCTACGAGATGAGCCCGGAGAACATCAAGACCATCTATCGCACCTTCGCTTCGCAGTTTCGGTACGTCGTTGCCTTCGCTGCAGAGGAACTCTCGAGCGACACCATTCTGGTCGGCTCGGACCATCCGCTGCCGATGGATCTCGCGCACGTTGCGCGCGCCCTGGCGATTCCAAGCGTGGCCTCAGAGCTCGAGCGCGCCTACGTGCACTCACCGTACGACATCTGGAGCCGCATCCTATTTTCGAATCGCGAAGAGATCATGCGCTTCACCCAACTCGAGCAGCGTCTCGAGAAAGGCGTTTGGACCGACGTCATGCGGGCAACTGGCGCGGCTCCCTGCGATCCGAAAAATTGCCGGCGCACCCCCTCGCCCCTCAACACCGACGACAACATGCTCATCGAGCTGCGCGCCCCCGCAGACCTCATCGGATTCTCCCGCTACGAAGGCTACCTCGGTGTGTTTTACGGAGATGAGTGGCCCTATGCTCAACTCACAACGAGTTTGAAAGGCATCGATACCGACGCCTCGCGCGTGGCCTTGTCTCTGTCTCTATTGGCCCATGGTCGGAAGCGGGACGCCGGAATCTACCTCTCGCAAGTTACGGAGCCCGACATGTCGCTCGAACTCACCCGCGACATACGAGCTGCCAAGTGGCTACTCGACGAGCTGGAAGAGCCGAACTTCGAACTCGAACCGCCGATGCCGAGTCCTCAGCTTGGAGCCGCCGCACGCCACACGTTCGACCTGAGTTGTACCGAGATCGAGCGCGCGCTGGCCGCCGATAACCCAGCACTGGCCCTCGCCATCTTCGAACGCCTTCCGCCCCTTTTGCGCACCCTCAGCGGTCCCAGTTTTCGGTTTCTCTATGCCCTGGTGCTGTACCGGGCCGCAGGCCGCGATCGCGCGCTGCTCAAGGAAGCCATCGCTGAGCTCGAAGATCTGATCCGTAAGGACGAGACGTACACGGATGCGCATCCTGAACTCTACTACTTCCTCGCAAAGGCGCAGGATCGCGTAGCGAGCTACGACAAAGCCGTCCGCAACATGCGCGCGTTCGCCGACCGCACGCTTCTTGACTGAGGGCGCCACGAGGCCTTCGCTGCGTATCGATTTACGCAGCAGCGAGCTCGAAAAGTGCGTAACGCAGTTTGCACTGCATTTGTAAACCGAGAGTTAACCAACGAATTGAAGCTGTTTAATGGTTACGCATCTAGCCTGTTTTCTAGGCACAGAACCTGCTTAACGGACGGCATGACCAAACAGGAAAGTCAGCGCGCCGTCGAGATCTTTGCCAAAACGGTGTACCGAGACCTGAAGCAGAACGGATACTCGCGAGCCGACGTGGTCGCGTTCGCGAGCAGCATTCTTGAACATCTGACGAACGACGCGAAGAGCTCCGTTCCAGCGGCCGAGCCCCGCGAAACGCTCGTCTGAAATCCCCCCTTAAGAGGGACGTTCCCATCAGCGATGTTCGACCCCGCGTGCTTCCTCATTGGCCCGCTGCGATTCGCTGAGTCACCTTACATCTGAGCTTGGAAAGCGAGCCTTAAACGCTTGTAGTTTCGCTTGACCACCCGGGGGGGTGGGGGTAGACCACACACGCGTCTTAGCTCCTTTTAAGCGCGAAAGCTGCTAAGCGGGGC
>CAZEWA010000337.1:0-5602 GCA_964515685.1 uncultured Polyangiales bacterium | reverse complement strand
AAGCCGTCAACGAACAAGAAGCCATCGCGCTGGTGCGAGAGTTCGCCGCCGACCCGCAACGCCCCCAGAAGCAACGCGAAGCGCTCAGCGCGCTGCTGGAGACCTTTGAGGCCCGGGCCAAGAGATCGCATCAAGAACTGCTGCTGTTGCGGCGCATGCGCGTGTATGCAGCAAGCTTCCGGCTACACCAAGTACATCGTCAAACGCGGCGACAACCTCTCGCGCATCGCACGCAACCACGGCCTCAAGGGCTGGAAGAAGCTCTGGGAAGATCCCAAGAACGAGCCCCTGCGCAACAAGCGCAAGGACCCGAACATCCTGCGCCCCGGCGACGAGGTCATGGTGCCAGGCAAGAGCGTGCAGGAAGTGCTGCGCGCCGTGGATGGGGTGTACAAGGTTCAGGTGGAGCCTCCGGAGCGGATCACGCTGAGCGTAGTGTTGCAAGACCACAACCAGCTGCCATTTGTGGATGAGCCGTACATCGCGGAGCCGGTGCCTGGAGGCGGCAGCTTCGCGCCTTGTGAGGGTGTGACCGATGGCAGCGGCACCGTAGAGCTCATCCTTCCTTCGCACGTGCGGGAGGTTCGCGTGGCGCTGTCCAAGCGCAGACTGCAATGGGACTTCATGGTCGCGGACCTGACGATTGATCCCGATGCCGGCCAAGGAGATGCGATGTCGCTCGCAACCCCCGAGGACATTCACACCACCCAGCTCGCACTCAACGCGCTCGGCTTCCCGTGCGGCAAGCCCAGCGGCGTCGTCGATACGCGCACGCGCGACGCGTTGGCGCTCTTCCTTCGCCAAAGCCAAGAGTCCTACGCGGAGCCGGTAGAGCACGCCCCCAAGGTCATGCTCGCCCAACTGCCGCTCTCCGATCTTACCAAGCTCTATACGGCCTGATCATGACGCAAACATCAGACACTCTCAGCGCCAAGAAACGCGGCTCAGCCGTTCCCATCGCGTTGTGGACGACCACGTACGAACAGCGTCCGGGCAAGTTGGGGGAACGCTTTACCCTCGATTTCCAGCCCATTTGTGGTGCCTACATCGCGATCGCTCCGTCCTCCGAGAAGCTGGCCAGCGTGGCGATCAGCAAAGCGAAGGTCGTGGTAGGTCGCACCAACGACGTGGGCTGGACTGTGGAGCGAACGATGGCGACGCTGGGCGCGCCAGACGATGTGCCCAAGGCCGCCGTGCGCAGGTTGCCGCCGCCGAGCGTGTGGTTCTTGCTTCAAGGCAACCATCCGGTGAAGTTCGAGCGCAGCCAAAAGGCCCAGCCCGAGCTGATCCACGGCCTGCCCAACGAGACGTACCGCGTTTTTTGGACCTACGATTACTCGCAATTCATCGCGTTCTTCAACGACGTCGAGATCGACGCACAGGCAGCGTTCGACTCCTGGCAAGCCAACACCATCACCATCGAACCCTTCGGGAAGCCCGCCTCACTCCGCGACCTAGACCTGTTGACGCCCCAAGAAGTGGAAGCCGTGTCTCGACTGCTTCTCGTAGGCAAACGCCAGGGCTATCACGGCGGTTGGTACTTCGAGGACGCCACCACGACAGCGATTTTTGATGTGACCCCCCAAGCGTTGAAGGCGCTGTATCTGTGTGAGTGGCTCGAGTGGTATTCGGCACATCTACGTGAAGACCGCAACTGGGTGTCGCTGCTTACGGCCCAGCACGTCACCGCAACGGCAGAACAGGCGGGGCGCGTCGACGAGTTCGATGCGGAGGCGCGCGCCTATATGGTTCGCACGATCACCGCCAACATCGGCGGTCGCGGAGAGCGTGATTGGCGGGGATTTTGGGACTATCGGCGCTACGCGAATGAGTGCGCGAAGGCTTGTGCGAGGTTGGACTTCGAAATGCAGAGAGTCATACGTGAGCGCTACATCGAATCTCTGAAGGTCTACGAACGCACCGGTAAGTGGCTCGAGGCAGCCGAAACGCTGCGCAAGCAGCTCAACGCAGAGCATCCTCACTTCAGCGGACTGTTCACGACGGACCAAGATCTCACACTACAGGAGCCCGCCGCCTGGAACCCTTTCATCGCGTACTTCGACTTCTACCTCGCTGGCATGACCTTCAAGCAAGAAGGGCTGACCGCCAACATCCGGGCTTCCGAGGAACAGGTTACTGCGGCGTTTGGCTGGATCGAAAACCATCGTCGCAAACTTCTGCAGCGCGATATGCCCTTCGACCGACTCACTTGGCATCTGAGCCGAGCCGTGCCCCCGGAACAGGCCAAACGGTTGCAAGACCTGTACAACCGCTACACACGCCAGTGCGCGGCGCTGGGTCACGCGTGGTGGCTCGAGGCCGACCAAGGCTACTTGGCAACCGCACCTCAGTGGCGAGCCTTTGCGCAAAAAGCAGGCTGGATTGGCAACCTCGGCAACGGCGCGAGCGCCCTGCTGCAAGGCTTTGTGGGGAGCCATGCGCTCACCCACAAACACAATCTACGCTCCGCCCGCGCCGCGATTCGTCTGATGGTGCGCCTCGAGCAATGGTCCCTCCACGGCGTGCTCCATGCCGCCCAGGTCGGCGGAACCCAGGGCAGGTATTCGTTCACAGCGCGAGAAAATGTGGTCTCGGTCGGCATCGACATCTTTGACGCCGGAGCGGGAGGAGCCTCGCGCGTTCACCTCGCGGGCGGCGAGTATCGCGTGTTGACGCGCAGGGATGTGCAACTCATTCGGCCCGTCAACGGCGCAACCAGTCCCATCACAGGCGTCGAGCAGGTCCAACCCGCCAAGCTGCATACGCTTGAGGTCAGCTTTGGCAAGCGCATCGTGGAGATTCCTGCGGACCCCAGAACAATCGAACGCCTAACCAATCGCTCCGAGTCGCTCGGCAATTTCGCCAACCTGCTCAACGCGGCGGTGGCCGTCTACAATCTGGCGAACAACGAAGAGGGCTTCGACTTCTTTAGTGCACGCGCCGTGCAAACGGGTACGTGGTCGGCCTTGCAAGGCGTCGGCTCGGCAGCGCACGTGGCAGAAATCCTGCTCGCCGCCAAGGGAGCGACGCCAGCCCTGCGGGAACTGCTGCCCTGGGCGCGCAACGCAGGGACGTTCGGCTTGGGTGCCGAAGGCCTCTATAACCTGCAAGACGGCATAAAAGTGCTCTACTCCGAGGACAGCGATGCCGTAAAGCGACTCGACCAGGGTGACGCTATCGGCGCTCAACTCGAAATGGTAAAGGGCGTAGCGCAGGTGAGCGCAGGCCTTGGTGGCGTAGGGAGCGTTGCCGTGGGCCTCCTTGGAGGAAGTCTCTCTTTGGCCGCGACTCCCTTCGCGCTGTTTCTAGGGCTGGGGACGCTGGCAGTCGTTGCAACGGAGGCAAGCATCTACGCGCGCACGGGCAGCGAGAATCGCGTGCAACCTCTGATTGATCGCGTCACGCAGGCAAATCAAAACGAGTTCCACCTGGACGCGCGCGGACGTCAAACTGAACGCGTCTCCAAAGGCCCTCGGCTTCGCCAGCGCATCGGCGTCTTGAACCATCTAGTCAACCAGGAGGGTGCAGCGTAGCTCAGCGACTCTCCAGGGACTTCGCGCAGCGGAAGCCCTCACTGGTATGCGTGTCTGTTTCTGCCTTTCCGGTGCGCCCTGTCACGCGCGATACTTTCTCCCGGATGCCATCCAGGTCCCGCCCACCCCATGAACCTCGCTGCACACGCAAAGGCCAGTGGTCGTGCTGCGGCATCGTCTGCAGCGGATTGGTCTGCGGCTCCGCCGAATAGGGCGCGTAGATGTCGGCCACCCACTCGGCCACATTGCCGACCATGTCGAGCACGCCGAAAGGGCTCGCCCCGCCCGGGTGGCTGCCGACCTTGGCAGGACAGCCACGGCAATCGAAGTCGTTAGAGCCGCCCCAGTAATGTGTCTCGTTCGGCGCCTCATGGCCCCAGGGGTACAGGCGACCATCGGTGCCGCGCGCGGCGTACTCCCACTCTGCTTCCGTGGGCAACCGCGCCCCCCGTTGCTTGCAGTAGCGGTCCGCTTGCGTCCAGGTCACACAGTTCATGGGCCGCCCAGAATGCTCCGGCAGTTTACCGCAGCCGTACAGCCCCGTGCCGCCCCCCTCGCCGCACTTGCCCGCCTTGATGCATTCGGCGTACGCATCGATCGTTACTTCCGCGCGATCCATGCAAAAGGCAGACAGCGTCACCTGATGCACCGGGCGCTCGTCCGAGAAGGCGTGCTCGAAATCCGTGCCCATCTGGAACGTTCCGGCAGGGATGTACACCATGCCTTCAGGGCACGCGGCACCGCAGCCTGTGGAGGGGCCCTGGCTGCGACAGGCCGCGATCAACAGCGACAACGCTAAGTAGCTCCGCGCTCGGAGTGACATGCTCAGAGGTGTAGCACGCTACCGACGCGGACAGCTGCGCGACCGAGTTTCGAAAGCGTCCAAGCGGAGGTGAGCGATCAGACGGCAATTCCGATGGCGTCGCCACAGGACTCTCCATACGCTACTCCAAAGACTTGGTGGTGCCCGTGGACCTCGCGCAACTCAAGCAGAGCCACACGCAACTTGAAGTTGACCCGGTTTGGTGGACACAGGGAAACGCGTAACAATCGCGTGGGGAGTGATCCATGGCAAGGCGGAGAAGCGAGTGTTCACAGATGAGTTCAGGGCCGATGCGGTTCGCCTCTGCGCGTCTGGAGAACGCACGATTCCACAGGTGGCGAGAGACCTTGACCTGACGGTGACGGTGCTGCGCGACTGGATGCGGAAAGCAGAGGCCGCGAAGCCAACTTGAACCTCCCAGCCCGCCTTTACGAACGATGAGCGCGGCGAGTTGGCAGAGCTGCGAAAACGCGTGAAACGGCTCGAAATGGAGCGCGAAATATTAAAAAAGCGGCGGTGTATTCAACGGGTCAGAGCAACACCACGCGAAGATCCTATCAATCGGTGCTCAAAGCCACGAAACCGACGCTCGATCGTAAGGGTGAAGAGCACGCATAATTCAGAACTGCCCCTGAATGCCAGCACCCCTCGGATGCAGGAAGAGGGCCGCCTTCTTCGGCGTTTCTTTGCCCGGTCTACCCTCGACAAACCATGCCACCACCGCGCCTACGAGCAGGGCGCCTGAGGTTCCCAGAACGATGTTGGTGCCGAGCTGCAGACTCTTACCCTTGGTCGCTATGTCGTCGCAGGCGACAGCGCACGTTTTGAGATCGTCGTTCTTCTTAGAGGTTACGACCGCCAGACCGAGCCCCACGGCGCCTGCAGCGATGGCGCTTCCGCCCAGGGCCCAGGCCCAGACGCGCTTGGGACGGGCCGAAGGCTCGGAAGAGCTGACGTCTGCGCGCGCTGCCGCTTGGGGCGAAGCTGGGCTGGCCAGAGTACCTTCGTCATGCCCTGCGACCTTGAGCTCAATCTTGAGCTCATCGCGGCGAGGGTCGGTCACACGCAGATCCTTACGGGCTTCCTCGTAACCGGGAGCGCGCACAACGACAGTGTGATTGCCGGGGTCGAGATAAAGCCGGCCATCACGCAGACTTACGGGCTGCCCGTCTACCAGGACGTCTGCCCCTTCCGGCTCGATGAAGAGCTGGTACACCGCCACAAATTGTCGCGCGCGCTGGAGTAG
>CAZEWA010000336.1:0-5603 GCA_964515685.1 uncultured Polyangiales bacterium | reverse complement strand
ACGGGCAGGACAAGACCGCCATGCACTGGGCGCTCTTGAAGAACTACTTGGGCATTCCGGAAATCCTGGGCAGCGACTTCCAACGCACCGCACGCGAACAAGTGATTTCGCTAGGCGCGCAGCTCGTCGACGCGCGAGTGGAAGACGTAGCCCAGACTCAAGATGGCTTCGAGGCCACGCTCGAGGGCGGAGAAAAAGTACAAGCCCGCTTCCTCATTCTTTCCGAAGGCAAGTCGCCGCGGCTCGCGCAGCAGCTCAAGCTCGAAAGCGACGAATCGGGCGCCATCACGGTCGACATCAACGGCAGGACGTCGTTTGCCGGTGTGTACGCGGTCGGACGCCTGGTACGTCCCGAGCGCAGTCAGGCCATCATCAGCGCGGGCGACGGCGCTGCAGCCGCCATCGACATCCTTTCGATCGTCAAGGGCGCAGCCGTGCAGGACTGGGACTCACCGCCCGAAAAGAAGTAGCGGCTCGGCCCCATCCGCAACGTAGCCTAATGGGCGCATAGGTCCGCCAAGGTTCCCTACCCGTATGGGGTCTGCGGCAGCGCCCCCGACCTGAGTATCTTGGGAAGGAGAACTTCGAAACAGGTCTGGGGGAAAAGAAGAATGCAAGTACAGATAACTCGTCCTTTGCTGGGCGTACTCGCTGCAATGGCTCTGGTGGGAGCATGCGGCGACGACAGTAGCCCATCCAAAAAGCTATCCCCCGACGAGATCGACGGCGGCATGAGTGGCCGAGACAGTGGCGCAAATGAAGAGGACCCAGACGCAGCGAATCCAGACGAAGAGGATCCAGACGAAGAGAATCCAAGCGAAAACGGGACGGCTGCCAAGTACCACAACGTGTACTACAGCGACGGTCTGGGGACGCACCGCGTAAACATCGCGACCCAGGAAAAGGAGCCCATCGCGACCCCAGGCGGAGGCTTTGAAGACCCTGTCTTCGTATCGCCGAAGGAGACCTATATCGCCGATGGAAAAAAGGTAGCGCGCCTGTCCGACGGCGAGATCGTTTTTCAACCGCCGGGCGGAGGACGCGTTCAGCTGTTTCTTTCAGACAACACGCTGCTCACCCAGATCTTTGGTCAAAAAGGCTTTAAGAAAGTTGTCCTTCCGGCAAACACGGAGACGGCCGTCGACGTCAACGATTACGAATACTGCTTCGTGACGCCAAACAGCCTCTCCAAGACGCGAGACCGCCTGGCCATCGCCTGCAAGGGCAAGATCGTGCTCTGGGATACCACCACGGGCGCCGAGGTCGACGCGGACACCGGCGATGGCTCCGTATTCGTCAACGCGGCTGCATGGATCGACGGCGAGCACTTTGCCTACGCTGTCGACAAAACCATCTACGTGCAGCGCGACGACCTATCAGCGGCCGTCTCCGTGGAAATCGGCAGAATCGGAGGCGTGATTCAGGGAGGCCCAGGCAAGGCGTGGTTCACCTCGGAAACGGTAGGACAAGGCGGTCTCCGCATCGCCACCTGGCACAGCGTAGACAGCGCAGGAAAGGTGGCCGAAATCCCCTGGCTGACCGCGCTCGGTGCCCTTCCCGCCCAAGTGGTCGTGTCAGGAGACGGTTCGCAGGTCGTCGTGACACGCGGCAGCGTTGTGCTCTATGCTGCGGACGGCAGTGGAGAAACTGTTGTCGTCGCCGCCCCCAGCGCACCCAATCGTCTGCTCGGCGCGGGTGTGGCTCGGTAAACCCGCGGCGCCTCGAGCCTCTGCCATCACACGCGTCGACACCTCGTGTCGGAGGCTCCGTGTCGCCACAGGCTGCATGAGACAACGCTCCCAGCCCGCGCAAAGTGACTCAAATTCGAGGAGCCATACGCCGCGCTCGACTTTCCTTTTTACGTGGCGCTGGGCTACACCTTCGAACACCGTCAGGTGGCCTTCTTTGCCCGCGATACCAACGCCATCGTGATGGACCAGTTTCGTAGCCTCAATGAGCAACAAACCTGGCGACCAAGAGATGGTCAAGAGTCAGGGACCGGAAGCGCGGCTTTTTGTGAGTCGAGCGCGATGGCGATGTCATGACGGGCGTAGTCTTCGACGACGAAGCTCAGATCGACTTCGAGCAAATCGTCATCCGCTGAGCGCACAGCGCAGCCCCTGGGTTGTC
This sequence comes from uncultured Polyangiales bacterium, assembly GCA_964515685.1. Lineage (GTDB taxonomy): Bacteria > Myxococcota_A > Polyangia > Polyangiales > DASUME01 > DASUME01. Next base: position 3,473 of record CAZEWA010000336.1, on the reverse strand, counting down.
CGAGCTACGCGTGCACGTTGATGCTTCTGCCGGAGTAGATGATGGTCGTCTTTCCAGCACACGGCAGCATGCTTTAACTAGACTTACCTAGCGTCGCTCGCAAACATGCTTTCGCAGTCTGCCTGACTTGCTTGTCGCTGCAATCGGATCTTTCCGAGCGTCGAGTGCCGCGTGACAGCCCCAAAGGCACCAAAAGTCCCTGCAAGACTTGAGTCGTGACCCACGTCAAAAAAGGCGCTTCCACGCCCGGCGTTGTTCATGAACTGGTAGGCAATGGTGAAGCGGGTTTCGACCATATGTCCCCGGAATCTAAATTCGCCGCCGTGGTGTGTCCAGCCGGATCCCCAGCAGACGGACAGACAGCGACCGAGCACAGTTAGCTTCATCGGATAGGGCTCGTGATCGGGTTGATCGTAGATTTCTCCGCTGTATTTTCCAAGGATTCGAGAACAAGACGACCCCAATCGTGCCTGCTTGATCAGTTCCCTACAAACGGAGAAGATAAAAACCACGGTCTCCATGTTTGTAGCGAACGAGAGATCAGGGAACCGATCCTTACTTATCGACGCAGATGGTCCGACGATGGTCAACATACTCTACCTCCCAAGAAGCAGACAGAACCAGGATTGCGCACATCGGTCAAGCACAATACAAATTGGAAACAACTTTCGTAGAGCCACCCAACCTTCAGTTCTGAAACAGCTCATTTCTCAACCATTGCAATGTTGCACGACACCGCATTTTCCGCGACATGCTGTCTCCACATGTCACAAAGCCATTCGACATCTACCCTTGTTTTTCGTGAACGCTGCCCCTAAGAGCGCACGGCGAATGCCCCAGCGCGTTCACGTAGGCCTTGTCGCATATCTTCAAGAGCTCCTTCCAGACTGCGTGTATTCTCCGATTACCCCGCTCGAACGGAGCCCGCACACGATGAAGTTCAAGTACACGATCCTCTACGTCGACGATGTCCCTGCAACGCTCGAGTTCTATGAGCGCGCTTTTGGCGTAACGCGCGCGATGCTGCACCCTGGAGGGGACTACGGTGAGCTGCGCACGGGCGAGACTGCGCTGTCGTTTTCCTCTAAGCGCCTGATGCGCGAGCTCGGCAAAGCCCCCGGAGATGCGAGTGTGAAGGCACCCGTGTTTGAGATTGCATTCGAGACCGAGGATGTAGAAGGAGCACTCGAAAAGGCGCTGCAGGCAGGCGCGGCTTTGGTGCAAGCGGTGCGTGAGCAGCCATGGGGCCAACGCATGGCTTTCGTTGCAGACCCGAATGGTTTTCTGGTCGAGATTTGCTCGCCTGTGAAGCCGCAGGGATAGCGTCGCGACTCAACCGAAGCCGTGCGCCCCGAGCGCCTGATTGATCTCTTCCGATGTGCGCAGCGCTGCGGGCGACACTCCGAACCAGCGGCGAAATTGCCGCGTCATGTGAGGTTGATCGGAGAAACCGTGCTGAAAAGCGAGCTCAGCCAAGGGATAGCCTTGGCCTACTGCGCGAGCCGCTCTCCTTGCCCGCGCGAGCTGAAGCCAGAACACGGGAGGATGCTCGGTCGCAATCCGAAGCAGCCGCTCTAGGCTGCGCGTGCTCACGCCAAGCTCTCGCGCCGCTGCTACCACGCTGGAAGCCACCTCGAGAGCCTCGAGTGCATCCGCGACAGCCGGGCGTAAGGAGCAATACGCGTGGATGCACTCGAGCATGCCGTCTCCATGCAGCGCGTCCGCTGCCAGCGTCGCAAGCAGCCCGGGCTCGTCGATCTCGGCTCCTGCTCGCAAGCGAAAGCCCTGCGTGAACGTGTCAGCGCACAACACCGCCTCACGCACGGAGGCATCGAGAGGGGAGATGAACCAACGTGGCGCCTGTCCAGGCTCGACCTGGACTATCACGTCGCGGCAGCCGTCCGGCACGATCAGCGCGCGCGTGGCCGCCTGTGTGCGATGACTCCAGCTATCGAGAATCAGGCTGCTCATCCGCGCAACTTAGCGCAATACCCACGGCTTTTCACGCATGGGAAAGGCTGCGAAGGCTCACTCTCAGTTAGACAGCGAGGCCGTGACCTCAGACCGGCTCGTGAGCCAACCGCCTGGCACTGCTTCGACCTTCGTGACGCTCGCGTTCGCCGACACGCTAGCTGTCGAAGGTGCAACCCAGCTGCTTTGAAAACCCGGCGTTCCTGAGAGTTCCGGATAAGCAAACTTGTGGTTATCCTCGTCCTGCGGGAAGTAACCGGCCTCGATCCGCGACTCCGCTAGATGCGGATTCTGACCTGCGAGGTACTGATAATTGAATGCGTATTCCTTCGCGGCGGCATCGTGCGCAAAGTGAAGCATGGGACGAAGACTTGCCCCGCTTCGGTCAGCCGTGAGCGATGCCGTAAACGGGCTCGCACGAGTAACAGTAAGGTTCGCACTCGACGTGGTGAGCACTGTGACCTCTCGATAGGTGTTCTCCTCGGTCAGCCTGCCAGTGAACCGGTAGCGATCACCGGGGAGCAGCGCCCCTTCGGGAAACTTCAGGAAAGTGAGACTGACCTGGCCAAGAAGACCGTACATCGCATATCCCAGCTCGACGCCCTGGTTGGCTCCGCCCGTCACGAGCTCCGCTGTCATGCTATCGAGCCCCCGCATCTCAGGGTTGATGATTTGAAAGGTACCCGACGATAGGTCGTGCCAGCCGGTGTTGTAGTCGAGATCTTGATCCGTCTGATCTGCGGTCAGCGTGAGGTTCCGCGTCACGTTTCCCTTGGCCACCGCGAAGTCCTCGCTATGGATGATGAGCGCGGAATCGACGGCACGTCCAGAAGGCAAACCTTCGATCAGATAGGTGGCCGGTCCCTCAGACGGAAATTCGCTATCTCCCGTGTGTTCTGAGTGACCGTAGCGATAGCCCGCCATACCCGACAGCTCAGACAACGTACCTGAGATCTGGTGGGTAGGCGACGACGCAGCACTGTGGCAGTACCCCATGACCTCTATGACCTGCTCGATACTCGTCGCCGGCGCGAAAACAAATTTCGCCGAGGACGAGGTATTGGCCGTGTTCGCGCACACGGCCACAAGCCCGTATCTAGGAGCGCTCACGTTGAACTCATATCGCCCGATTCCGACGGCCTCGAGCGCTCGCCACGCACCTTCGCCGTTTTGGAAGGCAACCCAGGAGTGGCTTACAGGTGCGCCATTCGAGTTTCGGCTCAGCAACGTGATGCGCGTGCCTTGGGGTCCCGCGTCCGGTTCTTCGTCGGGCACCCAGGCATCCGTACCCGCATCGGCCAAGCCTGCATCCTCCGAGTCAGGCACCGAACTGTCGAGTTCGTCGTCTTCGACAATGCCTGCAAAGCCTCGACTAAAGTGTCTCACTTTGGCGGACACTTGAGTATCTTTGACCATACTCGCGAGCTTCTCGAAAGTCTCAGGCTCACGCTCCTTGGTGAAGTACACCTGCGCCTTGGGCTCGCGTTGCTTCGTGTCGAAGC
>CAZEWA010000335.1:0-5630 GCA_964515685.1 uncultured Polyangiales bacterium | reverse complement strand
CTAGGAGGGCCACGGAGTACGTAGCCTCGCGTAGCGCACGGGTTTTTTCGTCGGCATCAGGAGGCGCTGACGCGAGGGGAGGCTCGGGCACCTCCTCATGCGCGCTTTGGGGGGCAGCTGCGGTCGCGTTCGGTGCAAGTTCTTGGGTGAGTCGCTCTTCGGCAGTGAGTTCGCCTGTGAACAGCGAAAGCAGCTCGGGAGGCAGCGCTTCGAGGGAAAGGCTTGGGTCGATCAGGATGGCCACGACGAAGCCGAGGGCAGCATCGAAGGCGCGACAATTTTCGGAGGCATGCTCCACCATGCGCTCGCCCAATGGGGTGCCATCGCGGTCCGCCACGGTCAGACGGGCGCGAAATCCCCCCTCTGCGCGATGCGTGATGTGACCTTCGATGACACGCAGGCCGTCAGGAGGGCGCGCGAGCACGGGCCCTGTGAGCTGCTCGACGCGGATGGCAAGGCTTGTGGGGTCGATGCAGCCTTCGGCGTCTGCGCCCCGTGTCCAGTGCAGGGCGGGCGCACGGCGGAGCTCCGCATGCGTGAGCGATGGAGTGCAGACAAGCCACAGCAGAACGGATAAAGCGATCCGCTGCCCAAGCTCCCTATGCTGTTTCCTGTGCACGCGTCCTGCTCTCGATAGCGTTCGTGGTTCAAACGACGCGGCTATCTCGCACGACTCCCTCTCAGGTTCCAGGTTTCCGTTCGTGCGCGCTCTATTCTCGAGCTGTGCGAGAGCTGTGCGGGGCCTAGGTCGGTCCGGGGCGATAGCGCTCGACCGGGGCGGGAAGAGCGCGTAATTCCCCCCGCGTTGTGCCCAAGCTACAGGACCTGGTTGAAGTTCGAGAGAGCCCCATTCATGGCAAAGGCGTGTTCGCCAAGCGACGTCTGCGCGCACATTGCCTGGTCGGCGTGTACGAAGGCGAGCGGACCTCGGAGAACGATACCTACGTGTTGTGGTTCGAGGACGAAGGCGGCCAAGTTGTGGGTATCGATGGTCGCAACGAACTCAGGTACGTCAATCACTCGAGCAATCCCAACACCGAGTTCTGGGGCGATCAGTTGTTCACGCTTCGGACCATCCAGCCGGGCACCGAGCTGACTTTCGACTACGGCGAGGATTGGGCCGATACCGGCTGACTGGCGTTGTAGGCAGGCGTCGTCTGTTGAAGGTTTTTGATGCTTTCTTCGCCAGCGCGGATTCGTCCAACCATGGTTTGAGCTGTGAATCCCCGATATCAGACCTCCACACGGGCGAGGGCGAACAGTTTGAGGACTCCGGAGGCTTGCGAGGCCATCGAGGAGAAGTGTCCTGAGGCGCTGGGCGCTGTGTGGCCCACGTCCTGGCTCGCCTGCGACCTCCGCATGTTCTCCAAAATGTACACGCGATCGAGATGGAGTGATTTTTTGTCACGCACATCGTATGGATATCATTCGATTTTCCGTGATAGTTGGCCGATTCGATGAATACTGATTGTATTCGAATAGTTGGATCGTCCCCTAGTACTTTGCGCGCGAATCGAACATCGTAGACGCATGGCAAGCAGCACCCCGAACGTTTACTCGTTTCGAGACTATCGCCTGTACCTTCGGGCCTACTACGAGGCCGGCGGCAGGGATGGGAAGGGGGTCTCCTTGCGAGAGTTCGGAAAGCGGGCAGGTCTGCGTTCGCCCAACTATTTGAAGCTCGTGATGGATGCCCAACGCAACCTGACAAGTGGCATGGCGGTCCGCTTCGCGCAGGCGGCGGAGTTGCGTGGAGACGCGGCAAACTACTTCTGCGCACTCGTCGCATTCAATCAAGAGAAGGACTCCGTAGCTCGTGCGCGCGCCTATGAGCGACTGTCTGACTTCGCCAGATATCGCCATGTCCATAAACTGGCCGCGGCGCAGGAAGCTTACTATTCTCAATGGTACCTGCCGGCGATTCGCGAGCTGGCAGCGCGCTCTGATTTTCAGGAAGAGCCAAAATGGATAGCGCGCACCCTGTGTCCTCCGATCTCTGTACGTGATGCCGAGCGCGCCGTAAGCGTGCTGGTTGAGCTGGGATTGCTGATTCGCAATGGAGACGGGCGCCTGGTGCAAGCGAACGGACTTGTGCAAAGCCCCGAGGGGCCACTCGGTCATCAACTCGTCGCCTACCATCGCAGCATGATGGAACGCGCCGCAGATGCTCTCGATCGAATACCCCGCGAGGATCGCGAGATAGCCTCACTTACTCTCTGTGTCAGCGAAGAGCAGATGCGCGCGATCAAGGCGCGTCTTGAGCATTTTCGCGAAGAGCTCTTGCAAGAATACACCGCAGGGGACGATGCAAGACGCGTCGTTCAGATCAACTTTCAAATGTTTCCGCTATCCGTTAAGGAGGATTGAAATGCTCTCGCGAAAACTCTGTATGGGATCTCTCGTCGTGTTCGCTGCGTGTGCGGGCTCAAGCACGGGCAATCCCGTTGCCGAAAGCCCGAGTATAGACCGCCTCGACGAGGACACCTTTCGGGTCATCGATGCCAAGGCAGGAGGCTGCTCTGACGAGCGCGCGAGCGACCCCGAAAAGCTTCATCCAGAGCGAGCGACGCTTGAGGAAGAGCTCGGAGACGAGTCCGCGGAATTCGTCGTGATGATGGAGCGAGAAGTCAGTCTGACGGCGTTCCCGCTGCCCGGCCAGCGTGAGGACATAAGCGATGACGAGCCTGTCTTTGTCGCGCGCGCCCAAGAGATTGCCCAGACGCAAGCTTGTGCGCTAGGCGTGGTCGCTGATCTGGGTGGCACGTACGTCCACAGTTTTTTGCTCATTAACGCTTTCGTGGCCGAGCTAACCGTGGCGCAAGCCGTCGCCCTGAGCGAGCTGCACGACGTGCGCTTGGTGGAGGCCTCGGAGAGCTCCGAGCCGCCGCCCAGTCTCTGAGTATGTGCGCTCCGCACGCGCACGCGAACCTTCGCCGCGTGGGCAGCCGTCGCCTGCGGAAGCGACAGCTCTTTTGCAAGGAAGGTGCGCGAGGCCTTTATGTGTTCAAATGCTCCATGCGCCGCGACCTGCCTCGATCCGTGCTCCTGTTTGTGTGCGGCTTTCTGATAGCGAGCTGCGTGGTGCACGCGAGGCCGCTTGAAGTTCCTGAGACGCGCAAAGCGGTGCTGCTGCTGGTCAGCACAGAGATGCCCGCACCCATCGATACGATTGCGCGCCACGCCTGGTTTGCAATGCGCGGCGAGGGGGAGGCGCGCTTTCGCCGCGTGGAATACGGTGATTTTGGACACGGACCTTTTACCGGGATCAGCGACGAGCGGCTTCACGCGGTTTGGTTAGGGGAGGAGGCGGAGCAAGCGATAGCCTGCCTCGCGGCGCATGCTCATAACTACGAGCAGCCGATCGATAGGCGCTATCTCGCATGGCCCGGGCCAAACAGTAACACGTTTGTGGACCAGCTCCTGCGTCGATGTGGGCTTACGGTGGACCTGCCGGCTACAGCGATTGGCAAAGATTATCGAGGGGTCATGGGTGCCTCGCGGACCTCTGGTGGCACGGGAATCCAGCTAGAGACGCCACTATTAGGAATGCGGGTCGGTCTGAAAGAGGGCATCGAGCTGCACTTGTTTGGGTTTGCGCTCGGTATCGATTTTTGGCCGCCCGCGCTGATTGTGCCACTGGGCCCAGGTAGATTCGGCTTCGAGGACCGCTGAGGCTGCCTGGAACTAACGGCGCGAGTTGGATCGAAGGTCGAGTGCGTGGCCCACTGCGAATCCCCCTAGGCGCGCTCCGAACCGCTCGCCGTACTGCACCGCTACGTACGTTCCGTTACCCCAGATCATGTCGCGCGTTTGATTGCCCTTGCCGAACCGTAGCAAGAAACCAGCGTCGAACTCATCGGTCCAGGTAAGGGAGGTGGAACCGTCCTTGCGAGCATTCGCGAATGTATAGGCAGGAGTAAGCCACAGACCGACGAGAATTCCGCGTGTTAAATGGAACTGCAATGCGAGCTCAATGGGGACCCGTGCAGTGGCAGGAATGCGGCCGGTGACACCGTTCGCGCCGATGCCTGCGGAGATGCCAAGAGAGAACATATATGTCAGGGGAAGACTGAATCCCAGTGGTAGCAGGCTTGTGTCGTAAGCGAACCCGCCCTGGAGCCCCGGGCCGAATCGGGCGTCGAGGCCCGCGCGATAGCCGAAAAAGCGGTTTCCGACCGCGCCCCGTGCCCCTAGGCCAGCGAGCAACGCGTCGGTTGGCTCCGGGGTACTGAGATGATATCCAGACAGATCGAGGGCGAGGGCGCCTGCCCATGCGGGCCTCGCTTCCACGCGATGTGCATGGAGCGTAAGGATGAGCGTGAGCCAAGCAGGCCAACACAATCGGAGGCTCATGGCTGAGCCTGTGCAATGGAGCCCCGTGAGGGGTTTAGCGGTTCGATGCGAAGCACCTGGCCTCCGATGCCGGGTACATGAAATTTTGTGCCGTGATCAGGAAGATCCGCTGAAGACGTCCATGCGGTGCTGCCCGCGGCCATGGAGGCGCCGCGCTCCACGGTCGCATCGAGTTTCGAGAGATAGCTGCCAGAGAACACAACGCGCTCGCTTGTTTCTATCTGAACATCGAGCGCCGTTGGCACTTGTATACCTGGATCGATCACGTCGGGGCTCACGGGATCGAGAGATCTGAGCAGGACGCGGAGAATAAAAGGGTGATCCGATATGAGTACCCTGCTCGAAGCTTCGAAGCGGTCGAATACAAGCGCCCGCGTGGGAACTGCGAAGGTCACGCGCTGGGCCTCTATCCAGGAGCTATCGTCTGAGCGCCAGAGTATGTGGAGCTGAAGGTGCTGCTCGCCTTCTGGAAGGAGCGACTCGCCCATGTTCGCTTCGAGCGCGTCCAAGGACTGAATGGCGGAGTCGGGTGCGAAGTTTGGCTCGTGGCGCGCGGCGACCAAGAGCGCACGTTCAAGCTCCTCGGCAAGCTCTGGGGCAGCCCAGCGATGCTCGATTCGGAGGTTTTGGTCGGGGATCCGTTCCAGGGCATGCGTCACGACCGGAGCGGGCTCGGTGTGGCGCAGGCTCTCGAATTCAAGCCAGCGCCCGCGGCATGAGCGCAACCTAACCTGGCTTCTTCTGTCGATCCATGCTCCGGGACGCTGGATGATCTCACTCAGGTCTGCAGAGGCGTTCCAACTGGCCTCGACGTGCGCATAGCCGAACGCTCCAAGCTTCATGAGCTCTTCCACGCGCAGTACACGGCGGCTCCTGGTGAGGTGCACCACGACTTCTTTCGCACGGGGGACCACGCGATAGAGCTCCCTCCGTGCGAGCTCGGCCACCTCTGGTGGCGGTGCGATACCGAGGACGCCTTTGCCTGCTCGGTTTTCGTGGGTAAGCAAGGGGGTCAAAAGCGCGCCCCACATCGTAAGCTGTGACCAGTGCGGCGTCAGACATAGATACTCAAGCACAACGTCATGCACGGGCGGCCCGGGGTCTTCGAGCCATAGGTAGCGTCGATAGGGCTTTAGGTTCCGAAGGCGCTCGTCAAGCGCCGCGCAGGCGCTGTCATCGTGAGGTGGTTGTGCGGTGCGCGCAGCTCGCATCTGGTCGTTGAATGAGCAAGCAGAGAGCGCGTCGTCGTACGCCCGTCCTTGAGAGATAGGCTCGTA
>CAZEWA010000334.1:0-5632 GCA_964515685.1 uncultured Polyangiales bacterium | reverse complement strand
CCAATCCCGATCAGACCGACACGGATGCAGATCTCGAAGGAGACGCCTGCGACATCGACGACGACGGTGACGCGCTGGAAGACATCGACGACAACTGTCCCCTGGTCGCGAATCCGGGCCAAGAGGACCTCGATGGCGACGGAGAAGGCGACGCGTGTGACAGCGACGAGGACGGCGATGGCGTTCCCAACGACAGGGACAACTGCACCAACATTGCCAATCCCAAGCAAGAGGACCTGGACCAGGACGGGCTAGGCAATGTGTGCGATTCGGATGTCGATGGCGATGGCTTTGAAGACGAGTTCGACAACTGCCCCGCCCACGAGAATCCGTCGCAACAGGATACGGACGACGACGACGTGGGTGACGCCTGCGATGACGACGATGACGACGACGGAATCCCAGATGCTCGGGACAACTGCCCTCTTCTGAGCAATCCCGACCAGCAAGATCTGGACGGAGATGGAGTAGGCGACGCGTGCGATGGCGACAGAGATGGCGATGGGATCGACGATGCGGTCGACAACTGCCCGTGGGCCGCAAATCCGACGCAGATCAATACGGACGCGGACAGCGACGGCGGAGACGCCTGCGACCCCGATGACGACAACGACGGCATCCTCGATGACGTCGACAACTGCCCGCTCATCCGCAACTTAGGCCAACTCGACAGCGATGCAGACGGCGTAGGCGACAGCTGCGATGCGGACGACGACAACGACGGCCTGGCAGACGAAAATGACAACTGCCCGCAGCTATCCAATCCCGACCAAAACGACTTGGATCGAGACGGCGTGGGCGACGCCTGCGACGACGACGACGATGGTGATGGCGTCGCGGACACAATCGACAACTGTCCCCTCACTAGCAATGGGCTGCAGACCGACACCGATGGAGACAAGATAGGCGACGCCTGCGATGACGACGATGATGGCGATGGCGTCGCGGATGCAGTCGACAACTGTCCCCTCCACAGCAATACCTTGCAGACCGACACCGATGGCGACGGTTTGGGCGATGCATGCGACCTCGACGACGACAATGACGGCGTACCCGATGACGTCGACAACTGTCCGCTGCATTCAAATGGCAATCAAGCCGACAACGACCGCGACACCCTAGGCGACGCCTGCGACCCCGATGACGACAACGATGGTGCGCTCGATGGCGTCGACAACTGTCCGTTCATCAGCAACGGGGCGCAGACGGACACCGACGGCGACCAAATCGGTGACGCGTGCGACACAGATGACGATAACGACGGAATAGAAGACGAAAACGACAACTGTCCGCTCCACAGCAACACCACACAAACCGACACGGACAGGGATGGAATCGGCAACGCATGCGACCTCGATATGGATGGCGATGGCGTACCGAATGAATCCGACAACTGTCCGCTCATGGCCAATGGCACCCAGGCGGATCTCGACGCGGATGGCATCGGCAACGCGTGCGACCTTGATATCGACGGCGATGGTGTACCGAATGAATCCGACAACTGTCCGAGCGCGGCCAACCCAGGTCAGCTCGACACCGACGGCGATAAGCTCGGCGACGCCTGCGATCCGGACGACGACAACGACGGCATCCTCGATGACGTCGACAATTGCCCCACCGTGCCCAACCCCGACCAAGCCGACACGGACGGCGACGAGCTCGGCGACGCGTGTGAGCTCGACGACGACGACGACGGGGCGCCTGACGCAGTCGACAACTGCCCCACCGTGCCCAATCCCGACCAGGCCAACGCGGACGGGGACAGCATGGGGGACGCCTGTGACCCGGACGATGACAACGACGGCGCGCTCGATGGCGTCGACAACTGCCCGCTCCATAGCAACGCGGCGCAGACCGACACCGACGGGGACGGAATCGGCGATGCCTGCGACTCCGATGACGACAATGACGGCGTGCTCGATGACGTCGACAACTGCCCGCTCCATAGCAACACGGCGCAAACCGACACCGACAGGGACGGAACCGGCGATGCGTGCGATTCCGATGATGACGGCGACGGCGTGCTCGATGGCGTCGACAATTGCCCGCTCATCAGCAATCCGGATCAGCTCAACACCGATGGCGACAGTCTCGGTAACGCGTGCGACCCCGACGACGACAACGACGGCGTCCCAGATGGCGTCGACAACTGCCCGCTCATCAGCAATGGAAATCAGCTCAACACCGATGGGGACAGTCTCGGCAACGCGTGCGACGACGACGACGACAACGACGGCGTCCTCGATGGCGTCGACAATTGTCCGCTCCACAGCAATGCGTCGCAGGCCGACAACGACGGTGACAACATCGGGGATGCTTGCGACCCCGACGACGACAACGACGGCGTCCTCGATGGTGTCGACAATTGCCCGCTCACAGCCAACGGAGGTCAGGAGGATCTAGACCGAGACGGCATCGGCGACGCATGTGATCCTGACCGAGACGGCGACGGCAGGCCGAACGAATCGGATAATTGCCCGCTCCACAGCAACTCGGCGCAGACCGATACCGACGGTGATGGAATCGGCGACGCCTGCGACCCTGACGATGACAACGACGGCGTTCTCGACGGCAATGACAACTGCCCTCTGATAAGCAATCCGAACCAATTCAACACCGACGGTGACAGCCTCGGTAACGCGTGCGACCCTGACGATGACAACGACGGCGTCCTCGATGGTGTCGACAATTGCCCGCTCCACAGCAACACAGGTCAAACCGATACCGACGGTGACGGCTTGGGAGATGCGTGCGACGACGACGACGACAACGACGGGACACCGGATACCACGGACCAATGTCCGCTCGATCCGAGCAAGACTGTGCCCGGCCCCTGTGGCTGCGGTGTCCGCGAGCCTCCGGGACTCATCCGCCATTGGAAGCTCGATGAAACCTCAGGAACGATAGCGAATGACGACATGGCTGGCCCGAGGCACGGAACCCTGACCAATTTCCCGGCCAACCCCTGGGCAGCCGGCCAAGTGGGCAACGGCCTTAATTTCGATGGCACCAATGATTACGTCCAGATCGGCAATGCGCAGGCTCAGGTCAAGAGCGTGGCGTTCTGGATGAAGCCGTCGTCCCTCCGGGTCACCTCCAACCAAACGGGTTGGCTCAGCCCGAATTCTGTCGGGCCAAACAATGACTGGAGCAACCCGGCGAACGCCTATGCGCGTGGGGGTGGCAACGCTTCGACATCAACCCTTATCGGTACGAGGGACCAGCATTGGGGCAACTTCAATATCTCGCTGCCGCCAGACGCCGTTGTCAGGGGCATCATGGTCAGTGTGACGTCGTCCAGCTTGGGCCTCCTCGGAAGTCTAAAAATCTCGCTCTCATCGAACGCAGGCAGCTCCCACACCAGCACCAAGACAGTCAACTCAAGCCTGATCGGCAGCTCCAGCGATGCTCGCGCTGTGGGCGGCGCGACAGACCTCTGGGGCCGTACATGGGCTGCGAGCGACTTCACTAACGCAAACTTCCGCGTGCGGGCGAGCTTCGGCGGGATTCTCGGCACGATGAGCGTCGACCACATCGAGGTGATTGTTCACTACACTGAGGTCACGCGCGTTCGCCATGTGGTCAATGCCAATGGCACGACCCAAGTCAAATTCGCGCCCACAGGAACCAACCTGACGCTCGTCAGCTGGCCGGGCACCACGATGTACATCAACGGCGCCGTCAGCCAATCCATCTCGAACAATGCCTGGAACCACGTGGTCATCACGGGCCCGAACGCCATCAACTTCAGCAATCTACAGCTCGGGCATGTGACTGGCGAAGCCATGGCCCTGCCTTTCCACGGCATGCTCGATGACGTGAAGTTGTTCGAAGAACCGTTGACGGCGAGCGACGTCAACACGCTCCATACAAAACCGAGCTGCGGAGACTGAGCGATACGTGCTTCCGTCAAGCCTGCGCTGTCGAAACCCAGGTTTACCTCGCGCGCTCGCCTTCGGTTGCGCTAACTCGAAGCGGTGGCACGAGCGTTTCCGAATGCGTAGTGTGTCGGATCAATCTTGCGCGTCTCGCGCCAAAACCGCGCCGTGGAGAATGGCCAGAGAGCCACGTTCTTGCCGTCGGCCTGTTGATACCAGCTGCGGCAGCCAGAGGACCAAACAGCCCCCGAGAGCGCATGCTGCACTCGGGCGTTGAAAGCCGTCTGCGCTTCTTCAGTCACACTCACGTAATCGGCTCCACGGCGCTCAGCTAGCTTCATACATTCGAGGATGTAGCGAACCTGGGCCTCGATCATGAAGATGACTGAGTTGTGCCCGAGCACCGAGTTGGGTCCGAGTAGCTGAAAGAAGTTTGGATAGCCTGCCACGCCGACGCCGTAGTGCGCTTCCGCTGACGATTGCCAGGTATCTGCGAGACGGCGGCCACCGAGTCCACGGATATCGATGTCAGCAAGATAGGCGCGAGGGTCTGCTTCGAATCCCGTTCCGAGAATGATGCAGTCTGCGCGCAGCTCACGTCCATCGCGCGTCAAGACGCTGTTCTCGGTAATTTCGCCGAGACCTTCCGTCTCGAGCGAGACATTGCTACGATTGAACGTCGGGTAGTACTCGTTGGAGATCAGGATGCGCTTACAGCCTATCGTGTAGTCCGGCGTCAGCTTTCGTGCGAGTTCCGCATCGTTTACCTGGAAGCGAATGAAGAGGCGTGCGGCCGCCTCCAGCACCCTCGCAAGCCCTGGACTGTGCAGTGGACCGATGCGCGCCTCGTTCGACCAATACAGCCTCGCACGGTGAAGTTTGCGGAGCGCAGGTACAGCACGAAACACACGTTTTTCGAGCCGCGTGTAGGCACGTTCATCTCGCGGAATAACCCATGCGGCCGAGCGCTGGAAAACATGGAGCTGGCCCACCTGCTCTGCAATCTTTGGAACGTACTGGATAGCACTGCCGCCCGTGCCGATCGAAACTACGTGTTTTCCGCGCAAGTCGTAGCTGTGATCCCAACGGGCTGAGTGAAACAGCTTGCCTTTGAATGTCGCAAGCCCGGGGAGCTTTGGCTGCGCCGGACGATGTAGCGGACCACTCGCAAGTATCACATGGCGAGCCTCGTACACGGTGTTCGTGCGTGTCGTCACGCGCCAGCGTGCGCGCGTCTCGTCGAATACCGCACTCGTCACTTCTTGCTGAAATCGGACGAAGGCTCTCAGCCCATACTTCGCGGTTACACGCAGGATATAGGTCTGAATTTCTTCCCATCCCGCATATCGACGCGACCACTCGGGATTGCCGGCGAACGAGAACGAGTAGAGGTGAGACTGCACATCGCAAGCACACCCCGGATAGGTGTTGTCGCGCCACGTTCCGCCTACGTCGTCAGCCTTCTCGAGCAGCAGAAAATCGCGACTTCCCGCTTCGAGTAACTTGATGGCCGCGCACAGGCCGCCCAGCCCCGAGCCAACGATGAGCGTGCCCACTTGCTCTCTATTTTGCGCGTCGACCTTCGACCTCATTCCCCCCCCCGTCTCCAACATGGATTCAAATCACGGTACGCTCACGACGCGTCCGCTTTCGGCTTCACTTCTGCACTTGCAGCAAGTGGGCGCGGCTCAACCTATAGCCGAGACCTCTGACCGCAACTGTCTAACCATAGCGCAACGTGGCTTACGATTTTC
>CAZEWA010000333.1:0-5641 GCA_964515685.1 uncultured Polyangiales bacterium | reverse complement strand
ACCGCACCACGCCGCCTCTGTGGGCCGGAACTTCCCTGCCGGGCTTCGAACAGAACAAGGCTTACGGGTGGAAGTACAACCTGCAGGGCAAGCTCGGCATGACCATGCGCATCCTCGATGGACGCATCAACTTGGCAGCGCGCGTCAACCTCTGGTTCTGGAGCAAGACCTGGCGCATCAAGGTCGCAGACTTCGTCGGATTCGAGAGCTATTTCCCGCTCTACGAGAGGGCGCTCGGCGATCCGGTGGTTTCCGATTCCGGCTTTGGCGTGGAGTCCGACGATGTGGAGTACACGGATCTGGCGGCGGGCACTACTTACCATGCGCCCGGGACCAACCCACCCGTGTTCAGCTACGCGAGCTTCGATCCATCCTGCCCCATTTACTGAAGAATGACCATGAAACGTCCCCTCATCGCAATCGCTGTCTTGGTCGGTTTTGCCGGTGCCGTCTATCTAGCGCGACCCCGGTTCAACCCCGCGCCTCCCGCTGTCGAAGCGATGGATAAACAGGATGAGGGGACGAGCGTCACATCGTCCGCAGTTCGCAGAGCCCCTCTGCAGCAGCTGTGGCCCAAAGGGGTCGAGTACGAGTACGCCTTCGAGGAAATTTCGAACACCCTCGCCGATGGCCAATTGTTTGCGCATTTGTCCATGTCGGGCCGCCTGTTCGTCGTGCGCCTCGACGACGAGTTCATACAGTACCGCTTCGAGGGTGATCTCAAGGGAACGTTGGGCCCCAGTGCCGACCTTTCGGCTCTCGAAGGGGAAGCGCAAAAGCCTTTCTTCGTAGGTACGGCGAGAGACGGTCAGATTCGACTTCGGGTCGAGCCTGGCGTGAGTAGCAACGTCGGCCAAATTTGGCGGGCCCTCGTCGCGACCGTGCGGCTCGAGATGCCGGAGCAGAATCTAGACACCTGGCAGACAACCGAGAGCGGGCCCCTGGGGTCGTGCTTGATGCAGCACGAGCGGACTGGGATGAACACAAT
This sequence comes from uncultured Polyangiales bacterium, assembly GCA_964515685.1. Classification (GTDB taxonomy): domain Bacteria; phylum Myxococcota_A; class Polyangia; order Polyangiales; family DASUME01; genus DASUME01. The sequence goes on along the minus strand of CAZEWA010000333.1, from coordinate 4,653 downwards.
CCGGAAGTCGCGGACCAGCTGCAGCGTTCCCGCGGGCGCACAGCTCGTCGCCTTTCAGTCACAGACCTCGGAACAAAACATCTCTTTGGCCAATACGCGGCTCGAGTCCTTGACGTCGAAGGAGCGCCTCTTGACCGAGTCCATCCAAGGCACGCCCGTATTCGAAGCCGAGACGAACCTGAATCTGATGCTGCTGAATGTCAGCGATCGCTCCGCGGACGTGGTTGCTTGGATCGCAACGGCACGCGGCACTCCGGGCGCTCTCATCGACTTGGCGCCTGCGATGGCCAAACCTGGTGGACCGCTCAATCGCGAGGAGTTACTTGCCCGCATCGGCGACCGCACGTTCCCGGGCGTCATGACCAAACTATTGGACTTTCAGAAGATCACGAGTTCGCGACAACTTACTTCGGAAGAGAATGCGGCCTTCGGTCGCTCGTTCGTTGCACTGCGGTCGATGCTGCAGCTTGATTCCAAGCACATCGCCGAGGTGGAGAAACATATCCTCGCCGATGGTCCGCTGACGCAGCATCTGCTCGGTGTGCTCGGAGAGGCGGGCACCCGCGAAGCACAGGTGGTCCTTAGCCGCTACCTGGAGGACACGTCACGCGACGCGCGCAACCGAACACTGGCAGGAATCGCGATGGCGCGCCTTGAATCCCCCAACGAGTTGTCGGTAGCTTCGCTGCGACGCATGCAGAGCGACCCGATGATCGCCGATCAGGCCACCTACGCGCTGGGGTCCAACGTCAAGCGCCTGGCAGGAACGAACCCGCCTCTCAAAAAGGACGTCATCGAGGGGTTGCTCGCGGGCCTCGACAACGCACCCCAGGACGAGAAAGAGCGCTACATGGCGGCATTGGGCAACGCGGGGGATCCGGCGGCGCTGCCCAAGCTGGCACATTACGCGAACTCGGAATACGCGTCCGACCGCAAGAACGCTGCGAATGGCGCCCGCCAGATTCCGGGAGCTGAAGCGGAAGGTTTACTCGTCAAGTTGCTTGGCGATCCGGAAGACTCCGTTCGATCGCAGGCGGCGCAGGCCATCGTTTCCCGCGATCCCTCACCCCAGCTCGTCACTGCGCTGAGTTCGATCATGGTTTCGGAACCGAACCCGTCCGTGAGAGCCAAGGCCGTCAATGGGGCAGCGTCGTGGCTGCGTGTTACACCCGATGTCGTTCCTGCTCTCCGCGCGGTTGCGCAGAACGATCAAGAAGAGAGCCTCCGCCTCACCGCGGCGAGTGCACTCGACAAGTATGGATTCTGAAGAGAGGTCAGTCGTGAAGTTCCTTGCAAGGGAATACGCCGTTGGGTCGTTCCTCACGGCCATGGGATTCGTAGCAGGCTGCACCGATGCGACACAGGTCACGTCGGCACCGAAAATCGAAGCGGAGTTGCAGCAAACGAGCGGACAGCAGAGGTCGAACAAAGAGGCGGAGCGGCTGACACCTGAGGCTCCCACACGGCAAGCTCTAACTCAGCCCAAGATCGGCACGCTGTGCCAGAAGATTTGCTCCAGCGCGAAAGCATTGGGCTGTTCCGCGGCCGACGAGTGTCTGTCGATCTGCGAGCAAATGCGCATGACAACGGTATGCGCCCGAGAGCTCGACTTGTTCATGCGCTGCATGGCCTCCCAGGCAGTCAGCGAGTGGAGCTGCACTGAGGAGGGCACTGCCATGCTCAAAGAGGGAGTTTGCGATAGCGAACAAGGGGGGTTCGCCGCTTGCGCCATGGCTGCGAACCAGTAGCCTCCTCGCGGACAGCCGATTTACCCCCCCGTTGCGTTGCACGCCCGTGACGCGACCGGTTGTTGCAGGCTCGATGGCACGGGGAGAACGGTAAAGAGCCGTGCGCGAGAGGGACCTACGAGCGGCGGGCGTGCGAAAGCACGTGGCTGGATGGCGTGAGTTAGCGTCCAGATCAGCGTCGACTGAGGTCTCCCGCCTGACACGGGCCGTGCGCGCGCGACACCCCCCAGCGTCGCGCGCGCAGTCGTTTTGGCGGAACATGCTCGCTTCCTCATGCGGCAGGTCCAGGTTGCCCCAGGCCTCCGCGCGCGCGACGCCCCCCAGCGTCGCGCGCGCGTCTCGCATCCCCCAGCGTGCGTCCCGCGCGTCCCCCATCCCGCTCAAGGCGGGCCTACCCGAAGGCAGTCACCCCAGACTAAGCAACACGGATGCCAAGCACCGCCCGAGTTGAGTGGTTCCCGAACTGTGGGAAAAATCACAGTGAGCGTTGCTATGACTCATCTCTGTAGTCGGGCAGGCCGGCGTATATCCTGGCAGGGCTGCTGTTCCCTTTTTGGGGCATGGCGGCCAGGCCTAGACTGGGTTCTTTCACGGCCTCTGGTCGAAGTTTGTGCGTGAAGCTCTACACTTGGCGTATGCGCTGCGACCTGCACATGCACAGCACCTGTTCGGACGGGAGTCTCTCGGTAGCAGACTTAGTCGATGCGGTGCATGCGTCCGGCGTGTCCACCTTCGCTCTCACTGATCACGACACGGTATTCGGCCTCGCTGAGGCATCTTCGCGCGCACAGGAGCTCGGACTGACGCTGGTGACGGGCGTTGAAATCTCCACGCGCTTCGAAACGCTCGAGCTGCACATCTTGGGGTACGGATTCGACCCGACACATCCCATGCTCGTCGAGAAGCTTGAAGCCCAGCGCGAGGCCCGCATGAATCGCATCCCAGCGCTCGTGGCGCGTCTGAATGAGCTCGGGGTTCCGCTCACGGTCGAGGACGTGTACCAGGTGGCCGGCAACGCCAACCCCGGCCGTCCCCATGTGGCGCGGGCCATGGTTCTACGGGGCTTCGTGCGCGATGTCGACGATTGCTTTCGGCGTTACCTCGGCGATACCGCGCCGGGCAATGTGCAGAAGAAGGTGCCCACGCCCGCGGAGGCCATCACTTGGATCCATGCGGCGGGCGGAAAAGCCGTGTGGGCGCATCCCTTGGCGCGCAACCTACAGCGTCAGGGCGGTATCGACAGGTTGGCACGCGAGCTTTGCGCACAGGGGCTTGACGGCCTCGAAGAAGTGCATCCGGCACAAGACGGCAACTCGAGGCGCCGCATCCGTAAGGCTGCGCGTGAGCTCGGTCTCAAAGTCACAGGCGGCAGCGATTTCCACGGCGACGCCACGCCTGGCATCACGATTGGTCGCGGTCGCGGGCACGATGAAGTGCCGCTCAGCGTGCTCGACGCGTTGCTCGCCTAGGTTTTGTTCCTAGGTCTTGTTTGGCGCAGGTCGCAAGCTTCAGTTTGAGCGAGCCTTGCGCGCGGGCTCACGTCGCAGTACTTCGCGCACTTTCTTGCCGATCTGCTCCACCGTGAAGGGCTTTGGCAAGGTGGGGCCCAGCGAGGCATCGTAGGCCGAGAGCATGTCGTTGCTGTAGCCGCTGATGAACAACACGCGCAGCGAAGGGATGAGCTCCTTCAAGCGCGCGGCGACCACAGGTCCGCTGGCTCGCGGCATGACGATGTCCGAGACGAGCAAATCGATGTGCGGTGCACCCGTCGCGTGAGCGATGGCTTGTTCGATGTTCTCGGCCTCGAGCACCTTGTAACCCAGGTCTTTGAGGATCAACGCGGTGACCTCGCGCACTTGGGCTTCGTCTTCCACCAGCAGCACGGTTTCGATGCCCATGAGCTCGCCGCGTGACGTCGGCGCAGCCACAGGACCTGCCTCGGGCGAGGCCTCCGCGAAGCGCAGCAAGAAGCGCGAACCTTTGCGCGGTGCGCTCTTCACCTCGATGGTGCCGCCCATCTGAGAGACGGTGCCCCAGACCGTGAATAAGCCGAGACCCGAGCCCTTGCCGATGTCTTTCGTGGTGAAAAACGGCTCGAAAATGCGGTCTTGGACGTCCTTCGGCATGCCCAGGCCGTTGTCGCTCACTTCGAGCAGGCAAAAGCGACCTGTGCCTTGCTTACGAGAGCTGCCTTCGCGCTGGGTGCGGAGGGTGATGTTGCCGCCTTCAGGCGCGGCTGCGTCGCGCGCATTGACGACGAGGTTCAGTACGACCTGCTCGATTTGCCCCGGGTCTGCCCGAATCAGCAGTGGATCCTTGGTAAGCGAGAGCTCGAAGCTGATGTGCTCGCCGATCAGGCGTCGCACGAAGGTTTCCATGCCGCGCAGCACCACGTTCAGGTCGAGCACACGTGGCGCGACAGGATCGCGCCGGCTGAGCGCCAGCAACTTGCGCGTGACGTCGGCTGCGCGTTCGGCAGCTTTGCCAATCTCTGCCACTGGGCCCTGCAACGGGTCGTTCTTGTCGAGCTTGCGGGCCAGCAAAAATGCGTAGCTCGAGACCACGGTGATGACGTTGTTGAAGTCGTGGGCAACGCCGCCAGCGAGCCTGCCTACGGCTTCGATGCGGCGCGCATCGTCGAGCTGAGCTTTGCTGTTGCGCAGGTCTTCTTCGACTTTTTTGTGCTCGTTGGACTCCACCGCCAACGCGAGGATGTCTGCGAAGGTTCCTGCGAGCGTGTGGTCTTCTTCGCTCCAACGGCGCGGTGTGCCGATGTGCTCATGGCACACGACACCGAGTACTCGATCGCCCACCCGCACGGGTGCATCGAGTAGGGAAACGATACCGAGGGGGCCAAAGTAGTCCTGGACGAACGCAGAAAGCGCCGGATGGTCCCGCACATCGT
>CAZEWA010000332.1:0-5647 GCA_964515685.1 uncultured Polyangiales bacterium | reverse complement strand
TTAGCGTGGAGTATCTCGCGCCCGAAACTCTGCTTTGGACACTCGTCGATGGCGAGGACAGTCTATTGCCCCTCTCCGGCGAGGCATTCCCCCTCGGCGGGCACAACAGCACAGGCTCGGGACGCGTGGCTCTTTGGAGGGAAAAAGCATGAACGCCCACGACCTTCAGAAGGCAGAACATCTCTGGACGCTGCTCGCCAAAGATGAGGGCGCGCGCCAGGTCGCGAAGACGACGCTGGCGTCGCAACTCCGCACCACGGGCTTGGAATCGACTTTGCGTTGGCTCGCCAAGAAGTCACCGTCTCTGCGCGATGCACTTTGCGACGCCCTCGAAGTCCCTCCGAATGTCGGAGAGCGCAGCAATCGTTCTAACCTCGACGTACTCGCCGACAGCCGACGCGCGCTCGCCGTTGCAGAGGCGCTTCACATCGTTGCTCGCATTAGTCGGAGGTCACCTTGACGCTCGCCCAAGATCTGGTCGGTAAGTGCAGCAACGCGAGCTTAGCGCTGACCAAACTCGCACCGCCTCTGCAGAAGAACGAATGGTCGAAGTACCTCGAAGGCATCGTCGACGCGCCGCAACCTGTTGGCTACCGAGAATATTTTGAACGGCTTCGTGCACGCACAGCCGCCGGGCCAACCTTCCGCCGCGTGTTGCTCGCTACCTCACTGGCTCCGGCCATCTGCGGCATGGGCGAGCGCACGCCGGGCGAGAACGGGCTCACGCTGCACCCTGTCTACGGTGTTCCTTACCTGCCCGGAACCTCTCTTAAAGGCATCTTACGAGCCTGGGTCCTGTCGCAGAACTGGGGACCCGAATGGCAAGAGGGAGGCCTCCACTTCCGCGTGCTGTTTGGCGAGGGAGGCGACCGAGGAGAGACCGCCGTCGTGGACATCCTCGACGCGTTACCCGTCCCAGAGGGCCAGTTCAAGAAGCAGGTATTCACAATCGATGTCCTCACGCCGCACTTCTCTGACTACTATCGTGGCAAGAGCAACGATGCGGCCCCGCTTGGTTGGGAAGGGCCAATCCCTGTCCAGTTTCTCGCCGCATCGAAGGGCCTCCAGTACCGCGTACTTCTCGAAGGCGACCACGCATGGGTCGACAAGGCCGCGACGTGGCTGAGCCTGGCCCTCGGAGAACGCGGCGTCGGCGCTAAGTCCCGCGCGGGCTATGGACGTTTCGATTGTAAGGCCCTTGGAGCGGAGCACCCAGACGAACTCTCTGCCGCCAAACGCAGTGAAGACGCGCGGCGCACGAAGGCCGAACGATTGGCCGAAGAGTATTCCAAGGTGCTGCGGGCACGCGGCAAAGATGCTGTCCGAGGTGAGGTCGAGAAGTGGTTGCTCGGCGAAGCTGTGAGTGCGGCTTACAAGAGTTCCCTTCCGTCGCCCCGCGAGAGCGCGCCACGCGACCGCCTCAGCGCGATACAAGCACTGGGCAAGGAATGGGCATTCCGCGTCGACTGGGACACGCGGATACGCAGCAAGCAAGCTGACGACAAAAAGAAAGCCCGCGCGCATCAGTTGATCGGGGCTTGGGACGCGCTTTTCGCAACGGAAGCCACCTGATGTCGCGCCTCATTTGCTTCTTCTCAGTGGGGACCCAAGCGCGGCCAGTCACGTATACGTGGGACGGACGCTCGCATCATTCCCCGTACGTGATAGACGCGGCACTTAAGCTCGATATCGTCTCCCGTAACACCGACCAGATTGTGTTTGCGCCCATCCTCACCAAGGAAACCCGCGGACAAATTGGTCAGGACATGAGAACTGCGGTCGCGATCGCAGGGGACACCTGGGCTCCCATCGAGGTTGATTCCACCGGGGAAGAGGCGGTCGAACATGTGATTGGCGAGATGCTGCAGAGAGTGCAGGATGGCGACCGCGTGTTCGTCGAGCCAACGAATGGTCCGCGCCCATTCCAAATGGCCCTGCTCGCTGGCGCGCTCTACCTTCGCGCGCTGCGCACCGAGGTCAGCGTCGAGCGCCTTGTGTACGGAGAATTCCAGGGCGGCGCCATTTACGACATGAGCTTCGTGCTCGACCTCTTCGACTGGACGCGCGCGGCTCACGCCTTTACCGATGCTCTAAGCGCGGGTCCGCTATTGGCTCGGCTGCGAACGCGGCGGAGAACCAAACTCGATGAGTTGGAAGTTCCGCTGGCCGGTGGGCTCACACCCCAGCTCTTTACGAAGCTCCGCGGCTTGAAAGTTCCTGAAGCGCAGGGCCTCGCCGAGCGCGAGGCGCTTAGATTAGTCGGCCGTCGCTTAAAAAAACTAAAGGGACTCGTCGACCAGACCAAAGAAGACACTCTTAACCTCGAATGGCTCGACGCGGAGCTCGTGTTGATTGAGGAATTCGCGCGCGCGGGCCGCCTCGGCGACGCCACGCGCGCGCTGCGCGAATGGAGCGTGAACGTCGTACTTCTCGGAATGGGTGGCACGGAAAAGTGGAACACACCGAAGGCGCGCGAACCTGCTGAGGATTGGCTCTCGCGAAGGACCGGTGGCCGCAACGAAGCAACACCTGAGTCCTTTGAGGCCCTGCTACCCGTTTACGACGGCGTCCAGCAGCTACGCAACCCACTCTCCCATTCTGGCTATCAGGGAGGCGAGAAGCAGCTTCCACCACTTGACAACGCGAACCGATACGTGAAATCCGCTCGAACATGGTGGGATCAAAACAGAACCGTTGTATCGGCCGCCAACCTTACCCCTCCACCACCAAAGAATAGCAATGGTTAGACTCCTGGTTGTCTCGACCTGCGGCACCAGCCTGCTCACGAACGGCGCCTGTCCAGAAGACCGATCCTGGCTCACGAAGATCGCGAATGAGCCCTACGTCGACGAAGCGCGCTTGATGCCCATCGCGGAGAACCGCTCCAAGCGTCTCGCGACGGCAGACGACGCGGAGCGGCGCAGCATGAGCGCGGAGATCAATGGAATCGGCGCCGTTCTTGACCGCTACAAGCCTAACCAGGTTTTCCACATTCTCGTCCACACAGACACCGCACTTGGCCGCGTGTCTTCCGAGCTGGTCCAGAGCTGCCTCGGCGGTCAGAGCACGCTTATGAGTTCAGGGGGCCTGCGCTCAGACCACCTCGCCTCCTTTCGCGTGGCTCTTGCCGATCTCACAAAGCAGATCGACCAGGTGGTGCGGGAGTACCGCGACCAAGGTTGGTTCGTCATCTTCAACCTCACCGGAGGCTTCAAGTCGCTCAACGGCTACCTCCAGACACTAGGCATGATCTTAGCCGACCGTTGCGTATTCCTGTTCGAAGGTGCGCCCGAACTGATGGAGATTCCAAGGCTTCCTGTGCGCCTGTCGGAGGTGGACGATCTCCGCGAGCACATCGTGATCTTCCGCCGTCTCGCGGTCGGCTACGAGATGGACGCTGCAAGTGCGGGCGACGTGCCGGAGACACTACTCATGGAATACGAAGGCAAGGTAACCACGAGCGTACTCGGCGATGTTGCCTGGACACGCTGCCGCGACGCGCTCCTTGCCGAGAGGCTTCTGGAGCCCCTTTCCACGAAAGTGCGCATCGCAGATGCGGTCCGCAAAGCCTTCGCAAGCCTCGAAACAAATCAGAAAGTGCAGGTGAACGAGGCTATCGACGAGTTCTGCGCATATACGGATGGCGTGCGCCCACTTACAAAGTCCCGGACCTTCAAGAAGCTCCAAGGCGACCCGGTCCCCAGCAGCACACATGAACTCTACGCTTGGAGCAGCGGCGCCACCGGGCGACTCTTCGGGCACTATGCAGGCGACGGAACTTTTTGCTTTGATGCCCTGTCCGGCCATCTGTAGACCCGGCACGATGACGCCGGCCACATGACTGGCATCGGCGCAACACAGGAACGTGGCGCACGTGTCCCGTCGCCCCAAACTTTTGCTGTCGGTTTCGCGGACACCGGGTAGGCTCTCCGCTGCATGCGTTCAAACCTGCGAAGGGGTGATTAGTCGAAGCCGCGCTTCACACCTCGCGCGACCCGCCGCCAAAAGCGTAAAGGATCCATGGCATCCACCGCTGAGGAACGTCCTGGCGGGCCACAGAAAGTTGCCGGACAAAGCCCGCGACGGGCCTGTTCAGGGGATCAAACCACCTGCCAGCCGGTCGCCACCGACCTCCAAGTGGTTTCGGTGCAAGACCAAACATAGGTAACACTTTAGTGCAAGACCAAACATAGGTAACAGGTGACGTAGCGAGCACCGCAGCGAAGCTACGTTTGGTCCGCGTAGGGTCTATTGGCGGAAAATGTAACTTTTCCGTGGCTTTGCTTGGTGACCAGGCCGAGGTAGATGGGGCCGAACCAGACTTGCCAGAATCCGTCGTCCAAGGGTTCAAAGCCAATGGCTTCCGTCGCAAGCGTTCGGCTGATGCCCAGGTCTGAAGCGTCAATGCGCGTCCGCCCGTTCGTGGAAACCCTGCGCACTTCGAAGTGAGAGGGGTAGTCAGGGTCGGCGGGCTCAGCTACGAAAGAGCGTGGGCTGCTCCGATATACATCTGCAGGCACAGCCATTTTCAGGGCTTCGTGCGGGCGCTCGTAGTTGAACTCATGGCGCCATAGGTCGAAGGCTTCTTGCTGCTTCTGGGCTGATGAACGAGGCGGTTTGGCTGTTTCGGCCTTGAGGGTTCGATGCATGCGCTCATGTTGGCCATTGTCCTGCGGATGACCGGGGGCGCAGGTGGTTCCTTAGCCTCGGCGGCCGGTCGTGACCGACCCCTTGGGGAACACCCGCCTCCATACTCACGCGCCTACGTAGCACCGGAGTTTCGCGATGGCGGCCGCTCGTCTGACGTCGATCCGCTCCATCACAACTCATTTCCACCCAGGCTTCGGTACTTACTCAACGTCTCCTTTGCAGCGCGTACCAAGCCTCAGCATTCGCTGCGTAACATGACCTTCCCCATGCAAAGGAAAGAGAGAGATGCTCACCGCCTCATCTGCGAGCCGAGACAAACGAATCGATTAACGCGAGGATAGGAGACTCGGCGTCAGAGAAGCAGTGCCAGTCGCTGGATGAACACGCGACGCGCCGCAGAAACGAAAGGACAGTTCACATGAAACTTCACTGGGAGCAACTCGATGACGCTTGGGATGGACCGAAACCTGACGGCTTTACTTATCGGGCAGCGGTACCGGGTGGGTGGCTGGTCTCGATCTGGGCGGGAGACAGCGAGCGCCAAGAGTTTGGAGGGGGGCTGACCTTCCTTCCCGACCCCGAACGTACGTGGAAGCCGCTGCTACGACAGCGTGAGTAGTCTCCCAAATACCCGTCCTGCACGCTTACTGGGTGGCGCAAGCGCCCGACGAACTGGCCGGGCAAGCGTGCTCGCATAGCCCGCTGCTCACCTGTCGAGCGCTCGCGCGAGACCGTGGTGTAGTCGACAGCTCGCCTAGGTCGCGTTGGAGGTGACTGAGTGCCTTGCACCCACCGGACCTTTCATCCCAAACGTGACCAGCCTCTTCTTGCGCCTTCTCGCTTCCCTTCCCAAGGCGGGCACGCTTACAATCGCGGCTCCCGCGGCGAGAGTCTGCGGGCTTTCTAGGCCGCGCGGCGTCTGCAGACACTGCGTGTCCTACGTCTTCTATTGCGCGTCGACGCAACCAGAAAAGGCAGACATGGGACAGCGCGGACG
>CAZEWA010000331.1:0-5690 GCA_964515685.1 uncultured Polyangiales bacterium | reverse complement strand
CGCACGCTGCTCGCGGCGCTGCAGTCCGTTGACCGTTACAAGGGCGAGTCCGCAGCGCACTCGAACAAGCCGCGCTCGGGTTCGCGTGTAAAGGCCTTCGTGTTGGGTGTAGCGCGCTACACGCTCTATGAGCGATTTCGCGAACGAAGGCGCGAGGAAGAGCTGCACGCTCTCTCTAAAGATAAGGAGCGTGAAGCGTCGGAAAGCAACGACGACGTATCGGACGACGACATCCTCGGGGCCATCGAAGGGGCTTTGTCGCAGCTGCCTGCGTCGTTGCGCGACGTGGTCACAATGTTCTATTTCGAACAGCAAACTCAAGCGGAGATCGCAGATCGTCTTCGACTGCCGCCCGGTACCGTCGCGAGCCGCCTGAGGCGCGCGCGTGAGACGCTGCGCGAAGAGCTGAGGCGTGAGGTTCTTTGAAGGACACGACGATTTTTCCGTGATCAATCAGCCGATCTCAGTCGCTTAACCAGTGAGATGAACGAGCTATGGGGTGCAGAGGTAGCCACGCTGTCGCGCGCGCTGCAGCGATTCTTTCGGAAGCGCGTGCGCGACGAAGCTGACGACCTTTTGCAACAGACCTTCGTGCAGCTCGTGGAGTCGCAACAGAGCCTGCGCGACGAGAGGGCGCGCTACGCGTTCGCGTTCGCCATCGCCAGGCGCGTGTTGTTCGCACACTTCAGACGTCTGGAGCGGCGGCTCTCGTTCGAATGCGACATCGACGGCTCCGAAGATGCGCCGGGCCTTGCCGACGATGTCATTGACGGAGAATCACAAGCGCTCTTTCGCCTGCGTGTCGCGAATTTGCCCAAGGGACTGCGCGACGTCGTGCAGATGTCCTTCTGGGACGGCATGTCGCGCAGTGAAATCGCCGACTCCCTCGGGGTACCGAGCGGAACTGTGGCCAGCCGGCTCAGGAGGAGCTTGGGGCTGCTGCGTCAAGAACTTCAGGATGGAACATGACGACTATCAAACGAAGAAAATGGCTGGGATGGCGACTCGCGCTGTGTGCCGCTGCCGCTGCAATCTTGGGGCTGATCGGATGGAGGCTCTTCGCTCCTGCTCCGCAGCGTGCAGACAACGAGCATGTCAGTCCACGCTCCGCCACCGCGAAGACGCGGAACCCGCGCGCGGACAGTCTTGCGTCTGGCGAGTCTGCCGCGCAGGCGCGCATGGAGGGACGGGTCTCGAGCCCGACCGGGCCACTCGCGGGCGCCGCGGTGTGCGCCACGCGGGCTGGCGCAATGATGTGGGGCGAGGCTCAGGTCTCCTGCACACGCTCGGACGAAATGGGGGAGTACGCGATATCTGCCAAGCGCGGCGCCTACACGCTCATCGCCTCAAGGGATGCGTACGTTCCGCAAGGCTATCAAGGCGGGGAGCCCTTTGCCTTCGACGCGACGCATGACGTGGTGGGAATAGACTTCGAACTCGCGCCAGGCGGCGCGGTGCTGCAAGGTAGTGTGGAGGACGCGAGCGGCGGCCCCATCGCGGGCGCAGCCTTGACCGTGTTCCAGATCCAACCCAGCCTCCTGTCGCTGCAAGTTCGCACCGACGCAGATGGCATGTTTCGCGTTACGGTGCATGAAGGCGCCGTTTCCCTCGCCGCAAGGGCCCCAGGATACGCTGCGCGCACGCTCGAGGCTGTCGCGCCGTCTGCCGTGGAGATTGCGCTGGCCCCGGCAGGGGCGATCCGGGGGCGGGTGGTCGCCGCTCGCGATGAAGAGGCCGTGGAGGGCATCACAGTGAAGGCCGTGCAGATCGGCACGAACGGTGTGCCCATAGGCCCCAGCGGCTTATCTGATGAGGAGGGGTTGTTCGAGATACGTGACGTGGCTCCAGGTAGCTACTTTCTGCTCGGCAGCGGCGGGTCTTACCAGGGTCGCTCGCTGCGACCAGTGAAGGTTCCGCTGGGCGGCCGTGCTGAAGACGCGCTGGTGGTCTTAAACGAAGGCTCACACGTTCGTGGTCGCGTGAGTACGGTGGAGGACAAACCCTGCATGCGCGGCTACGTCGCGCTCGGCCCCCCCGACCCGATGCAGCATCCTTCGGCAGCGCGCGAGTACGCACACGAGAAGGTGGGTCGCACGCAAATGAGCCCTATCGGCCCGGACGGGAATGTCGAGTTCCCCGGCGTGCCCGGCGGCTTCTATCACGTTACCGTGATGTGCATCGGATGGTTCTTGGAGAGTGGCCCACGCGTGCTGCGCATTGGGTCCGAGCCGATTCCGGAGCTACACTGGACCGTGACGAAAGGAGCTATCCTCGATGTACGGGTTGTGGACGGCGCGGGGCAGCCGTTGCCGCGCGCAGGATTTGACTTGGAACTCCCACCGGACGCTGAAAGCGCGCGCGGACGCGTGCTGCCGATGCTGACGGACGTGGACGGGCGCGTGAGCATCCCGGGGTTGAAGTTTGGTACGTACACGATCCGTCCCATGGCCGGCCAAGCCGGAGAGCCGGTGCGGGTCGAGCTCGAAGGCCAACGCAGTTCGGCCGAGCTGCGCCTCGCCGAGTCGGGGGTCATTTTGGTCGACGTCATCTCCCACGACGGAAAGCCCGTGGACGGCCTGCGCATCGACGCGCGCACGATGGCAGATGACACGCCCGCAGTATCAAGCGCGACCGCGCTAGGGGCCGGCCGCTACCGCATCGCTCCGCTCGCTAGGGGGCGCTACGAAGTCAGCGCCAACGATGGAGTCAACCCCGGCGACGCCCAGGGCGGTGAATCGCGCACGCAGGTTACTCTCGCAGCGGGCGCGAGCACCAAGATCACGTTGAAGCTACCTGCCCAGGTTTCGCTCACGGGTCGCGTGATTTCGGAGTGGGGAGAGCCGGCGGCGAACGTGTGGATTAGCGCGCGCGCGGCTGATCCGGCGGGCGAAGCCTCCACGTTCGCCCCACATCGCGCCGGCAAACGAGCTCTGAGCGACCTCGATGGAAATTTCGAACTCACCGGCCTATCGGCAAGTGCGCACTTCGATGTGCGCGCGGACGACCCCGAAGGTAGCTCGGTGATGGTGCGCGGCATCGCTGCCGGCGCGCGGGTCGAACTCCGCTTGCCAGCGGCTGCCCGGGTCCGCGGCGTAGTGGTCGACGAGCGCGGACAGCCGGTGCGCTCGTACTACCTGCGGGCCTTCACCAACGACACGTTCACCGAGCATACGGAGAGCGTGATGAACGCGAACGGCGTGTTTGAACTCGAGGGGATCAGCCCAGGGCATGTGAGCTTGTCAGCCGTGACCGACAAAGGACGCGGGGAAGTGCCCGTTGCCCTTGCCGCAGGACAGCAGGTCGACGGAGTGCGCATCGTGATCTCCGGCGCGAATGCCCCAGGCGCGCCGACACACTGACCGCCTAGTAGAGGACTATCACATCGCAGGGGAAGCGCGCCTTGATCTGAGCTTCAGGCTTTTGCTTAAGCTGCGTGCAGGCTTCTCCAACGAACTCGATGCTCGACGGTCCGTTCAGCTTCCAGCCGTTCGCGTCGTTGCAAGGCACGGCAACGCCGTCGATCTGCACATCACCCGTGCACTCCGAACCGTCCTCGACAGCCCCCTGCAGTGTCACTTGGCAGTCCACCAAGTTCGACGTGATCTCACGCAGCGCCCGCGTCACCTCTCCGGGTTTACCCACGAGGAAGGGGCCGTGCCCCGATTTGCCGAGCATGGCCATGCGTTCGAGGCGTTCGAACGGCGTGACCCAGCAGCCACCGCCAGTGCAATCGATATCAGAGCCCAGGACGAACGTGCGCACGCCGAGCTCGGCCAGTTCTGCAACCAAGCGATCGTTCTGTTCGATGGCCGACCCATATTGCAACATCTCGTCGATGCAAAGCTGTTCACCGGCTTGCGGCATGAATACGACAACTGCGTGCGAACGCAGCGCCTTGGGGTCGGGAGCGCTCTTGGCGCGCTTGAGTACGGCTTCGAGCCCGTAGTAGGTGAGCGACATCGTCCCCGGTTGCGTGTACTCCGGATAGCTCGTGAGGATGGTCGCGTGATTGTCGAAGGCGGGTTCCACCGCCGACAGGTTTGGGCAAAAGGGTTTGACCGCAGAATTCACGCCGGTGAGCATCAGACCGAAGCGGATCTGGCTCTGCAGCTCCGTGACGGTGCCCGTGGGCCCCATCATGTCGCGCCACATCGCGGTGTACACCGTCAGAGTTCCGCCCTCCAAGCCCGTGCCCACGTGTGACAAGGTCCGATCGACCACAAGCCATACGGTCGGCGGCTCGCGTGTCACCTTCACATCGGCATGGGCGCATGCCGGGCCGTCGCCATCTCCATCGCCAGTCTGCGAGCCGTTGTCTCCGTCATTTCCCGATGAGCCGCCGTCTACGCGGTCTGGGTCGATGACCCAGTTTCCTCCGGCATCGGGAATAGCGGGCGAATCCCCACTGCAAGCGCATAAGACTGGAGAGACTGAGGTAAGAAGAAGAGCCACTCCCATGAGTGCGGGACAGCGACCTTGGCCGGAGCTTATGCGCATTGCGTCTCCTCTGTCGTCGCCGTAACGCCAGGCAACGCTGCTAAAAGAAGGTCAGCATACTGAATAGTCAGATAACAGCGGAGCACCATTTCGTGACTTTGTAGCCCGCTCTCGAGCGCGTCAGAAAATACACAATCAGCGAAATGGTGCTCACCGCGAGCACCGATCTGCGCGCGGAGACACTGCTTCCGTCAAAGCCTGTTCAGGGGGTCTTGAGGGAGTACGAGGCCTGAACGAGGGCGTTGCCCAGGGGGAGGCTCGAGCAGTACAGAGTGTTCACGTAGTCGATCGTCAGGTTTGGCAATTGGACATCGCCAGGCGAAGCGAGCAGGCAGGTCAGCCCGAATTTGTCGATGTCGTAGGTCTGCCCGGCCGGTGCGAGGTAGTCGACGTTGAGGTTGGCGCTGCCCAAATCCGCGCTGCCGGTGGCCGTGGCGATGGTGATCTCAAAAGGCCAGGATCCCTGCGTCAAAGTGCCGAGGAAGGGCGGCCACTGGAAGGGGGTGCGCGACGTGACGATGCTCGGGGCAGCCTGGGTCAGGCTCACAGTAAACACGGCGGCGCCAGCGAGCGCCACTCCACCCAGTAGTACAGATAGCTTCTTATTCATTCGCATATCGACCTCTTTGCTGCATGCCACGAGCGGACGGGTACGATCCGAGCCACCTGGGACCGCACCGCTCTGACGCCTGCAACCTCGCGGGGCTCACTTCTATAGTGCGAACGAGCGTTGCGTTCTGATCACGGCACCAGAGTCAAATCTACAAGATCTAACGGTCGCGCAACGGTCCTTGCGGGGACCATCGCTTCGGACGCGCGAGCGGAGGGTACGGCCGCGTTTACGCGCCTCCCGCGAGTCGCAGGCCGGTTCTCTAATCTCGATGCGGGCCGGTTGCGCTTCCTGGTCGGTAGCGGGGTACAATTTTGTATGCGGTGGCACCGCAAGCTTGGCTCAAGGCATAGATACTCAGGTGATAATGCATGTGTGGCTCTAGAACAGAACGACACCGCCGGGAAAATCGACCTCGATCGGCGCCGTCGGGCAGCACGCAAGTCCGTGCAAGCACTTCCCACGAGCAGATCAGGTGGAGATCCGTTCGCGATCGCAGCCTGCAAGTAGCGCTCAACGCCGAAGCCCCCGGAAACTCATTCCTCGCGCAAGATGATGTGAAAGCCAAAGGGCGTCTCCACCA
>CAZEWA010000330.1:0-5694 GCA_964515685.1 uncultured Polyangiales bacterium | reverse complement strand
CCGCAGGTGAGCTCGAGAGCGGGCAGACCGAGTTCG
This sequence comes from uncultured Polyangiales bacterium, assembly GCA_964515685.1. Lineage (GTDB taxonomy): Bacteria > Myxococcota_A > Polyangia > Polyangiales > DASUME01 > DASUME01. The sequence goes on along the minus strand of CAZEWA010000330.1, from coordinate 5,658 downwards.
ACGCCGAGGGACGTCGCAGCCGCAACGTCTGGCGCTCACCCGCGGAGTCGGAAGAGGCACAGCTCTGGGTGTTGGTGCGCGATGACCGCGGTGCGCTGAGCCACCTCTCGCGGCGCTTGCGGTCGAAGCGTCCCCTTGGGGGCGCGAGCGAAGAATCACTAGCCCGCCAGGCCCATGAGTTGGGAACAGCGGGGAGTACGCGAGCTGCGTCGACCTTTTCGGGTCCTTTCCCCTTCTAGCTGCGGGTCGCATGTTTGATGCCTTCAGAAGGACGAACGAGCCGCCGTTGCATCGTGGCTTGCTCGGACTTCCGGTGTGGGAGGCTTGCTGCCTGTCGAGCGCGGCTCGTTCTCGAGGTCGCCAAGCGACGCCCCAACCAACATGTTCACCTACTTTAAGCATCGTGTGACCAGCGTCCAACTACTGAGGCGTTGTGCTCGAGGAGTCCGAAGCTTCGCGAACTTCTGCGTGGTAGTCCTCTCCCGACACGGTGGGCTCAAATTCTACCCGAGTAAAAATGCTCAGATTCTGCTCGACTGAAAGTCTGCTGGACTTTTCACAGGGCTATATCTCGCGAGCGTAGCGAACGCCTGCAGGTCAGCTTGCCTCTCATGCGGGCAATAACCGTATGATGAGAGTTGACATGCCGACAGTGCGGCGGGGAGCTGATCAGTTGCCGGCCGTAGCTGAGCGCCCTTGCGTCGCTCGCGAGCGTGAGCGGACGCATTACGATCAGCGACAACGACCAGCTCGAAAGCCTGCACGACCTCGATGCTCTGAGCACTGTCGGAAGCCGCGACGACGGTGTGCGTGAGGGCTACCTAGTCATCGTCGAGAACCCACGACTCACCTCGCTGGCCGCCCTTGCGGGGCTCCGCGAAATCCAAGCGGGTCTGCACATCTGCGGCAACGCTCGCCTAGAGGAGCTCCTCCCAGCCCCCAAACCGCTTGGACCAGAGAAAAGCTCGCCGTGAACGGCCCCGACTGCTACCAGCTCCTCGCTTCGTGCCCTTTCCGAAAAGCCCGTGCGACGAGTCCAGCTACATGGACGGAGATGTCATCGAGACGTGCACCGTATGGCCCTGCTGCGTGCTTGAGGTGCCCACCATTCTTTGCGCGGACGGAACCGACACGCCGGGGGATTGTCCGTCTGAAGGGAGTCTTTCACTCTAACATAAGTCTGCGGTGCCAAGAAGGTGCTGGAGCCCCGGTAGCGCATGTCGACAGCCGAGAGCAAGGGGGGGATGGCAGTGCTCGTGGCCGAAAGACGCCCTGTGCGAGCAACTCTGACTGAAGCCTCGTGACGAAGCTCACGTGGCAAAAAGATGCATCCCAGCGACCTAGAACGCATCTCATCGCCGGCTGCGTCTTCGAGGTATTCGATTGCGCGCTCGCGGTCTGCATCGGTCTGCAGTCTGCCGATGCACAAGAGGCCGGCGTTGCTGAGAGGCGCGGTAGTTGAGGTCCATCGGGTTTTGGGGCGATGACCACGCTGACACCAAAGGCGCGATATGGAGGGCGTGAGGTGGTGTGACCGTTCTTGATTTGGCACCATATAGGGGAGCGTTTGAACGTCGTATCCGTCGACGTGGCGCGCATACGGGCGATGGCCGATCGTGCAGTAAGAACGCCGTCTCGACAGTAACGGTCAAGTCGTCTTGTGGGTGCACAAGAATCACCCCGAGAAAAAGCTTACAGAGGTGAGAACATTCTGTTACTCAGTGCTCATGCACGGAACAGTTCGCTTCTCCACGATGCTTCTCCACATTCTTGTCTTGGCCGCGTCGGCGTGCGCCGCCGAGACCTGGACCGATTCCGAAGTCGCGCCCTTCCGCGATGAAGCTGGTCGCCAACCCGTTCCCGAGAGCGTGGCCCGCACGCTCATCCCGGAGGACTGGCCTGGCTACGAACTCGGCATGGCAGTCCCGAAAGCCTACGATCTGGGACCGATGGCGACCGTTGAGGATGGTCCGGGACCGAACTACCTCGGCGAACTCGGCGACGGCGTTCCCGAGGAGGAGAGCGCGCGCGAGACCCTGCCGCTGAGTGTCGTCAAGAACGGCCGTGCGTATCTCGTCGAGTTTCCAAACTCGCCCGAGCTCGACGCCCTGGTCACCGCGCGCAACGAAGCGGAGCTTTCCGAGATTGCGGCGCGGATTGGGGCCGAGGGCGAAGAGCCGGCGCTTGGCCTAATCGGAGCCGAGGGCGAAGAGCCGGCGCTCGGCCTACGGGACAAGGCGGTGGTCGGCAACACGGACACTCGAGCCCGCAACGGCATCGCTGACAATTCGGCCTATTCGAAGACCGGTTGGCTCGCGGCGATCGGTAAGTTTATGCCGCACAACGCGGCCAGTCCCGCGGTCGGCTCGGCCTGTACTGGTACGCTCATCAGCGCTCGGACGGTACTCACCGCTGCGCACTGCGTGATCACGAAGAACGCGAGCAATCAGGCTGCCCTGAAGGCAGTCAAATTCTATCCGCGCGCCGACAACACGACCAACGATGCTGCCGGAAACCCGATCCATTGGCCCTGGGGTACCTGGAACGGCACGAGCGTCATAGCAGAGCTCGCGTACGACACCGCCTACGTCAGCTCTAACTGCCATGTGAACTACAAGTTCGACTGCCGCTCGCACGACTGGGCTCTAATCCGTGTGACGCGTCCTGCCAGTGCTAGCGCTCACAACGTGATGATGGGCTACCAGACGTTCGCCAGCAATGCGATGACCGAGCTTAGAAACAAGGGCTATCCAGATTGCCCCAGCCCTGGCGCCCCAGCGAGCTGCAAGAACAACACGTTGTACGGCGACAATAACTTCTGCGCGCCGCAGTCGTACGGAGACCTCCAGGACGGCGGCTTCTCAAAGGCCATGAGCCACAACTGTGATACGAGCCCCGGTCACAGCGGCGGCCCGCTCTATCAGTACGTGACGAATGCGCAGAACCAAAGCATCCCGACGATCGCAGCCGTGCACATAGCAGACGGGGCAGTGACCGCCGCGATCTTCGGAGACGTCAACTGGTCGCGGCGACTGACTCCGCAGGTCGTCACGCGGATCAATAACTTCAAGTGAGTGGCCGGCGCGCGCAGACGCATGATATCGTGCGCTCGATGACGCGCCTCCGAGCCTGCTTGCATACTCACACACGAGCGTGGCTCGTCACTTCGGTCCTCGCACTGAGCGCGTCTTTCGCTGGCTGCAGCAGGTCTGGGAACCATGCGAGCGCGGTGCCCGAGGACCGCTGCAGCAACGAGGGCCGCTTTCTGCCTGCCCAGGGCGCCGACGACACGGCCCAGCGGGCCCATGCGCACACGCGGGAGCTTGCGCGCACGCATCGGGCGAAGCTGACTTTCCGCTGCGGTGCCGGCGACGGCTGCACATTGCCGCGGGATGAGGAGCTCACCATCGAGCTACGTCCCGACATCGCCTCCATGTGCGAGCGCTCGAGCTGCAGCCAACTTAGGATTGCGGAGCACATGCCGCTTCGCAGCGCGCACGACCAGCCTTGCCGAAAGGTAGTCGCGATGCTCGCCACGATGAGCCTCCGTACGAACGCCGGGATGCTCGACGAGCCCGTGTTCGAGCACAACCTCGTGCTCGATGGCGACGAGCTTGCGGCGACGTACGTGATCAGCGAAAACCTCACCTCGCTGCGTCGTGCGTTCGCGGTCGTCGACGCGGACAAGGTGTTGCTGGAAGTAAGTCTGCAGGTGAAGGGTGGGAAGCTCGGCGGCGGCCTTCGAGCCTGGCTCGAGGTCGCCGAGCCGGTCTCTGCCGAGGTGCGGAATGTACGTCCGCTGTGGGAAGCGGAGCTCAGCGCACATTGACTTCGCCCGAGCGGCCCATTCTAGAAATTGTGGCGGAGGTTTCTTGATGAGACTGAGGGCCTCACCCAGTGTCTCCCGAATCTCTGCGCCCGTCACCGGGCCCTTCAGGTACGACAGCGCCCAGCGTGGATGCATCAGGCGCAGGCCACCTTTGTCGTGGGTGTCGCGCACTACCGCACAGTTGGCCTTTCCCTATGGCACCTGTACGTGCGGTCAGGATACAAAGAGGACGTTATGGCAATCGCAGACCAGTTCAAAGCGCTGATTCGAAGCCACGCTGAGGGCGATGACGCGTGCTTCTATGCGATCGCCGATGCAGGTCGTCGCTCGAACCGCTCGCGCAGGCACTCCAAGTTCGCGCTGGAGTTACGGGAAATTGTCGACCAGGTGAAGGCGCGCTCAAAGGTCGCCCCAGCACGGGCTCGTGTAAACCAAACATGACATGGCGATGAATCCTGTGGCCCTCGAGAATCGCGTGCGCGCGCTGCGCGAAGCCCGCGGCCTCACGCAGCTCGCGCTGTGTGAGGCCGTGCAGATCAGCCGTCAGACCTTGAGCGCCATCGAAGCAGGCCGCACGGAACCCTCGGTCGCCATCGCGCTGGGCATCGCGCGCGTGCTCGGAACGCCGCTCGAGGAAGTCTTCTCGCTCGAGGGCAGTCGGATAGCGGAGGCGGAGCTCGAGCCCGAGGGGAGCGCGGGTGAGGGCAGCGAACGTGTCTTGCTCGCGCGCATCCATGGGCGCTGGGTGGCCCATCGCTTGGGCAAAGAAGAGAGCGTCTGTCGCGCAGCGGACGGACTCATGTTGCCTCAGGGAAAACCCCTGCCGAAGCAACGAGCTCGCGTCGAGCTCCTGCGCCCGGAGTCCGAGCTGCGCGACACCTTGTTGCTCGCGGGTTGTGCGCCCGCACTCGGCCTCTTGGCAGAGCGTACGAACCAGCAGGGCCGTGATCTGAGGATCGTCTGGCTCCCGCGGGCAGGCGGCGCGGCGCTCGCGGCGCTCAAGGCCAGGCGTGTCCACGTGGCTGGCGTGCACTTCGTGGACGAGCGCAGCGGCGAGTACAACGTGTCCGATGTTCGCGAAGCCCTGCCCGGCAAGAAGCTCGACCTGATCACGCTCGCGCGCTGGCAACAGGGGCTCTTGGTGGCGCGTGGAAACCCCAAGTCGATCCGCTGCGTGGAAGACCTGGCCCGCGTCGAAGCGCGCGCGTCTTCCCGCGAGCCAAGTTCGAATGTGCGACTTGTGGCCCGTGAAGAGGGTTCGGGTGCACGGCGTCTGCTCGAGGACAAGCTGAGGCGCGCCCGCTTGCCTGCGAAGCGCATCTTGAGCGCGGCTCGCGTGGTGAGCGGGCACATGGAGGTCGCGCAGGCCATCGCGCTCGGAGCGGCGGACGTGGGCGTGGCCATGGAGGGGGCCGCACTGGCGTTCGGGTTGGACTTCGTACCCCTGCACGAGGAGCGCTTCGACCTGGTGGTGCCACGCGAGCTCCGCGAGGATGCGCGCGTGATCCGCTTGCTCGACACGCTCTCGAGCGCGAGCTTCCGACGCGAGCTCGCAGGGCTTGGAGGGTACGACGCAGAGCGCGCGGGCGCGCTGGCTGCAGAGCTAGGTGGAGCCTGAAGTTCCTGGTCCGTGCGGAAACCGTCCTATCGCAGCTCACAGGCCACACTGGGAGAGCCAGGCATCCAGGAATGCCTGACCCCGGGCTGCACGTGTCGTCTCTCGAGCCCTCCGCTGATTGGCTGCACGGAGCCCTCAGCTTGCGTCGTTGCGCGCTCAGGGAGCCGTCGCGCAGTTGTCGGGGTACGCCGTATCCGCATTGTTGGGTCGG
>CAZEWA010000329.1:0-5701 GCA_964515685.1 uncultured Polyangiales bacterium | reverse complement strand
AGAGCGTTCGACTGTTAATCGAATGGTCCCTGGTTCGAGTCCAGGTCTCGGAGCCCAAAGAGAAGAAAGCCTCGAATCGCCCCGCGCGGTTCGGGGTTTTCGGTTTTTGGCGGACTGATGCCAGTGCAGCGACGGCGTGGGCAGGTCTAGGAACCTGCCAGAGGCGCGGCGGATACGCAGGGTCCCGCGCCGCGGCCACGCTTCGGTCGCGCGCACGACGCAGGCACGGGTACGGAGGCGTTAGTGCCGACGTCCTCCAGCGCGACAGCGCTTCGTCTGTCTCACCCACGATGCCAAAGGAGGCGAACACACGGTCCACGTTGCCCTCGCGTTCCCTACCGGGCGGCACCAAGCCGATATGGCGCGCCTTCGAGCAACGCGCATGGAGCGCCCTCCTCTTCCCGCTGCTGTAGAACCTGCGTAAGCGCGTCCTGAAGGAGCATGCTCGAATCGCTCGCGAGCAGCTTTAGGACGCCCTCCGAGTCCCTGTGCGTCGCACCAGGACGGCCGTGCATCCGCGTCACCAGACGCTCGCGAGCTGCACTTCGTTGTCACGGGAGCGCAGTGGGCGCACGCCTGAGGCACGCTCAGGCGCCGCGCCACTTTTCGCAAAGCGCAAGCGCCGTGCGGCACCCGCCGATGCGCGAGACCGTTGCAAGTTGCGCGTCCAGCCTGTGAGGTAGTTTCCGATTTTCAATCGCCCGAGCCTTCGAGGACTCCGACGCGTGCTCACTGAGGCCACTCCCCCCTCCGCAGAGCGCGATGCGGTCCCTTGCTATTTCTGATGCGGTTTTGCCCCTCTAGCGGCACGATGGACTCGCCGCCATGAGCAAATTTGAGAGCCTTTCGCATTCGGTCTATGAGACGCGGCGCGTTCTACGAGACCGGATTGGACGGATGTTGCGCCCGCCCCACGAGCAGGTGGCCTCCGAAAGTCGTGAAGCCTTCGACTTGACCGACGTCGACATGTTGCAGCTTTTGCTTCGAGTGCAGATCACACATGGTGATGATGTCGCCACGGTTCGGGACGCCTACGAGAAGCACCGTGCGACTCACCCAGTTGCTCCGACGTTCGACGCGCTGCTCGACGCTGGTTGGTTCGGAGTAGCTTGGGGGAGGATCACAGCCGAGCTGCGCACCCGCAGGGAGATGCGTAAACAGAGCAAGCCGCTACACAACGCTCTCGCCCTTGTCTTCGATGCTAGCCGCCACGGCGGGACAACATTCGCGTTCGACGACGCATCATCGCTGCCAGCGTCAGCTTGGCCAGTTGCGACCCAGCTGATCGACCACCCCCAGGATATTCACTCCCTATCGGCTCCGTCCGCTGACTGGGTCGCCGCTCGGCTTTGGGAGCAACGCCCCACAGGAGACGACGAAACATCCCTGCGCTGGTGGGCTGACCGATGGCGGCTGCTAGGACGGCCCGTGGGACCTCCCACGCGCTGGTGGTCGAAATCCGACGCGTACGCGTGGAGACGCGCGGCCTTCAACGTTCTTCGCTCTGACCCCGGCCTCGTCGATTGGGAGCGAGAGAAAGAGCTTGTTGACGCGCAGTGCCGCGTCGCATGGGAACGCGCCGCCCCTGAGTATCGAATCGATTGGGAGCACGCGCATACCCCGGTGATGCCATCTGGACTGGTTGAGCGGTGGGGATGGCTCAAGCGCCCACATCTTGAGAGCTGGGGACGTGCCCACGAGCTGTGCGGTGATACCTGGATTCTTATTGCCATGCTCTGCGAGGATATTTGCGCAATCGATGGATCTCTAGACAGTCCGTCTGCTCCTGAACTGCTCGACCTGATCACCACCCGCCCGTTCCTCTTGGAGTTGCTTGCCACGCGCGTCCGGCAGGCCCCTGTTCTCCTCGCAGACGTCCTGCTCCACCCACGAACGTCCGCCTGGGGCTGCACCTTGATCGCGAACTGGGACTCACACATCTCTGGCCTCTGGGAGCGCTCACTACAAGTGGCGGAGGCCACCGAGGCTCGCGAACGTGCCTTTGCGGATGCGATAGCGATAGCCACACTAAATCTTCGCAGCCGTAAGGGCCCGGCAGGAGAAATGGCCAGCCTTTTGGTCTGGCTGCACGACAGGTTCCGCGCTGACGCCTACCAGAGGCCTGAGCAACGCAAGATTACCGAGCACATGCTCAACTTCGTGCAGGGCGAACTCCAATCACTCTCGCGACAGCGACTCCTTGAACTGCTGGAAGCGCTCTCGTTCCGCGCTTCGGAGGGACTCGGAACACCACGTTTTACTGCGGCCCTCGACGTCGCTGCGCTCGGAACGGTGGCGGATTCACTTGATGCGGACAACGCAGTTGCCGCGTACGTCACAACGCTGCGTTCGGATGCTGTCCCCCGCTCTTCGATCGGACTCACACCACCGCAGGCAGCCGCGCTCGTCATGGCCGCCAAACGGTCATCCAAATGGGACGAGTTTCTTAGTCCCATCGACATGCGCTTGGCACTCGTGAAAGCGCGGAGGGCCGCCAACGAATACATGGCTAAACACGAAATCGCTCGCGCTCTGCGAGCGCATATCCGCGTGCTTTCCCGCGCAATCGTCGCATGGGAAGGAACGGTACCCGATGAGGTCGTCCAAGCACTGGCCTCGGCGATTCGCGCAGGCTCATCCTCCCATGAAGAGAAAGGGCGCGTGGGGGCCTTCTCTGCGCAGTTCGAGACTGGGTTCGAACTCACGCGGGTTGAGCCACCGCCTATCGCCGATATTGCGGACGCTTACCAGCGCCTACCCGAAGCAAGTCGCGTCGGCCTCAATGAGGCCTTGCTGGTTATCGACGAACCCCTGACGTTAGCCCTCTTCCTGCAGCACGCGCCCAACTCGCTCCGAGCCAAACTCGTGGGTCGGATAGACGCGCTCACCCCAGAGGACGCTGCGCCAATGCAGTCGCTGTCGGAAGTACAGGGGCGGATCGAAGCGCTGTTGAATGCCGGCGCGCTCGAGGCGGCCTCCAAGTACATGGGCGTCGAACGAGAACTCGAGACCTTTGGCCCAGTGGAAGGTCGAGCCATTGCCCGTCTGCGCTGGGAACTTCGTCTAGCGCTTGCGCAGAACGATTTTGAGAGAATCGCGCGGGCAGAACCACCGGACGGCCTGCAGCCCTTCGAGGCTGCGTCGGCGCGGGATGCGATCGACTTCTATCAGGCGCTCGCCGAACTCAAGAATCCCACTGGAAGCGCATCAACTGCCGCGTCCTTATTCGCAGGCCTGGCAAACCGACACCCCGAAAACTCAGCCTACGTCGTCAACCGCTTCGCAGCGCGCCTCGCAATGCTTCTTGGCCGGGAACTATTCAAGAAGTTGGAGCCTGCCGACATCCCAGCCGCGCGAGAAGCGATGCGAGAAGCGGATCGAGCGCTCCAGAAAGCGCTCGATCCTACGAACGACGGTACAGGCATCCACGAGGCGAATCGGGCGCTCCTCTTGCTAGCAATAGGCCGCAATCAGGAGGCCTACGAAGCGCTTGAGCATAGTAGCGCGGCCAAAGGCACTGACCGAGCCGCTGCGTACTCGGCCGTCGCGCTTTCCCGTCTAGGGCGCAGGGACGAGGCCAACGCTGTCCTCGCCGCGAGTGAAGCGGCGCACCCTCACTCTGAAGCGTTGAAGGCTGCTCGCGAGCACCTAGACCTGGGGATACCAGGACAGTTCCAGTTGCTCCATGTCTCCAACGACGATCCTGTCCCGGCGATTCAGAGCGCTTTATACCGACTTACTCAGCTGCCCGCTGGTATGCAGGCTCGTGTCGTCAGCCGCGAAACAGCTGAGGCCTTCCTGACCGACGAAATTCGCTCGGCTGCCGCCGGAGTGACATCGCTCGCACCTCACCTGCGCGAAGCGAGGCTCCAAGAGGATGACGTCACCGCGATTCTGCTTCGAATCCTGGAGCCACGTGCGAGGCTATTCGGCTGGTCTGTACCAGACCAGTCTCTGGGCGGATATTCCGAGAAGGGTAATCCTGGCGAGCGAGACCTCGTAGTCAAAAAAGACGGTTACGTCATCACGGTGATAGAGGCTGTCGTCTGCAACCAGAATCCGCTAACCGAAACGCAACGGCGAAATCTAGCCAGTCACCTCCAAAAGCTCGTCGCATACGCCCAGTGTCGTATCTTCTTTCACGTCGTCTACTCGTACGTCGAGACGCCCGAAGATGTCATAACTGCGATGGAAGCCATCGCTCAGACCAGCGTGCCGGAACCGTTCACTCACGTTCGTAACGACAAGCTTCCGCTCGAAGACTCTCGTCCTATCGGCTTCGTCGCAACCTACACCGCATCAGGTGGTCGAGAAGCGAAAATCGTGTACCTCGTGATGGACATGAAGCAACAGAGCCTGCGGGACGCCGCCGCACTGGCTGGGCGAACTCGCGGACGCGCGGTGGCCCGCGCGGAAGCCGAAGACACGGCCGAGACGTGAACCTTACCTCAGGGGTCGACGAATGCCCCCGCTGTCGTTGCACGTGCCCGCAGACTGGCCACGCGCCGGGGAAGGAGCCGACGAGTGGCGTTCGCTCCTTCGCTCCGCGCTTCACCATCACGAACCGCATCACCGCCGCCCTCACGACGATCGAGCGCGCACGCTCGGCTCGCCCCCAGCTCGGGGCCCGCATTGGGGGCGCGCCCTGGGCCCACGTGGACGCCATGGGGCATTCGGGGCCTGCGCTCGACTCGAACCGGGCACGCTACGAGGCGCATCTCGGCTCGAGGAGCATGCGATCTCGGACAAAACACAGCTGTAAGCGGTTCCGTCCGCTCCCGCTTGGGAGCCGATGATTGCGCGTGCTGTGGACCACGTGAGCGACGCCCCTCACAACCGGTCGTGTGCGCACTCATCGTCAAAAGAGTGCGCACGTTGCGCCAAGCCGATTGCGCAACTCGAAGCCGCCGATGCCAGGCTCCCCCATGGGCTTCTACCGACGAAGTCCGCGACCTCGTCAGCGAGGACAGCTAGCCAAGCGCATCAACCCTGAGCGTCGATCGGGGTGGCATGATCCGGCACCGACATACCTGGACTTTTACCACCCGCTCACGCAGGACCACATTCAGGCTGGCGCCGTCGAAGCGCAACACCGTGCAAAGCCGCCCCTTCCTGCACAGCAATCCTAGGACCGGAGTCCCCGAACGGGTAGAATCATCGGATATCCACACTAAATCGCCGTTTTTCAGCCTCATCTAACTGCCTTTCAAGCAGTTAGTATCGAAACTCTTACTGGCTACACAGATTATCTCAGCGTGGATTTCGAATTGGGCCGAGGAGCCGTAAGTCCCCGGCCGGCCTGGCCGGCCCCACCTTGTTACGAAGGGTGTCGAGTGGGACTTACTCTCTATGCAGCAGAACAGACCGGCGCGGCGCCCTCGTCGGTCACGCGCTGCGCGCTGCCGTCGCGCGCACGGCCTGACACGGCCGCTCTCCTGACGGCTGTGGACAGCACAGCTGCCCCCAGCGGGAGCGCTGTGGACAGTGACGAGGCTGAGGACAGCACAGCTGTCACCCGAGCCTCTTGGACAACGCTACGCGTTGCCCACACCACACTGACCACAGCCGACGGCGGAGGAGCGGATTTCCTCGAGCGTTTACCAGGAGAACCTGAGTCGGAACCCGACATCTCTACTTTGCGGAACTACCCGACATCTCTACTTGGTTTTGACAGAGTGAAGCGGTTTGTCTCCGGGTCCTC
>CAZEWA010000328.1:0-5743 GCA_964515685.1 uncultured Polyangiales bacterium | reverse complement strand
GAAATCGAGGGTGCGATGCCGCAACTCGATGCCTCCTATCGCGAGCGTTGCGCGAGGGTCGTCGAGCGTATGGCTCGCTACTTCGAACCTGAGGTGCGCGGGCTCGGCAACTTGCCCACCCGAGGGCCGTACATCTTGGTGGGGAACCATTCGGGCGGCGCCTACACGCCCGATGCGCCCATCTTCGTGGCAGCGTTTCTGCGGTATTGGGGCATGTCTACGCCGCTGCGTCCGCTCGCGCACAATCTGCTGTTCAGCCTGTCGAGTTTGCGCGCGTTCATGGGGCGCCTCGGGGTGCTGCCGGCGAGTCCGAAAAATGCGGCCCAGGCCCTTGCCCGCGGCGACATTCTGCTCGTCTATCCAGGCGGCGACTACGAGTCGCAGCGGCCCTTTTCCGAGAGTCGTAAGGTCGATTTCAACGGTCGCAATGGCTTCATCCGGCTCGCGCTGGAGCAGGGCGTGCCCGTGATTCCTGTGGTGAGTCATGGCGCCAATGAGACGGTGATAACCCTCACGCGCGGTGAGTGGCTGGCCAAGGTTACGGGCCTCACCCATCTGACGCGCACCAAGGTGCTGCCCTTTCGTTTGAGCTTTCCGTTCGGCGTGGTGCCAGCGTTCGTGCCGCATGTGCCGCTGCCTTCGAAGATCACGATCGAGGTAGGCCATCCGATGGCTTGGGGGCACTTTGGTCCGGACGATGCCAAGAACGAGACGCTTGTGGAAGCGCTGTACGAGGACATCGTGGGCGTGATGCAAGGCACACTCGACGGTCTGTACCGCGAGCGCCCCAATCCCTACGCAGCACGCACCTCGCGCACGCTGGCCTGTAGACACAGCATCTGGCCCGTGCTGCCGAGCAAGGCGCTGGCGCTTCAGGAATCGCGTAAGCGAAAGGTGCGCGAGCCTGTCGACCTGGCAGCGTACCGTGAGCGCCGTCCGCGTGGCGCGAATGCTCGTGCGGAACCCGTGCAGCATCGCGAGCGCTGGTATTAGCCTGCGTTCGTCGCCTTTACGTGCGCGCCGCAGTAAGAACAGACGACTAGGTGTTGAGCAGGGGCCAAAGCTCGGGGCGCGCTGCGGCGATGCTCGCACCGAGCGCCACGATGTGCTCTGGGTCCATGTCCGAGCGGAGCTTGCGTCCGAAGTACTCACCTACCATCTGACGCAGGATGGCAAGTCGCGTGCTGCCGCCGGCGAGAAACACCGCTTGGACGTCGCGCGCGCGGAGCCCCGCTTGCCCAAGCACCGAATCGCAGTGACCGAAGGTGCGTCGTATCAGGGGAACGCAAGCGGCCTCGAGCATGGCCCGGTTGACCACTACGCTCGATACCTGTGTCGGAGCTGCGGGGTCGATAACGCTGAGGTCGAGCGCCACGCTTTCCTGTGTGTCGAGCGCGAGCTTCGCGTCCTCGCAGGCAAGGATGAGGCGCGCGAAGGTCACAGCGTCCGAGTGCAAGTCCCAGCCTGAGCTGCGCAAGACACGCTCTGCAACGGCTTCGGCCAGCGCACGGTCGATGTCATCGCCGCCGAGGTACGGGTTGCCTTCGCTGCTCAAGACGCGGAAAGGGAATGATGAGCAATCGATGATGGCGAGATCGAAGGTGCCGCCGCCAAGATCGTAGACCGCCGCGTAGCGCAGATTTGCGCGCTGCAGGTAGGCTATCGCGGTGGCCACGGGCTCCTCGATTACGCGTACAGAATCAAAGCCCGCATGCGCCATGGCGCGCAACGTGGCTTGGCGCGCGCTGTCCCTGAACGACGTAGGAACCGCGACGACGGTCGGCACCTCGCCCGGGGTGATCGCACTGCGCGCGCAAAGTTGGGTCACGATATGGGATGCGACCTCCTCCGGACGTAAGCGGCCAGCGCGTGTTTCGAACTGCACCGCGCCGTCTTCTGTGGGGACGAGCTTGTGCGGGTAGTGCTCGATGAATTTGCGGGTGGCGTACGAGGTCCAGCCTTCGCCCATGATGCGCTTGCTGCCGTAAATCGTATTTCGCGGGTCGAGCGCGCGTCGCTGCCGGGCTTCGGCTCCTATGAGCAAACGTGACTCGGACGCACTTCCGGGCAAAAACGCCACCACGGAGGGCAATAGGGTCGAGCGAGTTTCGCCGTCGACCAAGGGGAGCACCTGGCCACTGCATGCTGCCACGCTGTTGGTCGTACCTAGATCTATCCCTAAAGAGCGTCGCATGTGGCCCAGAGGGTTTAGCTTGTTTCGAGCGCGGATTCAAAAGTTCTAGTCGAACTAGCGTGGGTGAGGCAGAGGTCCGCCGAGCTCTCGTAGCGCGAGAGGCAGCGCCAGTGCCAATTCTTCGACGTTTGGAAACAAATTTCGGGCGGCCAAAAAACCGAAATCGACTTGGTCCGCGTAGGTCATTACGGTGATGTTGAGCCCCACACCTTCGACGATGGGACCGAGTGGATAGGCGGCCATGAGCTTTGCGCCCGCTAAGTACAGAGGCACGCGTGGGCCCGGCACATTGGAGATGGCCACGTTGTACAGCGGGCGGTGTCGCTCTGCGATGCGGTACTTCGTGTACATGCGCGCGGCGGAACTAAATAAATTAGGCGACATGAGCTCGGCCCAACTGCTGACCATTTCGCTGCCGAGAAGGCGGTGTTCTTCCTTGGCGCCGCGCATGCTCTCGCGAATCACGCGCAGGCGCTCGATGGGGTCTTCGATATTTGTGGCGAGCGATGTGAAGAGCGCCGAGATGTGATTGCCCGCCTTTTTATCGGCGCCGCGTACGGCTATCGGACATGCCGCCACCAACGGGTCATCAGGCAGCGCGGAGCGAGCGCTCAGGTATTGCCGAAGAATGGAAGAACACAGCGCGAGCACAATGTCGTTGCTCGTTGCGCCGTGCAGCTTGCGCAGAGCCTTCATGTCTGCCTGAGACATGCGCGCAAAGGCCGCGCTGCGCTGGGCGGTGATGGGGGCATTCCAGGGGGTGCGCGGTGCATCGAGGAAGGTCGCACCCGTGCGGTGCTCGCCGCTTTTGCGTCGCGCGTAAAACTCTTGAAAGGCGTGGCTGGTCTTGCGCACGAGGCCTGCGAAGTCGCGGCGCTTCTTGATGCGGGAGCTCAGGGCCTCTTGGATTAGCTCGAACTCGCTCGGGAGGCGCGATGGCTCGTCGGGCACTTCGATAGGCAAGGGCTTTGGGGCTTCGGGGGAAACATGGAACATGCTTGCGAGCAGCGAAGCGCCAGTCATGCCGTCGGCTATCGCATGATGGATTTTGGCTACCAAAGCAAAGCGTCCCTGGGACAATCCTTCGACGACCCATACTTCCCAAAGTGGGCGCGATCGGTCGAGCGGCGTGCTCAAGATGCGGGCGGAAAGGTCTGCGAGCTCGTGCACGCCGTGGGGCGCAGGGCATCCGACTCGGCGAATGTGATGGATAGGATCGAAGTGCGGATCTCGAATCCAAAGCGGATGGTCGAGGCCGAGTGGCACTTCCATCAAGCGTCGCTGTAGCTCGGGGCGCCTTCGGGCTTCGTGCTCGATGCGTGCATGGACTTTTTCGTAGTCGTAGCCATCAGGAGAATCTTTCGGATCCAGCACGGCTATCAGTGCCACATGCATGTGCATGGTAGGCGTTTCGACGTACAGAAATGACGCGTCGAGCCCCGTAAGTCGCTTCATGCGTAAATCCCCCGGACGGAAGGTTGCCCTATCGCGTCGCTGAGGGAAAGGCGATGCGCGCAATCTCCGGCGCGAGGTCTAGTAAGAGGGCAGCTTCAGCTCTATCGACAGCGGACAGTGATCGCTGAGCTTGACACCCGCAGCACTGTCTGAAGGCAAGAAATAGCCTTCTTTGAAGCTGTTTTTGACAAACCAGGTCGTCGCGATTCCACCGAGCAGAATATGGTCCACGGCGTCGAGGCGACCGCCACGGCATGCGGCTTTGCGCGTCGGCGAGGCGCGAAGGAGCGTAAGGCCCAGAGGGTCCTGGTCGTCGAGCTCTACGAGTACGGCGTCGCGCTCGCCCATGCTGCGATTGAAGTCGCCGACGACGGCAAAGGGCAAGCCTTCTAGGGCGCGCGCGTCGACCCAACCTTCGAGGGCGGGCAGCTGCGCTTTGAGCTTCTGGCAGTCGCCGTCTTTCGTGTCGACGGGACCTGTGACGCAGAAGGCCTTGAGGTGAATCGAGAGCACGCGCAGGTCGTGCTCACCCATGCGTATGCTGACGTCCGCACCCGCGCGCAGATTCTGTGTGGCGAGCGCTTGGAGGTCGGGATGCACCACCACATCCAAGCTGCGCTTCCACACGAAGCCGCTGCGCTGCGAGCCGCCTTTGGCTGCGAGGTGGTAGGCGTAGCGATCGGGCGGAAACACCAACGCCAGCGCGACTTCGCTTGCGACCTCTTGCACAGCAAAAAGGTCGGCGCGCATGGCCTCGGCGTAGTGCTTGAGGCGTTCGTAGTCGCGTTTTGAGCGAGGATTCGGACCGCGCCCCGGTTCCTGCAGCCACTCCAAGTTCCAGCTAGCAAGTCGCAGGCCCTGTAGAGCTGCGTGGGACGTGTGAGCGGCCGAACCCGAGCCCTCGGCCGCCTCTTCTTCAAGCCCAAATTTGCGCTGCAGATAGGGGCGCGATTGGTCCGCGCAGCGGGCCATGAACATCAACGCAGCAAGCGTAAACCAGACGCGCTTCACGGTACGGCTTCGGGTCGAAGGCGGCATTCGGCCCCCACCGTGATCTTTCGGCTGCGCTCGGGCAAGGCCCCAAAAGCGCGCAAATCAGCCTCGCAAGCCCTACGTAAGCGCCCCGTTGGGTGGGTGAATCTTGACAGAGGGGTCCTTACGAGGCACACCCCGCCCCGCGCGAGGATGGCGGAATGGCAGACGCGCCGGATTTAGGTTCCGGTACCGCAAGGTGTGCAGGTTCAAGTCCTGTTCCTCGTACCAGGTTGCTCTGACAGGTTGGCAGGACGCTCGCATCGCGATGCTTTCCGCGGCCTGAGGTGCGCGGTGGTGTTGGCTCGGCGGACCGACCCATGTAAGCATCATGGAAGCGACAAGTTCACACCGCCGTGGGGCGCAAGGGGGGCGTCGAAAGCGGCTGCGCGGCCCTCGAACGCAGGCCCCCGTTCCGAAGTGGATCGTTCGGTCCGTTGGCTTGCCCTATCGACATATCTCTTTTTTTGGCCTCCTCAGCAAAACCTGTGGGCTGAATCCGGCTCAGGCAGCCCGCCAAGTGCGTGATACAAGGCGATTTCTGCTTTCCTGAAGCTGCGAAAACCGTACGCACGTCTGGTAACGACTTTTAGCTTGTTGTTGAGCCCTTCAACGGCGCCCAGGGCAATGGCGCCGCGAGCACGGAACCAGTTGAGCAGGAGCGGCCGGTGAGTGCGCAGCGAGCGAGCAATCTGCATCATGGGCTCGATCCTGGAGCGCAGTGCACG
This sequence comes from uncultured Polyangiales bacterium, assembly GCA_964515685.1. GTDB lineage: Bacteria > Myxococcota_A > Polyangia > Polyangiales > DASUME01 > DASUME01. Next base: position 334 of record CAZEWA010000328.1, on the reverse strand, counting down.
GGTCACCCATCGGTCGAGGAATACGCCCGCGAAATGCGGCGATGCGTAGCTCCAGAGCCATTGGAAGTCTTCCTTGAGCAAGTATGCGCGAACAGAGCGCAGGTTGAACCTGAGCAGCGCCGCGAGTGTCACCTCCTGTTTCTCCGTGAGGTTCTCGGGACGCTTCAGGAGGCAGAATCGCGTGTGCTTGAGCACTGGCTGGTAGCCCTTTTGCTTGAGCTCCCTCGCCTCCCCGGCTCTCACCTTGTCGGTAAACCTCCCACGCTTGGCATGAGTGCGCAGGTCCGCTATCCGCGCATACTGAGCGCGTGGCCATCAAGCGCACGGAGAGCGA
>CAZEWA010000327.1:0-5779 GCA_964515685.1 uncultured Polyangiales bacterium | reverse complement strand
TACCCCTTCGCGGCGAACACATCGCGTGCGAAGCCGAGTAACTGCTCTCGACGCTGTTCGCGTTTCATGCGCTAGGCGGCCGAGCGTCCCCCCCCGGGCGGCCCTTGTCAAGGCTAGCGTCCCCGATAAGGACGACTGGGAGGGATTGGGCCAAGGAGGGAGCCGGAAAACGGCTAAGGGCATCGCTGATATCACTCAAAGTGAGGCGACCGCGAGTGGTCGCCGCTTACGGGCCTGCGGCAGTGCCTCAAACGCCCTGCGGTAGTCGGCGAAGCTGCCGCCCGCTTTGACCGCCTCGTAGAGCGCCATGCCCTCCGCGGCGCCGCCCTGGGCAAGCACGTATTCGACCCAGGCCCAGCGTGCGCTCGTGGCCCGCACGTCAACTTTGCCTCGCACTCCCTTGCGCAAGCGTGCGAGGCGGCTCTCCACGGTGTTGATGCCTGCGAAGGCCAGGCCATCGAGCGGCGTATTGCGCTTCGACACAAAGGGCGCGATGCCCAGCGACAACGGAACGATTTTGGAAATCTCGATGCCGAACTGGATGAGCTCGTCGATGTCTTCGTCGATCTCTTCGGGCAGGCCTACCATCATGTAGAGCTTCAGCCGTTTCATACCGTGCTCGCGACACAGACGCGCGACTTCGTGCAGGGTCTTCTCACGCGTCTTGCGGTTGATGGTGTCGCGCAAACGCTGGCTTGCGCCGTCGCTCGCTGTGGTAAGGGCGGTGTGTCCGGCGCGGCGGAGGGCCGCCATGAAGCGGTCGTTCAAGCGATCGGGACGCAGTGAAGAGAGGCTCGTCTCGACACCACGATCTGCCAGCGTCTCGATGATATCGCAGATTTTTGGGTGATCGCTCACTGCTGCGCCCACAAGACCGACCTTGGTTGCGTCCGGCGGAATGAGCGACAGGATTTTTTCCATCGGCACGATGCGCATGCCGCCGTTGGTCGAGCGACGCATTACGCAGTAGGCGCAGCCGCGCGAGCAACCCCGCTCGGCTTCGATGAGGAACATGTTGCGCAGCTCAGTGTTCGGCGTGCGTATCACTGCGTGCGCGGGCAACAGCTCGTCGCGGCACTTCGCGCCTGCGGGCAGCGTGTCGCCATGAATCTCTGGAACGAAGCAGGAGGGAATCTCGGCTAGCGCTTCGAGTCGTGCGCGCCGGCCCTTGGTGGCGAAGAGGACATCGAGGGTGTGATGGACGGTCTGATCCGCTTCACCCATCAGAATGGCGTCGGCGAAGGGTGAGAGCGGCAATGGGTTCGAGAACGTGAGCGGACCGCCGCACAAAATGAACGGGTGGTCGTCGCGGCGATCCTTGGCCAGCGGAGGAATACCGGCGAGTTCGAGGCTGTGCACGACGCCTGCGAGTTCGAGCTCAAAGGCCACCGAGAGTCCGATGACCGGAAAATCGCCGACCGGACGCCTCGATTCGTAGGAATGGAGCGGGAGGTTGGCTCGCCTGTGCGCTTCAATGTCATCGGGCAGAAAAGCACGCTCCGCGGAGCGACCAGGGGCGTTATTGATCTCGCGATACAGGGTCTGGAAGCCGAGCGAAGACATGCCCACGTGGTAGGGGCTTGGGTAGAGCAACGCGACTTTTTCAGGAGCATCCTTGTGGATGGTTCCTATTTCGTCGGCGAGGCGCGAACGAATCTCGCTGTGGTACGTGCCGAGACTCATGCCTTCTCCTGTATGCAACCGCACGAAAGCGCCCAACAATTGGAGCGCCTTGGAACCGCTGCCTGTTCAGTCTACGCCCTGGAAGATGCGTTCGGTGCGAAGACCGTCGAGTGACGCACACCCAGCGGCTCCGCCTTCGCTCGACCAGTAAATCGACAACACTTTGCCCTTCACGCGCTCGATAGGGATGGCGCCGAGGGCGCGGCTATCGTTGGAGCGGTCGCGGTGGTCACCGAGCACGTAGATGCTCCCCGGCTCTACCGTGATCTTGGGGCGCGTGGTGCGGATAGAGTCGAGGTTCTGGCTGATGCGGAATGTATGCTCGCCGATTTTCTCTTCGACCCACTCGCAGCCAAACGGGCCAGCGTCTGGGCGGTCCTGGCAGCTGCCGAGGCTCACGTGCGGGATGGCGGCGTCGTTGCGATAAATGACGCCGTCCCGAAACTCCAAGGTATCGCCGGGCAAACCCACCACGCGCTTGACGATATCGACGTTATCGCGCGGGCTGCGCACGATGACTACGTCGCCCGCGTTGGGCTCGCCCCAGGTGAGCACGGACTCGTTCATGAACGGCAAGAATAGTCCGTACACAAACTTGGCGACCACGACTCTGTCACCGTTGAGCAAGGTCGGCTCCATCGAGGGACCTTCGATTTCGAAGGCCTCGAAGAGCGCGATTCGAATGAACATGGCGAGCAACACTGCGCTCCCAATGGTCATCAAGTTACTTTGAGAAGACTCCGAGCTCATCCGTGCACCTTGGGCCCGAGCGGCAGCAGGTTGGAAAGGTGCGACTCTCGCACTGCCAACTGCGTCAGCCGTTCGCGCGCTAGCTTGACACCAAACAGCTCCTCCGACAGGCCACAAAACAGCCGATAGTGGCGAGCCTCCGATTCCATGAGGTCTCGGTAGAAAATGCGCATGTCGGGGTCAGCCAGGCCTTCGCTGAGCAGCTTGAAGCGCTCGCACGAGCGAGCTTCGATGAGGGCGTTGACCAAAAGTCTATCGAGAACCACGTTGAACTGGCCGCGTTCGGGCTTGGTTACGTTCCACAGCGCGTTCACGTAGGCGTCGGGTTCCGGCACCGTGAAGGGAGCGTGATGCGCTTCCAGCTTCTGATGCACCGCCCGAAAATGGGCGGTTTCCTCCTGCGCCAGCGCCGAGAGCGGCGACACGAGCACAGGGTAGGTCGCGCCAAAGCGTCCCACGAGGGAAAGCGCGCTTACTGCGGCTTTGAGCTCACAATGGGCGTGGTCTGACAGAAGGCCGACCAAGTCCTCTTGGGCAGCTAGGACCCAACGAGGGTCGGTCGGTGTAAGGAGACCGAGCATCCGAGGGCGAGGGGTACCTTGGACGCGTGCAGGGGTCAAGGACGAGCACGGGAAGCGTCGGGAAGCGTCGGGCCGCTTGCTCCTCGGGCGCCAAGAGCGTACGTGGCGGCCTGCCATGTTGGTGCTCGCTCTCGATACTTCGACCTTTTTGGGAACTGTGGCTGTGGTCCGGGACGGCGCGTTGCTCGCCGAGCTGAGCGCTTCCGTGCGCGCGACTCACGGCGAAACGCTGTTACCCCATGTCCAACACGTACTGTCGCTCTCCGGAGTGCGCCTGGAAGATCTAGATTTGCTCGCCGTGGGGATTGGGCCTGGCTCATTCACTGGCGTGCGCATCGGGGTGGCCACGGCGAAGGGACTGGCCTTGGCCACGAAGAAAGCGCTCGTCGGCGTCACTTCGCTCACGACGCTCGCCCGCGGCCTCTCATTCGGTGAGGGGGTGGGCGTCCCGGTGCTCGATGCCCACAAGGGTGAGGTGTACTGCGCGGCGTACAACCGAGATGGCGAGGGCGAGCTTGTAGAGGTGCTGGCGCCGTTTCATGCGCCACCCCAGCAGGCCGCCGAGCGACTGCGTAAGCTCGGGCCCGGTAAGCCGTTGTGGCTCGCAGGCGATGGGCTCGATCGCTATGGCGCGCAGTTTCTCGAGCCACTGGGCGCGCCCTTTGTGCGGGCTCCCCGCCTGATGGACGTGCCGCGGGCTTCTTGTCTTGCCCACGAGGCTGTGCGGCGCTTCAAGGCCCACGGGCCGAGTGACTTAGCGAGTCTTGAACCGATGTACTTGCGGCCGAGTGATGCCAAACTCCCTGGCGGCGTCTTGCCGCCTGTCGGCCCGGGTGCATGACAGGAGCAAGTTCGCTCTCTTTTTCGTTGAGGAGATGCCATGCCTTCGTTCGACATCGTGTCGGAGCTCGACAATCACGAACTCGAAAATGCTCTGCAGCAGGCGCAAAAAGAAGTGATCGCGCGCTTTGATTTCCGCGGCACCAACACGGAACTCGAGCGCACCGACGACGGCATTCTACTGCGCGCCAACAGCGAAAATCGCATCGACGCGGCGCTGATCGTTCTGCGGGAAAAATGTGCAAAGCGCGGCGTGAGCGTACGTGCACTCGACCCACAGACGCCCGAGCCTGCCTCCAAGGGGCACTTCCGTCAGCTCGTGAAGCTGAAGCAAGGCATCTCGAAAGAGAAGGCCAAGGAAGTCATCCAGTTCATCAAGGAGGGGAAGTTCAAAGTGCAGGCTTCCATCCAAGGCGAACAGGTGCGCGTCACCGCCAAAAAGCGCGATGAACTGCAGGAAGTCATTCAGGCCTTACGCAAGAAGGACCTGGAAATTGACCTGCAGTTCACGAACTTTCGCGAGTGAGCGAGGCTACGGAAGCGAGGGCTTCTCGCTCCCGTATGGCTTCACGTCGCTTCGATGTGTGCGGCCTGCTGGTAGACCAGCTCGAAGGTGCGCGCTGCGCGCTCCCAGCTGAAATCACCGCGCATCACGCGCGTGCGTAGCTTGTCGAAGAGTAGGCCGCGGTTGAACGCCGCGACCGCACGGCGCGCGCCCGCGAGCAACGCCTCGCTCGAGTAGTCGTCGTAGAGAATGCCCGTGCCCGTGCTGAGCTTGGCATCGATGTCTACGATGCTCTCTGCTGCGGCGGAGTTGCGCGAGGCGACAGGGAGCGTGCCGTAGCGCTGTGCCGCCATGGCAAGCACAGGGCGCTCGCTGGCGATGAGCAAGGCGTCGCTGGCTGCGACGATTCGGTGGGTTCGGAGTTGGCTGTCGCCGATACGTACCTGCAGCCGATGCGGCACGCGGTCGCTGAGCTCGATCAGCTGGTCGAGGCACTCTGCGTCCTCGTCGAGTACCTGCAAAACGAGCTGAACATCGGTGCGCGCGAGATCTTGGCTGATGCGCTCGATGCGCTCGGCACCGAAGCGACTCTCGACGGCACCGAGCAGGGCGACGTCGGGATCCACATCGAGCTTGAGTTCCCGCTGCAACATGGCCTTGCAGCGGGCTTTCCCGGTCAAATCCTGGGGCGTGTAGCGCGCTACGAGCTGTGCGTCGGTCACCGGATTCCAGACGGCGGAATCGAGGCCGAAGGGCACTGCAGACAAGTGGCCGCCGCGCGCCACCAAGGCTCGGCTCACCACGGCGTCCTCTGCACTTGGCTGACGCGTGAGTGCGCGTTCGGGCAGGCTCGTGCTCACGCGCTGAGCCTGTTCGATGGCCGTCAGCAGCGGGGCCAAGCTTCCATCTGGGCGCTGCAAGGATTCGAGGCCCAGATTACGCGCCTGGTCTGCCGTGTAGGTGAGCGGGTTTGCCAGCGAATACGCGCTGAACACGACCGGAAAGCGCTGGCTTCGGGCGAGGAGCGCCGCCGCAAGCGCCGTCTCTTCACCATGGCAATGCACGACGTCGAAAGCGCGTTCGCGGCCGAGCAGCTGCTCGATGGCGCGCGCCATGAGGGCCTGAGCAAAAAGGCCTGAGTCGTCGAGCTCGAAGAGATCCACAAGGCTTGCATGCTGCAGCAGAATCCACTCGACTCCGCCTGCCGAGCGGCCGTCGTGGATGTGCACCGACTCGGAACGTGCCCCGAGCGTTACGCGGGCCGGGTCGAGCCTGCGTGCCAGTCCACTGAGCATGGAGTCCGAATCATCCGGATAGGGTGCCAGAATAGAGACGCGGTGACCTTGGCTGCGGAGCGCCTTGGACAGCGCCGCACAGGCCTCGGCGGGGCCGGCTTCGACCGGGTAGGGGGCGAGGCTCG
>CAZEWA010000326.1:0-5797 GCA_964515685.1 uncultured Polyangiales bacterium | reverse complement strand
GCCATCGAAGATCACGGCATCATCGGTGACATGCGGACGTGCGCGCTGGTCGCAAGCGACGGGACCATCGATTGGTTTTGCTATCCGCACTTCGACAGCCCGGCAGTGTTTGCCGGGATCCTCGACGCCGAGCGCGGAGGGTTCTTTCAGATAGCTCCAGTCGCAACCGACGACCTCATCCGCAAGCAGTTTTACTGGCCCGAAACCAACGTCCTCGTCACGCGCTTCATGCACGATATGGGCGTTGCCGAGCTATTCGACTTCATGCCCGTGTCGAACGGAAAGCACGCGCCTCGCCGCCTCATCCGCAGGGTGAACCAGGTCCGCGGCTCCATGGAGTTCAACCTGGAATGCGTGCCGGCTTTCAACTTCGGCCGCGACGCCCACGAAACACGCGTCATCTCAGGCGGCGTGTGCTTTAGCTCGCGCGACCTCTCCTTCAGCTTGGCGAGCGAGGTCCCGTTGACTTCGGAGCGCGTGGGCGCGAGCACTGGAGCCGTGGCCCGTTTCACGCTGCAAGAGGGACAGTCCGTCACGTTTACGCTGGTCGAAGGCACCTGCGAAAGCTGCATGCACAATGCCTATACGCCGGACGTCGCTGAACAGCTATTTCGAGAAACCGCGGCCTATTGGCGACACTGGATCGGGCGCTGCACGTACACGGGGCGCTGGCGTGAAATGGTGCATCGCTCTGCGCTCGCACTCAAGCTCATGACCTTCGAGCCCACAGGGGCCATCGTCGCTGCCCCAACCAGCAGCCTGCCAGAGTTTCTCGGCGGCTCCCGCAACTGGGATTACCGCTACACTTGGCTGCGCGATGCAGCCTTCACGGTGTACGCATTCATACGCATCGGCTTCACGGAAGAGGCCGGGAAATTCATGAGCTGGGTCGAAGCGCGCTGCAAAGAGCTCACGCCCGAAGGCGCGCTGCAGATCATGTACGGCATCGACGGCCGCCACCACCTGCCCGAGGAAGAGCTCACCCACTTGCGCGGCCACCGCGGAAGCTCGCCGGTACGCATAGGAAATGGCGCCTTCAACCAGACCCAGCTCGACATTTACGGCGAGTTGATGGACGCGGTCTACCTCTACAACAAACACGGCGCGCCCATCAGCTACGACCTTTGGACGCACTTACGCAGACTCGTCAACTGGGTATGCGATCATTGGCAGCAACCCGACGACGGAATTTGGGAGGTTCGCGGCGGTAAAAAGCACTTCGTGTACTCGAAGGTGATGTGCTGGGTGGCCGTCGACCGAGCGCTGCGCCTTGCCGACAAGCGCTCATTTCCGGCCGATCGCACGCGCTGGCTCGCTGTGCGCGACACCATCTACGAGGAAGTCCAAGCGCGAGGCTACAGTGAAGAACGCGGCGCCTTCCTGCAGGCCTACGGCGTGGACTCACTCGATGCCGCGAACCTGTCTATGCCGCTCGTGTTCTTCATGTCGCCTGTGGACCCACGCATGCTCAGCACCATCGAAGCCACACTCAAGTCGCCGCAGGAGGGCGGACTTGTGTCAGACAGTCTGGTCTACCGCTACGATCTCGACCGCACGCCAGACGGCCTGTCTGGACGCGAAGGGACCTTCAACTTGAGCTCATTCTGGTTGGTGGAGGCGCTCACCCGCGCCAGCACGGCCGACCGCATGTACCTCGAGCGCGCGCGCCTGATCTTCGAGCGCATGCTGGGCTACGCCAACCACCTCGGCCTCTACGCGGAGGAAACAGGCCGCTCCGGCAACGCACTCGGTAATTTCCCGCAGGCGTTCACCCACCTCTCGCTGATCAGCGCCGCCGTCAACCTCGACAGCAGACTGGGACGGCACGATTAGATACTTGGGGTGAAGCCGCGCGCAGGCCGCACGAACACTGCTAGCCTCGCGCCCCATGCAAACCGCCTCCTCCAACTTGCGTCTGCGCATCTCCACGCTAGCAGGATGCCTGCTCAGCTTCTGTCTGTATGCCTCCACAGCCTCGGCAGTGTCGATAGCGAACCGCAGCGAGCTCCAACTCCGCGTCGCACTGCTCGATTCCCTCGGCACCAAATACGACGAAACGGGCGACACCAACAGCTGGTTCCGAGGCGGACTTGCCCCACACTTCGGGTTAGGTTTCGGACATGCCTTGAACGAGAACACGTTGCTCGACATGACCGTGGGCCTGAGCCGAACTTCCAGCAGGTACATCTCCGCGGAAGGTCCCGGCCAGCAAACGATAGGCCTTGCCGAATTCGAGCTTGGTCCAAGCCTGCGCTACGTGGCAGACGGCGAAGTCGTACGCTTTTTCTTTGGTGGTGGGTTCACCTATGCCCGCGCGCGAAGTGAAAACGCTTCAGATGTGTTGACGCAAAACTCGATTCGGGTCGGGCCCTTCATCGGCGTTCACGCCTTTCTCAACGACTACGTGTCTATCGACCCTGCCATCGGCGTCAGCTGGGTGAAAGGCTCATCTCAGCTTGATGGGTTCGATGAAACGGCCTCTTGGCACGGCTACCGCGTCCATCTGACCATCGCGCTCAGCGCCTGGTTAGGCTCGCCCGCCACGTCCAACGAGCCTGACTCGCGCAATCCGATGACGACGGGCATTGCTCCCTCCGCGTACGCTCAAGCGTCTGCCAGACCTGAACCCGAGGCACCGAAGTACACCCACGCCTCTCAGATCAGGTTTCCAAGTTTCAGGCTGGAATTGCTGGCAAACCCGGCTCAGCGCGGAGATGCCCTGCAAATGCGAGCGGTGCGTTTTTCCCGCGCGGGCACGGACCTTAAGGGCTGTTCGTTTGCCCTTGCTGGCGACAACTTCGACACCCACTCAATCGAGGCGCAGCACACCTCCACAGCAGCCTCAGTGGGAAGCGAAGAGGTCCTCGAAGGTACGCTGCCATTCGACGTCTACGAGCACTGGGTCGAGCAACGCCCCCGCCTCACCATGTGCGACAAAGAAGTGGTTTTTGCACTTACGGATCTGGTCGAGCTGCGCGTCTTCCAACGTGGGTTCAAGCAACGCGCCGAACGCGCCGGCACCTACCAGGCACAAGCTAAGCCTGCACCAACCTCTACTGAACCCGCGCAAGAGGCTCCCGTCTCGGCTCCAACGACTGAACCTGAGCCCTCCGTGTCCGAAGTGGCCGCGGAACCGGCACCCGCAGAACCAGCACCCGCAGCGCCGACCCTGCCGGCTCCCTAGGCCTGCCAGGATACTTGCTCCCCCCAACAAAGAGCTGCGCGAGCAGCCTCGAGAGACTTTGCGCGCAGGAGTCTTGCCCAGGGTTTACGGACTGGCGCAAACTCGGGGTAAGGGCGATACCGTCCATCGGGGGTAGATGCATGGTAAGGGTGATGCGCGGCGCGTGCTGCGGACTGTGGTTGTTCGCGATGCTCGCTGGCTGCGATGACGGGAAACCCGGAGAAGGTATTCTGCTCGGCACCAAGGGCGATGCGGGCGACGGCGACAGGTCGGACTCGGGGAGCGATGCACCGGCAGACCCGCTGGTACGCCTGCTTCACCCGGTCGCGGCCCTCGACCCTGTCCTTGACGATGTCCTCACAGACAGACAGCTCGAGGCTTTGTGCGAGGTTCGACCTGGAAGTACCGGCGCACCGATTGCCCCGACCAGCGTGACGGTGAGCGTGCTTGTCGACCAAAAAGTGGTCCTGACGCAGAGCACCTCCTCAGAGGGTCCCGACACTTACAAAGCAAAGCTCAATCTGCGTGACATCCCAACAGGCCCTGTCTCCATCGTGTGCAGTGCGGAGGACACAGCCGAGCTGCCTCGCGCGGGAGAGGCTCGCGTGGAGACGTTCTTCGACGGCGGGCCGACGATACGATTTGTCACGCCGGGAGACGGCGCAGCGGTTGCTGCCACCAATCTGGTTCCCGTGGTCTTCGCCGTGGTGCCCGCTCCGTTAGGCGCCACGGATCCGAGCGCGGATGTGGACCCAGCCAGCGTTGAGCTGCGCGTCAACGGCATGCAGGTTGTGCCTCGCCCCGTGCCCGGAAAACCGTCGGACTACGCGTTCGACATCGACTTCAGCGACACCAAGCTCTTCCCGGGCAGCACGGTAGAAACCGTAAGCCTCGAGGTACGCGCGAGAAACCTGCGCGGGCCGGTTGCTGCGCTCGCGCAATCCAGCATTCAACTGTTGGTCGACGCGGTAGGCCCTACGATCAAGCTCGTCCGCCCGCTGAGTGGCAGTATTGTCGGCGGGCAGGTTGAGGTCGCCGCGGAGGTCACCGATGCCCTGTCGGGCGTCGACCCCGGAAGTCTGCGCTTCGAGATCCCCCACAATGCCGAAGCCATCAGCTACGACTTACTGGCGTCCAAGCCACCGCTGTTTGCAGGCACGTTCCAAGTGGGCCGCTATGCGGGGCGCTCGCAGCTCACCATCAATGTCATCGCGCGCGACAACGCCGGCAACGAGTCGCGCCTCGGCATCACAGTTGAACTCGATATGATCCCGCCGTGGGTGAGCCTCGACCCGCCGAACGTCCGCGAAATCACACGCTCCAACGGCAGTTGTTCTTCGCCCTTCGATCCGCTCGGTGACGACGCTGTCAACGACGGCAGTCTCATGAAGGGGAGTGACCGTTTCCGAATGTTGGTCTGGGAGCGCGGCATCGCGTCGTCTGGAGCGACTGTCGTCAACCTCTCGGGCGTCGACAACAAGACGGTGGCGCTCTACGTGCAGGGCGACCTGAATGTCCCACTCATCATCGATGTCGATGGCGACGGCGTGTGCGATGCCATCAACACATCCCCGAGTCCCGCTCCGAAGGCGCCGTTGAAACTCGACTTCAGTCCCGTAACCCCCATGGGCGCCCAGTTCCGCGCCACGAGCCCAGACCTGTTGACGACGGAACCCGCCGTAGGCGAATGCGGTGCAACGCCATGCCCACCTAACACCTGCAAGCTGCAGGGAGCCTCTGGATCTGCCCCCGACTTGTGCTCTGGCGAAGGTAGGATGTCTTCTATCATCGCTCACACGCAGCCGGGGCCTGTGAAGCCTGTGGTCTACGCGCTGCAGCCTGCGTCAGGCAGCACTACACTAAATTGCACAGGTAAAACCTGGCAAACCACGCTCGCTGGCGGCTGGGCTTGCGTGGCCGGAAGCGCCGTGGATCTGGCAGGCAATCTAGGTATCTCGAAGCCCATTCGCGTCTGCTATTCCTCGGATTGCCCCGAACCGCCCCCTTCATGCACCGACGGATGCACGATGCCGGCGGTGTTCGCTGAGCAAGGCATGCCGCGGGTCATCTCGAGGTAAGAGGCCTCAACGCCGCGGCTCTCGACTCCTGTCCGCCGCACGCAACCGGCAGCCCTCTTTGGCCACACGACAGGGTATAGTCGCGCGCAGTGCCCCGTGCTCTCCTCTCCCTCAGTCTCGCGCTCCTGCTTTGCAGCTTGGCCACGCCTGCAGCAACGCGAGCGCAGACTGAACCGGCAGAGCTCAACTACAAGCTCAAGCTAGACGTGCCCGTGACGGCGCTTGCGCTCTCACTTTGGCTCGGCACCGAGCTAGCCAAGCCCGCGCTTGCCCCGAGTCGCTGTCATTGGTGCGACGACAATCGCTTCGACCGCGGCGTCCGCGACAGCGCGATGTGGGAAAACACGGGCGCCGCGCGCAGCGCCAGCAACTGGATCACTGCGGGCGTGTTGCCACTGGGTCTCGTCGCCGCGCTAGGCCTCGCTGCAGGCCGCGACCGAGACCTCGAGGGCTTGGGCGTCGATGCGATGATCATCACGCAGGCCGTGGCGCTGAGTGGCCTGCTCACGCAGACCGCGAAGTTCTTGGTCGCTCG
>CAZEWA010000325.1:0-5813 GCA_964515685.1 uncultured Polyangiales bacterium | reverse complement strand
GCAAGAACTCGATGCCTGCGCGATGGATGGCGTCGCTCGGGCCGTAATTCCGGCGAATGATGGAGGCGTACTCGTCGATGCCCACCAGCTCGAACAGGTTCGCCTGCCCGGCCTTGCAGAAGCGCGCGAAGGGCTCGATGACCTCGTAGCTCATGCGCTCGCCCTCGGGCTTGAACCTGTCTTGCAGATTGTCGATGACTTCGTAGGGGCGCAGAGGAGACCACTGCTCGGTGTCGGGCGTGGTCCAGAAGCGGCGCAACATCATGCGGCCGCCGCCCCTGGCGCACTCGAAGCGGGCCTTGTCGACCGACATGACCATGCGCGCGGTGTTCTTGGAGAAGTCGTTGATGTAGTACGAGAACGAGACGGTGTCGTCGTCGGAGCAGGCGCGACAGTACACTTCCTTCTGTACCTTGAAGGCGAGGGGTGCAAACGGCCCTTCTGCCACCAGCTCTACCTCGATGGTCCTGCGATTATACCAGTGTCGCTCGCCCGCGGGCCCCTGCAGCACAGCGTCCGCTGCGCGCCGATTGGGTGCGCTCCCGCTACATCCGGCGGCGGTCGCCGAGAACTTGCGCGTGCTGTCGCTGAGCGACTCGGTGAGGTCGACGAGCTTCTCCAGCAGCACGTGAGTGCCCGTGTGGTCCTTGGCTGTGACCCTAAGCTGCGGTGGTTTTCCGCCCTTCTCCTGCGCGCACACCGCCCAGGGCACGCCGTAGGTTCGGGAGACGTGGATCTCCATGCTGCGTGGATCGACCTCCACATACGGCGCCTCCACAGACGCGCTGCACGGGTCGCCCCCGAGCCACGCGCCCAGTAGCCACAAGAGCCCGATCATGTGCCCACCTTACTGGTGCAGGACGCGCCCCACGTGATCAGGCGTTGGTAGAGTTCGGTCACGTCTCGCATGCCGCTTCCTTTCTGCGTGGAGACGCAGCCGCAGAGCGTGTCTTCCAGTGCTCTCGTGTCCACCCCGTGGCTCTCCAGCAAGTCCAGCTCCTTGCCCACGTCGTCGCAGCGCACCGATGACACCTTGGCCTGAAACAGTCGAAATGCGCGCGCCGCCAGCGACTTGTGCTCGGCGGGTGTCACGGTCCAGCGCCAGCTGTGGTCGCTCGCATACGTATCGCGCACGGTCTGGACGATGGTGTCCTTGCCCGCGGTAGGTAACTTCTCCAGCCAGCGCCGGAACCAGGCGTAGGTGAAGATGCGCGCGGACAGTGCCGCGTCGAGCCCAGACTCGCCCCGTAGCAAGAGCTCGGGGTCGATGCCCTGCATGATCTCCACCTGCGCGTCCGTGCTGACCATACGAGAGGCCTCCTTGAGCCGCGCAACGCGCATGGGCTCGCCGCCATGCTCGGGCAGGTCCAGCAACGTGGCAGCGCAGCGGATACAGCCGCGCATCTGGGTCATGGCGAAGCGCCACTCTTCTTCGGCGACCCGTCGGTCGATCGCAAACGCGCGCATCAGCGGCTCGCCAACTGCGTCTGCAGACGACGCATACTTCTCCATGAAATAGGCCTTGATCCCCGGCAGCGCGAGCGTTCGCGGGTTGCGGCTGATCTCGTCTGCGGCCCAGGCCAGGACGCGCTCCGGGGTCCTTCTTCCGGCTACCGGCAAGAGCCCACGCAGCGCGCGTACAAGTGCGGCGTCATGGGCGGTGTCGGGCGCATGCTCGGTGTCTACCAAAGCCTCCATGGCCGTCATGATGGAGGCGTAGCCCAGCATCGCATCGCGGATCTTCGCGATCCGGTCGACGAAGACCTTACTTTCCATGAGCGGCTGGCGGTCGATGGGCGCGTACGCCTGCTGTCCGTACTCGCTCTTCCATGCGTCCGCGCTATTTGCCGCTTGCACATTCAGGCGCTCGGCGATGGGCCGCGCCTTGTCGATGGGCCGCTTCGTGAGCGGCTCGGCATGCGGCGTGACCACCCCCTGCCACAAGATCTCGTCGAGCGCCGTGAGCTTTGGGGTGGGCCGCACGTCGATCTCGGCGCACGCCACGATGGCCTGGCTGAGCAGCGCGGCGCGCACCCGAAACGACTCCGCCGTGAGACCGCGCGTGCTGCGAAACTGCTCGATCAGCGCCTCACACTGCCCGGAGTCGGCGAAGTTTCCGTCGGCATAGGCACGGCACTCGCGCGCCTCTGCCTCTTTCCCGAATGCCACTTGCAGCCATGCGGTGCAGCCCCCTGGACCGCAGCCGGACTGACGATAGCGCACGTCCTCCTCGGACTTGCGCACGCGGCGACAGGTCTCCACCACGTTGCGCTCGACCTCCACCTTGTCGAGCGTCTCGAGCGTCTGTGTGGTAGCCTTCACCTCTACTCCACACAGCGCGCAGATCTTGGCACTGCACTGGACGCGCGCGGCCTCGATGGCCTGCGCCTCGTCCGGCCCTTGTCCCTCGCATACGAAGAGCGCCCCTTCGTCAGTCTGCTCGTCGCCACCGCGCGCCCAGGACGGAGCGTCGGGCGAGATGGGGCCACCACCGAAGTGTTTCTGCGAAACATGCGGTCCACCGCAGCCCAGGAGCAGAAGACAGGCGGCCAGCGCACGGAGGAGCGGCGCAGAGTTCATGCGCGCCATTCTCGTTCCGTGCGCTACCATGTCAAGATTGAGCGCGCGCGATGCAAGGCAGTCGATGACCCCAAGAATCCCCCTCGCGTTCGCCCTGTGCCTGCTGGCCTGCCGCCCCCAGGGCACGGCCGCGTTCGGCCACATGCTGGAGCGCGGGGACACCCTGGCCGACGTGCGCGTGGAGGAGATGACCGCGCGCATCACCGAGAGTACGGTCAGCGCCTGGGGGCTGCTGGAGGTCCCGGACGGTTCGCGCCTGCAGACCGCCTACGCGGGCGTCGACGCGATTGCTCGCGCAGAGCTGCTCAAGCTGGTACGCGTGCGGGTCGCGGGCGTGATGGTCAGCGTCGACAGCAGCGACCCCGCGCGCCGCTACGCCTACGAGCGCACCGTCGAAGCGGTGGCCGGCTCCTTGCGCCGCGCGGGCAACGTACAGCACGGCTGGGCGCGCGTGAGGCAGGCAGAGCGCATCGTCCTGCGCGTCTGGGCGCAGCTCACGGTACCGCGCGCGGACGTGGAGGCGGCCCTGGCGGCCTCGCTTACGACGGGCGACGTCGCGCTGCCAGCCGACATGGACGTGGCGCTGGAGTCTGTGCCCCCTCCCCCGTAATCAGGGCGCGGTGACCTCATCCAGCTGCTGGAACGAGCGGTCCGCGCGCTCGATGATCGCGGTGCGCACTTGGTCGTCGAGCGCGTTCGCCTGCTGCAGCGAGTCCTTGAACGCGTTCACGTCCAGCACCACCAGCGCCCAGAACGTACCCGTCTCCGTGACAAACGTCTCCTCCAGGCGCGAGCCCGACAGCGTCACGTCCGTGATTTGCTTGGAGGTGTCCTCGATGTACTGCTCGCTGGTGGTCTCGTTGTCCGGGCCGCCCTGCACAGCAGACTGGTAGTCCTTGAGTATCGACTTCACGCGCACCTGGAGCACGCGCGCAAGCTCCGTGCGGGCGCGCCCCTCGGCGGCCGAGCGCGCCAAGCTCACGCTGCTCATGCCCTGCACGCTGCCACTGCCGCACAGCGCGCCCTTGTTTTTCAGGCTCTCTTCGCACTTGCCCAGCGCCCACGGCGGCAGGCCCTTCATCTCCGCCGCGAGGGCGGTCTTGGGGCTGGGCTTGCCGCAGGCCCCGAGTCCCACACTGCAAACCAGGCCGACGAATCCAAGGACGAGAGGAGACATGGCGCGTCGAAGCGCGCCCTTTGGCGCGCGAGCGGAGAGAAGAGAGAACATGGATGGCGTACCTTTCTCGGCTCCCGTTATCGCACGAGCGAGGCGCGACGTCGCATTTGGCGCTAGCCGGCGTCATGCTTGCGCCCGCGCTGAGCGAGGGCGCGGGTCCGCGATGACTACGGCGCGAACTCTTGCATCTCGAGCCTGCCGTGGCGTCGGCAAATCGCAAGCCGTAGCGCCGCGCGACGCGCTATCATGGTGGCCATGACCGCCGAGCTCCACCTCTACGTCTTCGACTACAACTATTCGTCCTGGTCCATGCGTGCCGGCGTGTTGTTGCGCGCGCTGGGAGAGCCGTTCCTTGAGACGCGTCTGAACCTGGACGACACGGGCAAGGCCAAGCTGCGTGACCTGTCGCCCTCGGGCCTCTTGCCGTTGCTGGAGCACGGTACGCTGCGCATCGGAGACTCGCTGGCCATCGCCGAGTACCTGGCCGAGCTGTATCCGCACAAGCTGCTGTGGCCCGCCGACCGCGAGGTCCGCGCGCTGGCCCGCTCCGCCAGCTGCGAAATGCACGCCGGCTTCTCGGCCATGCGCGGCGCCATGACCATGAACATCCGGGCGCATTATCCCGGCTTCGCGCGCACGCCCGACGTCGACCGCGATGTGCGCCGCGTGCAGCAGCTGTGGACGGACCTACGCAGCCGCTTCGGCGCGCGCGGCGACTTCCTGTGCGGCGACTTCGGCATCGTCGACGCCATGTTCGCGCCGGTGGTGACCCGCTTCCGCACCTACGGCGTGCAGCTGCCGGCGGTCTGCGCCGACTATGCAGACGCGCTGCTGCAGCACACGGCCGTGCGCGGCTGGCTGGACGAGGCGAACAAGGACGAGAGCCGCGTCCCCAAGTACGAATACGTGGTGGGTTGAGCGCTCGGCGTACGCCGTCGTTCAGGTGCACCTGCAAGATCTTCGCGTAGTCACCCGCAGTGATGTAGGCGCCGCCCTCGATGTTCGGGTTGTCGGTGGTGGCGAGCGCGTCAACGTTGCCTTGGAAGATCCGCGGGTACACGTGCGCAGACTGGGCGTACTGACTTGCGCTTTCAGTCCATTGAGCTCTGGCAGCTCGCTGCGCTTCTGAGGTCGGCATCGTAGTGGATGCTGAGGTCCGCGTTGGGTGCCGCCCGGCGCACCCGCATGGCGCCGTAGACTTCGAGGGGCTGGCCGAGCACCAGCTCCGCACGGGGAGCGTTCACGACTCCTGCGATTCGGGAGACGCCCTCGATGTTTAGGCTGCCGCTGCCCGCGATGTGGAGGCGGAGCGAATCGCTGCCTCGGGCCGGGTCGCCCAGTAAGGCGCTGCCGGTGATTCGCACGTTGCCAGCCACGAAGAGCTCGAGCTGCGCGTCGGGCAGAAACGTGATCTCGAAAGCCCCGTCGATTTCGATATTGCCGGCTACAAACAGCGCAGTGCGTCCCGCGATGGTCAGGCGCAAGTTCCCACCGGCGGCAATCCGCGTGAGCGCAAATCGTCCGCACGGAAGAGTAAGGTCTGTGTCTGTGGAGAGTCCGTCGAGTGCAGAAGGTAAGAGCCCGATGGCTTGATTGTCGTGACTGCTCTGGAAGTCACCCACCAAGGCATCGATGGCGGAAAGCTCCACCGAGTCGCAGTCGCAGGGAGGGACCACACCTGGGTGCACGCCCGCGCCAGCAGCGAGCTGTGTCCGAGGGGGGCTCAGGTTCTCGCCTGCGATCTCGAGCGCACCCGCAATCTGGACGCCCCGTGGCGGCGCAGAGGAGGCGTTGAAGTTGCCGTTTACCCCTACGCTGCCGACACCGGGCAGGATATCTGTGGGCGTGCTCGCGAAGGCATCTACGCTGAGTGCGCCACTCGTCGCGTAATCCGTGCAGGAGCAAAGCGCGTAGCGATGGGAGCGCGCACCATTTTCGAGATCACACGAGTCGCCGCTCAGCACGCTGAATCCCTGCCCGGCGCAAAAGGTCTCGCGCGTGGCGTCTCGCAAGCTCTCGCAAATTTGAGTGACGCACATGCAGCTTTCCGGCTGGG
>CAZEWA010000324.1:0-5813 GCA_964515685.1 uncultured Polyangiales bacterium | reverse complement strand
GGATGGCAAAGAGCTCGCCGTGCTGCTGTCTGACTTGTCATTCGTTCGCGAGGGCACGAATCTCACTTGAAGACTGCGTTTCGAACTGATGCCGCTGTTGCGTCGTGACGAACGCAGGAGTTCTCGAGAAGAGCGCGGACGTGATGGTGGCTCTGGAGTCGCCGAGGGCTCGTCTGTCTGAATCCCACCGCAGTACGGTCGACGAGAGTCAGACCTTCATCGCTGAAGTGCAGAAGGTCGTGAGCACCATGGATGGTCAGCTTGCGGCGATGCGCTTCCTCGCACAGAAGCAGTATCGACCGAAGTCTGATGCGGTGCCGCCTGGTCAACTCGCGCTCGACCTCCTCGGCTTCATGCTCGCGCAAAAGGACTCTGGTCAGGGCGAGAGCCTCTGTCCCGTCGAACCTTCGGAGCCAGTGTCGCCGAAGGCACCGCCGAGAGACATGCGCGCGAGTAAGTTGCATCTCGTTTCAGTGCGCAAAGAGCTGCCTGAGGCGGAGGCACGTCGCGAATTCGCGTATGAGCCGGCGAAGCTGTACTTCAAAGAGGAGAAACTTGTGAAGTACGCATGCCGGTGTTGCAGCGTCGGCGTGACCACGGTGCCAGCGACGCCGAAGCTGATTGAGGGCAGTCAGCGAGTGGAGCTGCACCGAGGAGGGCGTCTCCCGTCTGACACGGGCCGTGCGCGCGCGACACCCCCCAGCGTCGCGCGCGCAGTCGTTTTGGCGGAACATGCTCGCTTCCTCATGCGGAAGGCCCGGGTTTCCCCAGGCCGTGCGCGCGCGACACCCCCCAGCGTCGCGCGCGCTCCTCGCATCCCCTAGCGTTGAGGTTGGTGGTGATGATGGTGACCTTCTTGCGGTAGCGCTCTTTCATCAACTTGAAGAAGATGTTGCTCTGTTCGGGTCGGAGATTGAGGTACCCCATCTCATCGATCCGCAACAGATCCACGCGCATGAGTCGATCGATCGTCGTCAGGGCAGGTTTTCGGCCGGCGCCGTACAACGCTCCACGACGCCGTGCTGTTCGAGCCGCCACAGGTGTGTCAGGAAGTCAGTGGGTGGAACCATACGCTGTCCGGCTTCGTCCGCTCCGCTGGAGGTCGAGGCGAAGCCAACGGCTGCCGGGTACTCGTCTTGAGCCGCCATCAGGTGCGTCTTCGCGTCGTCGTAGCGACCTGCCAGCTCGTGAGCCACGAACATGTTGAAGTGAGCGGCTCGACGCGTGGACGGGCTCGCGGCCGCGGTCGCACGCTCCCAGTGCTCGAGTGCGACGCCCCACTTGCCCTCGTCGGCTGCGCGAAGGCCGGCGCGCACATCGCGCGACCAGGCGAACGCGAGCGGGACATCGAAGCGAACCCGCCTGCGCACCAACTGCTCGACCGCACGCCAGACCGCCAAGCGCGTCTGGTACTTTGGGCTGGTGACTGGCCGGGGCTCCTCGGGACCGGCGAGGTTAACCGTGATCTCCGTGACGACCGCGCCCGAGGCGTCCGACAGCACCAGGTGTGCATCTAGGATCTTGGTTACCTGCGTGCGCTCGCCCTCGGACCCCAGGCCCTTGTCGCTTTCGAAGCGAACGTCGTGCTGCTCGCGATAGAACAGCGTCCCGCTCACGGAAAGGAGTGCGGCTTCGTCGACGACAACCTTCAGATCGCGGCTGTTTTCGAACAGGGCCTTCGTGAGCTCCTGGGTGAACCGTTTGGCCAGGTGAGAGCGGAAGCGATCGCTCTCCACTCGGGATCCGTCAAGCATGAATTCGGCGCCTGAAATCAAGACTCCGAGGGCGTGGAAACCTTTGTCCGAGATGTGGAGGCCGGCCGCGCTTTCCGCACGGAACATGCCGACGCGCAGCACCGGGGTGCAGGGTGGGGCCGCTGTCGCTGGTGCGGTCATGCGGATCACCACCGTAGGAGCGCAGGCCGCTGCCAGAACTACGCAAAGAGCCGTAGCGGCGAACGACGAGAGCGGGGACATCGGCCGGGCGGACGCTCTGCAAAGAGCGTAAGTGTTTCGCATGTCGGGCCCTGCCACGGTTGATCAACACCATTCTACACGGTCAGAGTGGAGTGGAGCGTTCAGGGGCGATCGAGCTGCCATGGGTCGGCGACGCAGATCTCTAGGGAGCCGACAGCTGGCAGGGCATCGCAGGCCTGCAGTTTGGAGAGGTTCGTCAAGGTCAGAGTGACCGTGGACTCCGGCTGAGAGGTGTCTCGGGTGAAAGAACCACCGCCGACACAATAGCGCACGCCGTTCTCAAGCACGAAGCTGCCCGACAGGAGCTTGCCGTTGGCCGCACCGAGTGATTGGGTGTCGCTGAGCAAGATGAGCTCGTTCCCTGTCAGTACACGGAATCGCCCGGGTGACTGTTGGATTCGCCCGACGTCTTCATCAATGGAAAGCCCGTCGACGGTCCCCAAGACCTTGGTAGGAGAAACGTTGACCGTGCCGGACACCGGCGTTCCCGGGCATCGCGCTTCAGCAAGGCCCGTGACGTGATGTTCATACCGATCGGCGCGTCGAGTGGTCGTCGCAGACGTCGCGCAGAAAATGCGGCCCGCTAGGGCGATATCAGAGAAAGGAACACTGAGATCCAGCGTGGCGCCGTCGGCATGCTCATCGACGGCGAGCTGCTCATGCCATCTCACCGAGAGTCTTCCCCAAGCAGGTAGTTCGTGGCTGGCGGAATCATCGGTGACGAACCGAGTCGATATCTTGTACTGCGCTGCGAAGGGAGTGTCGTCGACCGCGCCCGTGATGGAGATGGTCGAGGCATCACAGCGGAGCATGTCCGAACCCATCATGGACGCGTCGGGTCCTGCATCGGGGTTAACCTCGGCTGCGTCTCCATCACCCCTGATCTCACCATCTCCTGCAGCGCTGTCGCGCGAAGCATCGAGGTCGCGTTCGGGTGACGTGGATCCGCCACAAGCAGCGATCAATGTGGAGAATCCAACCTGTAAAAGCGTGCACGCGAAGAAACGCCTTGTTTTCAGCGGATTCACGCCAATACGGCTCGTAATTTGGTCACTCAGATTCGCCACCTTGTTCATCCAATCACCCCTACTTCGCTTCTCGCGAGATTGTGCTCGCTCCGCAATTGAGGTATTCAGCGACGTGACATTCGCGGCTCCGCGTCGAGCGGCACGCGCGGTAATACACAAGACCAAGCAGTTCGAGGAACAGGAGCTTAACATGGCACGCTGGCGTCACGTATTTTTAAGGAGCGTGACAGCCACGCTCGTGCTCTGGGTGAGTGCGACGGTGAGCGCGCAAACAGCGCCCAAGATGGACCTGACGTTCACGCTTCCCGAGAGCGTCCGCATCAGCCAAGTCGCCGTCGCGGCGACTACGGTGCAAGTGCAGGTCGGGGTGATCGTCGAAGGAAGAAACGACACGGCGCTCGTCAACATGTCTCCGATTCCTTTCGTCGGCGTCGGCGGCGTCATGCCTAACCTTTACACAGTGGGTGGAGCCACGATCACCTTGTCGTATGTCTCGAAGAACGTGTATTCCGAGGCGCCCGTGTTGGGTGTGCTCACCAACATCGGCGGGACGGTCAAGGTGGCCCCCTTCGGACGGAAGCAGACCGAGCCGGTGTACGTGGACTATCCTCCGATTTCCGGCGGCAACGTGGCAGCGTGGGGATTCGCCCAGCGGTCATTGGACCCTGGTCGCTACGACGACGTGTCCACCGGCTTGCTCGGCGCCATCAAGCTGAAGGCCGGAGCGTACTACTTTCGCAGCCTCACGGTCGACTCCACGGCTAGCATCGACGTGGACACGTCAGCGGGCCCCGTCGAGATCTATGTGACCGATACCCTGAGCTTGGTGGGCGCCGTGTATGGAGACGCCGGCAAGATATTTATCGGCTACGGCGGTACCTTCCCTGCATATATCGGCGGCACGTTCAACGGCACGGTGCTCGCTCCCAATGCGTCCCTTACGATGGCGGGTGGTCTGTGGCCGACGCTGAAAGGGTCGTTCTTTGCAAGCATCGTCGTGATGGCACCGAACGTTCGCGTGAGCCATATCCCCAGCCAAGTCTTCGGGCCCACGCGTATTTCGCGCACGGTTCCCGCGGGAGCCATCTCCAACATCACGGCTTACGATCCGGGCATCATCGGCTGCGCTCCGCCTCTGGTTTTCAAGCCGCCGACCATCAAAACCGACGCAGCGACGGGTCGCCAGTACTTCGAGAACATCGGGTATCCGGTCAGTCCCACGCCTTGCCAGGCGGGCATCGCTTTCTGCGACGCCGACGAGAACGTCATCCCGAATCCGACCGAAGCCCAGCTCAACACCGATCCGGGCATGGCGAGCACTTGCGGCGCGGTGGACAGCACGGTCACCCTGACCGACGGTAACGAGACCTTCGACGCCGAGTGCCAGATTGACCCAGCGACGATGACGGGCCTGTGTTCGGCGGGCTGCGCGGCCAATGAGGTTTGTGGCACGCGCTGTCTCGACACCGCCTGCACGCAGACCGAGGCACGCTGCGGTAAGCTGTACGAGAGCTGCGCGAAGTCGATGGCGGCAACCAACCGCTGCGAGACCTACTATCAATGCGCCGAAGACGACACCGTGGGCACGCCCACGACGCTCGCTCAGGCCAAGGCCGCGCTCACCAATCAGTCCGCGCCCGGGCCCGACGGCATCACGCCGGAGGCTCAGAAGCTGAAAGTGTTGCCCTACGCCGGCCTCACAGATGGCTTGGTGTGCAACAACACGTGGCAGCAGCGCAAGGCGACCGAGAAGAGCGACAAGAGGCTCGATTTCGGCAACGACAAATGGGGCGGTGCGATCGTTCCCGCGTTCAAGATGGATCTCGACTATCCGACGATTGGCGCGATGCTGAAGCAGGGCGAGTTCAGCGCGGCCGCAGAAGGCGGGTTCGCGATTGAAGCCCGCGTCCACGGCAAGAAGATCGAAGTGTTCAGCGCCAAAGCGGGAGTGACGCGCACCACCTGCAACTGGGACCTCACCTCCGAGGTGTTGCTCTTCAAGGATCAGATCGCCAGCTGGGCTCCTAGGAGCGGTGGCAGTGCGGGTTTGCCCAATCTCGGCGCCGACAAGGACTCACCGCCGGCGGACGTGAACGCGTGCCAGACGGCCGTCCAGAAACGCGGCGAGAAGGCCGGAGCGGCTCGCAACGCCAACTTCTACGCGCGCGCAGCGGTAGACCACTACAACAACCACGGTATGGATCCCTCGATCTGCGCCAAATCGAACCAGGTCCTCGGCACCAACTATCAATGTTCGATGCTCCTGCCCAACCAGGAAACGAGCATCATTGAGAACTGGAAGAAGGTCTACAGGGACCAGGCCAAGGATTACCAGCGGTGGGACACGGACTTCAAGGCGAGCAGTGACAAGCTGGCCGGTTCACTCACCCTGAATCTTTTCGACGTGCGTCAGGCCTACAGCTTGCTGGCCGCCCAGAAGGACATCCCGCTCGGCCCCTTCACGCTGGCGCTCGCTATCGAAGCGTTCGGGTTCTGGGAGATCGGCGGCGCGGTCGTCCTGTCGGCGAACTACGACGTAGGCTACGGCGACTTTTGGAACAAGAATGGTAGCTTGCTCGGTCCGCTGGGTGCGCCGCAGTTCCCGACGAACATCGGTGATCGCGATCTCCGCCTCGCGCTCGGTCCGGTTATCACCCCCGGTATCGGTTTCACCGCCCTGGTCTACCTGGGCGTGGGTATTGGGCCGCTGTCTGTCGGCATTGAAGGCGCTCTCGACGTGATCAAGGTCGGGTTCCCTGCCGCCGGTATCGTGAGTGTTGCGCGCGTGACGGACAACCCCAACCGCACC
>CAZEWA010000323.1:0-5846 GCA_964515685.1 uncultured Polyangiales bacterium | reverse complement strand
AGCGCGTCGCGCTATCGTTCGGCGGTGGGGCGTCGTGCCGATTCACTCGTAAGTGCTCGAACCGTCAGTCAGTTTGCGGCTCAGGCTAGCTTTGATTCCAAGACTGGGGACGGTGCTGTTTACGTGACTTACACAAATCGTGGCAAGGGACGCAGCAAACTGCGTTCAACCGAAAACCGCCGCGAACTCGGCGCACGACCCGCCCGGAGGAGGCGATGAGCAATCCGCAGATGGTGATGTACGAAGAGGAGTTCAACCAAATCCAGGGCATTGTCGACAACCTGGTGCAAGCAGCGAACTCCAAGGTGGTGTTCATCATCGACAAGAACGGGCAGCTCATTGCTGCCTCGGGAGAGACTGAGCACATCGACACGACATCGCTGGCTTCGCTTACAGCCGGCAATATCGCTGCAACGGGCGGAATCGCGAAACTGCTGCGTGAGAACGAGTTTGCCACGCAGTTCCACGAGGGGGAGAAGGCCAATATCCACATTCAACTTGTGGGTAATCGCGTCATTCTCGTCGTGATTTTCGACAACAAGACGAGCCTCGGGCTCGTGCGTTTACGCGTCAAAAAGGCGTGCGAACAACTGAATGGCATCTTCGAGACGTTGATCAAGAAAGCCGATGATCCAGGCCGGCAGACGCCGTTCGCTGAAATCACGGACGACGACATCGACAACCTTTTCAACGACTGATCGCGGGGCAAGGAGCTAGGCGGCGATGTCTTTCATCAACTATCTCTCCCGCGAGATTAACTGTAAGATCGTCTATTACGGGCCAGGCCTGTGTGGGAAAACGACGAATCTTCAGTACATCTACAACAAGACCAATCCTGATGCGAAGGGCAAGATGATCTCTCTTGCCACGGAGACGGAGCGAACCCTTTTCTTCGATTTCCTGCCGTTGGCACTAGGGGAAATCCGCGGTTTCAAGACGCGCTTCCACCTGTACACCGTGCCTGGGCAGGTCTTCTACGATGCGAGTCGAAAGCTCATCCTGAAGGGTGTGGACGGCGTCGTATTCGTGGCGGACTCGCAGATTGCGCGCATGGAAGCCAACGTCGAATCTCTCGAGAACCTGCGAACCAACTTGGCGGAACAGGGATACTCGCTCGACAAGCTTCCCTACGTCATCCAGTACAATAAGCGCGATATGCCCGGTATTGCTCCGGTCGAAGAGCTGCGCGGTCTGCTCAACCCGACCGGCGTGCCGGATTTCGAGGGCGTGGCATCCACGGGTGTCGGCGTGTTCGACACACTGAAGTCCGTCGCGAAGCTGGTGCTCTCGGCGCTCAAAAAGGGCACGACCTGATGCGTCTTTCTGGGCCGGATGGTGCAACGCCTATCGGGGCGCGCATCCCGGTCCGGAAACGCGTCGTTGGCCTGGCACTGCTGCTGCTGACCTTGGCGGGAGCGGCCTGCGGCGACGATGTCGAACCCACGGAACCCGGCTACATCGAAGGTACGGTTCGCGACGAACAGTCCGGTGATCGCCTCAAGGGCGCTCGCTTGGTGTTTACGTCCGACACCCTCGAAAGTGGAGAGGGACGCAGCAACAAGGATGGGAAGTACGCGCTGTTGGTCGAGACGCGGACGCCCAGGGGGCGCTTGCGTGTAAGCAAAAAGGGCTACGAGCCGCGCGTGGTTAGCGTGTTTTTGGACGCCGATCGCGTGCAGATAGACGTAGACCTGGCTCCGCTCAGCAACTGAAGGCATAGGCGCCAAGGAACGGAGGCCTAAGCCAGTTGCGAGTGCAGCGAGCCTTGGCTAGGAGCGTGCTCCATGAAGGGTTTCCCCGTCGCGCTGTTGTTGTGGGCTTGGTGCCTGGCCCTATGGGCCCCTTCGTCGGCAGAAGCTTTCCACGTGTTGCCGGAGGGCATGAATGGCTGGCATGAACGTGGAAGCGGCGCCATCCGCGGCATCACGGTGGGGCCCATCGAGAACTCCCAATGGCCGGGCCGTGGCTATGGCAGTGCAAAGAGCGAAGAGCTGCTCGATGAACTGCAACGTATGGGGACCACCTGGATAAGCGTCACGCCCTTCGGCCGCATCTGGAGCCTCGAGAGCACGGAGATCCAGATGGATTTCGAAGTGCCCTACCCGGAAAACCGCGCGGCTGTCGTGCGCATGATCCAGCAGGCCAAGGCGCGCGGCATGAGCGTCATGCTGATCCCGCATCTGTGGGTGGAGACTGGCGGGTGGCGCGGCGATATCGATCCAGGCTCGAGCGAGGGCTGGAAGGCGTACCAGGCTGCGTACAGGGCCTTCGTTTTGAGCTGGGCGGAGGTCGCTGCGGAGGCGGGCGCCGACGGCTTCTCCATCGGAGTTGAGTGCAAGTCGTGGAGTGGACGCTTCCACGACGTGTGGGCCTCGCTCATCGGCGAGGTGCGGCAGCGCTTTTTCGGGATTCTGACCTACAGCGCAAACTGGGACGAAGTGGAGTTTGTGGCGTTTTGGGACCTGCTCGACCTGGTCGGGGTCAACGCGTTTTACCCGCTCTCAGACCGGCCGGATGCGACCTACGAGGACTACCTGGCGGGTGCGCGCCGAGCGAGGGATGGTATTTCCAGCGTGGCCGAACGTCTCGAGATGCCCGTGTTGTTCGTCGAGATTGGCTACACCACACGGAAGGACGCGGCCGTTGAGCCATGGTTGTGGCCCGACGATATGTCGGGTGTGGTCATCGATGAGCACGAACAGGCGCGAGCCCTCTCGGCACTGTTCGAGGTTTTCCTGCCCGAGCCTTGGTTCTCGGGGTTCTTTTTGTGGCGCTATTACGCGGACCTAGATGATATCTCGCAAGAGCACATCTGGGGGTTTTCACCACATGGGAAGCTCGCCGAGTCCTTGCTGCGCGAGGTGTTCAAGCTGCGCTGGGGCGCTGACCGCGCGTCGGAACGGCATTGGCTGCCCTAGGCCAGCTGCGGAATTCTTGATCAGAATGCTCGTCGACTGGTAACCGTGTGCCCATGGCCTCCCGGGGTAGAAGCGATGGCAGCGGTCCGCGACCAGTGGCGCGTCCGTTCGCGTTCTTCCGCGCCGGAGCGCGCCCTGACCCCGCGACGCTCGACAAGCCGATTCTCGTGCTCGACAGGGTCTACAAGTACTTCCAGCGCGAAGTCCCTACCCTGCGCGGGATCGACCTCAGCATCGAACGCGGCGAGTTCGTGTTCATCACGGGGCCGAGCGGCTCTGGCAAAAGCACGCTTTTGCAGCTCATTTTCCGCAAAGTCAGCCTCGACGAAGGGCACATCTACTTTTGCGGACGCGACATCGCGCGCCTCACTCGTGAGTCGATTCCGTACCTGCGTCGCAACATGGGCGTCGTCTTTCAGGATTTCAAGATCATCCCACATTGGTCGGTCTTCGAAAATGTCGCGGTTGCGCTCGAAATCCTAGATTTGCCTGGTCGCTTGGTGCGCTCACGCGTGGCCGAGGCCCTGGATCGCGTGGGCCTGAGCGGGCATGGCGGAGACCGTGCTGGAACTCTTTCGGGAGGCGAGCAGCAGCGTGTAGCGATTGCGCGCGCCATCGTCAGTGAGCCCGCGTTGCTCATCGCGGACGAGCCGACCGGCAACCTAGACCCGACGCTCGCGCTCGACATCCTCACGTTGTTTGAAGAAATCAACCGAACGGGCACCACCGTGCTGTTTGCAACCCACGATCACACGTTGCTCGCTACGCGCCCGCATCGCCTTCTGGTGCTGGAGGACGGGCGTTTGACCGAGGCCCGTGAAGGCCTGAACGGTTGGTCTGCCCGCGTGAATCGCGTGGGCACCTAGCTATCGAGGAAGCCGTCATGGAGCTGAAGACTTTGTATCGACGCGCCATGCGCGGTCTTCGCGAAGAGAAGAAGCTCTACTTTTTCGCTATTTCAAGCCTCACTGTGGCGTTTTTGTGTCTGTCCACACTGCTCTTGGGCGTGGTGAATCTCGGAACCTTCGCCGACCGGTGGGGCCGAACGCATCGCATGAGCGTCTACCTGCGCGACGATGCCAAGCCTGAGGACATCGAGCGTTTGCGCCTGGTTTTAGGGGCTTTGCCCGGGATAAACCAAGTGAAGCACCTCGACGCAGCCGCTGCGCGAGAGGCATTCTTGGGCGAGACCTTGCACGCGAGTGACCTCGCGTCGTTGCCGGCCCACGTGTTTCCTGCTTCGATCGAAGTAGAGTTTTCGGCGCACGCGACGGACCAACGAATCCATGAGGTGGCAGAGCAAGTCCTCGTGTTCAAATCGGCCGTGTCCGACGTGGACACCTACAGGGCTTGGTTTGAGCGCCTAGGCGGCCTGCTGTCGGCGGGGCGTGCGGCCGCGCTGCTGCTGGGCACTTTGGTTTTGGTGTGCGTATTTGCGGTGGTCTCCAACACGATTCGTTTGGCCGTAGCGGGGCGCCGCGATGAAATCGAAGTCTTGAAAATGTGTGGCGCGACAGACGGCTTCGTACGTGGTCCCTTCGTGGTGGAAGGGACGCTGCAGGGCTTGGTCTCTGCCGCCGCCGCGCTGTTGTTGCTCGGGGGCGCGTTCTTCTTCGCGCAAGAGCACATCAACGGCACCCTGGTGCCTCTACTCGGCATGCATTTGCGCTTTCTGTCGCCAGCCCTCGTGCTTTTCGTGCTGGTCACGGGTGGGCTCACAGGAGGCCTCGGCAGCGCTCTCTCCATCCGCCGGTACATGTCGGTTTGATGCGCAAGAATGCCCGCCATGTCGCAGCTTTGCTGCTGGCCCTGCTCGTGCTGCGCCCTTTCGCGACAGCTGATGAGGCGCCCGACTCCGTGTCGCGCGAAAACCGCCTACGCCTAGCGAAGCAGCAGCTCGAACGGGCACGCGCACAACGCGATGCAGCGAACGCGAATCTCGCCGAGCTCACCCAGCAGCAAGGCGTGCTCGAGAGCCGCCTCAACACGGACGGACGCGCGCTGTATCGCCTCAGCCGCAGCGGCCTTCTGCCGCTTGTCTCTGGATTCGATGGACTCATCGGCCATGCTTCGCGCGTCGAGCGCCTGGAACGCATAGTTCAGACCGACCTTCGCGCCTTCACGGCGCTAAAAAGCCGCAGTGGCGCGCTGCAGGCGGAGGCAGAAAACGCCACGCAAAGCATCACAGAAGCGGAGAATCTCGTGCGGAGCGAGGAGCGAGCGCAAGCCGAGCACTTACGCCGCTTGACCGAACAGGCCGCGAGCGAAGGACGAGAGCGCGCGAGTGCGTCGTCGTCCTCGCGCGTCAGTTACGGGCTGAACCTCGCCGGCAAAAACACGACGAAGGTCAGCTTCAGCGAGCAGCGAGGAAAACTTGCGTTGCCCGTCGCGGGCCCCTCGAGCATCCGCGACGCAACGCGCGTAGAAAGCAGCGGGCCAGGGCTTGAGTTTTTGGCAGGCCGCGGCGCCTCCGTGCGGGCGGTTGCTGAGGGACAAGTGGCCTTCGCAGACCGCTACGGATCCTACGGCGAACTTGTGATTCTCGACCATGGGCACCGCTACTACACGGTGTACGGCGGCTTCTCGTCCCTGGATGTGCAGGTCGGTGATGAGGTCTCACAGAGCGCGCGCCTAGGCACGGCAGGGGTGGATCCGATCTACTTCGAAGTACGGCGTGGGACGCGCACAGAAGCGGCCCGTCCCTGGTTAGGGCTCTAGCGTACCGCTTTGAGGGCAAAAGTGTGATGTTTGCGCCTCACTAGCGTGCGCTCTCCGCTCGCTTGGTGTGGCGCTACAGCACAGACTAGATGAGGTCCCTCGGGTTGTTTTGCTCTAACGTCGCCGGTTTGCTACGTCGCCGCAGTCAAAAGGAAGTCGCCAATGCAACAGCCGAAGCAAATCAAAGAAGCAAAAGGCAAACTCGGCATT
>CAZEWA010000322.1:0-5895 GCA_964515685.1 uncultured Polyangiales bacterium | reverse complement strand
GGAGTGGTTCCTCTGCAGGATGCGTGAGAGTCGGAGCGAAAGAATCCCTTACAAGCATTGAACACGGGAGTGGATCTCGGTTGCGGTGTGCATGCCCGGCGAACTTCATCGGGAAGCCTGAAGCAACTGCTACACGCCCACCTAGCAATTAGCTAGGGGTTCACAGTCTCCGCCCACGGTCTAGTGGTACGAACTTCCTCGAAGCGCTGGCTCACGCTGGCGTTTCGTATTTAAGCGCCGCCCATGCGAAGCAGAGCGAATGCGCGCGAATGCGACGACGCGAGCGAGTCCGGGAAGAAACTAAGCGTTCCGGCCTGCACCCACCCATGGCACATCGGCGATGTTGGCACGGTGGTTGGCGAGGCGCGCCAGGACAAAGAGCGTATCACTCAAGCGATTGACGTACTTGATGCATTCCTCGCGTACGGCCTCGGTCTGCGCGAGCTCCACCAAGCTGCGTTCGGCGCGACGACACACCGTGCGCCCAAGATGCAAGAACGCAGCCGCGCGGCTGCCTCCGGGTAACACGAAAGTCTTGAGTGGCTGGAGCTCGGTTTCGGCGCGATCGATCGCCGCCTCAAGACGAACGATTTCGTCTTCGCCCACGAGTGGAATGCCGAGCGCGACTTTGCTGTCGGGGGCCGTCGCAAGCTCTGCACCCAAGTCGAACAAACGGCTCTGCACGTTAGCGAGCAGCGCGTCGACTTCAGCGTCGAACGGCTCCGTGCGCACCAGGCCTATCACGCTGTTCAGCTCGTCGAGCTCGCCGTAGGAGGCAACACGCAAGCTTGCTTTCGATACGCGCGCACCGCCGAATAGGCCTGTGTCTCCGCGGTCGCCCGTCTTCGTGTAGATCTTCATGGAGTCTTCTCGCTCTCGCTTGAGGGCACCGCAAAGCGCGCGCCTTCTGCCGCACCGTAGCCAGCCACAAAAGCCGCGGCGGGCATGCGCTTTTTGCCCTCAGGCTGAAGCTCGAGCAACCACACAGAGCCCACGCCGCACGCGACTTCGATGCCCTGTGCGCCTGCAGAAAGCACCAGGCCCGGCGCCCCCCTCGACCCATCGCGCTTGGCAACTTGCGTTTGGTGCACCTTCACGCGCTTACCGGAAAGCTCGGTATACGCGCCGGGCCAAGGGTAAAAGCCGCGCGCCCGGTCGTGCACCGCTTGTGCAGACTCAGTGAAGTTGAGCGCTCCGTCGGCCTTTTGGATCATGCGCGCGTGGGTGACGCCTGCTTGAGGTTGCGGCTCCGGCGTAAGCTCGCCGCGCATGAAACGCGGGATGGCGTTGCGCACGAGCTCCCCTGAAAGCCCAGACAAGCGCTCAAACAAGGCGCCCCCAGTTTCGTCGGGCTCAATCACGATAACCTCGCGCAACAGCACGGGGCCCGTGTCCATGCCCGCGTCCATCTGCATGAGGCACACGCCGGTCTTAGCGTCGCCGCTGACCACCGACCATTGGATGGGAGCGGCTCCCCGCCAGCGCGGCAGGAGCGAACCGTGCACGTTCAAGCAACCGAGACGCGGCGCATCGAGCACATCTTGGGGCAGGATTTTGCCGTAGGCGACCACCAAGGCGAAGTCGAGATCGAGCTCGCGCAGCCTGTCGCGCAGGCTGCCGTCACGGGCCTTTTCGGGCTGAAAAACAGGGATGCCGTGCAACTCGGCCAGGACCTTCACAGGCGATGGCGTGAGCGCGAGGCCTCTCCCCTGAGGCTTGTCCGGCTGTGTGACGACCAACACGACTTCTGCGACGTCGAGCAGACCGCGCAGACAGGGGACGGCGAACTCGGGCGTACCCATGAACGCAGCGCGAGGCTTTCGAGGTTCCATGGGCACTTTCTGCTCGGCCGATTATTCGGCTGCGTTGCCCTGCGAAGCGCGCTTCTGCATCGCCCGATGCACGATGCGACGCTTGAGCGGGCTCAGGTGATCGATCATCAGTCGACCTTCGATGTGGTCGTTTTCGTGCTGTACGGCGATGGCCAAGAGGTCGCCGGTTTCGAGCTCGAACCAAACGCCATGGCGATCCTGCGCGCGCACCTTCACGCGTTCGGCACGCTTGATGTCCTGGTGCACGCCCGGAAAGGAGAGGCAGCCCTCTTCCCAGGCAATTTCACCCGAGAGCTTCTCGATGATCGGATTGACGAACACGCGCAGCTCGCTCGGGCCTTCGCCGTCCGAGACGTCGATGATGAACAGGCTCTTCGATTCACCGATTTGAGGCGCTGCCAAGCCCACGCCAGGCGCCGCGTACATGGTCTCCGCCATATCGTCGACAAGCTGCTGCAACGCGGGACCGAAGTCCGTCACGGGCTCACCTTTGATGCGAAGGCGCTTGTCTGGGTAGTGGAGAATTTTGCGAATGGCCATGGCTAAGCTCGATGTTTATCACCGGAAGGCCTGCCTCGCAAGTGGGGCAAGGGTCCCCGATCGGGAAACCAAGTTCATGTAATTACTTGGATTTTCAACATGGTCTCGGGTGCCTCCGGCGTCACATCATGGACACCGGATCGATGTCCACATGGGCGCGAGCGGGGGCAATCCCGGCTTCGATACGCTGCAGCACTGCTTCCGCCACGCGCCGTAAATCTTCTCTGGCCCGCGCGCGCAGCAAAAAACGCATGCGATGGCGGCCACGTAGACGCTCGATGGGAGCAGGTGCTGGCCCGAGCAGGCGCACACGACCCGACTTCACTTCTTCGGTGGCCTGAGCCGCACGGGCTAGCTCCCCCATGATGCCGCGCACGACGTGCTCGTCGCCCGCATCGGCGCGCACGGCCGCAAGTCGCGACAGGGGCACGTTGTTGTGCTCTGCGCGGGAATCCATCTCGCGCTCAAAAAAGCCTCGGTAGTCGTGATGCAGCGCGTAGCGGACCGCGAAGTGATCGGGCTGGTAGGTCTGCAGCAAGACGCGCCCAGGACGGTCTCCGCGCCCTGCCCTGCCTGAAACCTGGGCGAGCAACTGAAACGTGCGCTCCTCGGCGCGAAAATCAGGAAAGCTCAGGCTCTGATCGGCGAACAAAACGCCGACCAGCGTGACGCCCGGCAGGTCATGGCCCTTGGTGACCATCTGCGTTCCGACCAGCATGTCGAGCTCCCGCGCACGCATTTTGTCGAGTACTTCTTCGACGCCGCTACCGGCCGCTGTATCGCGGTCGAGCCGGCCGATGCGCGCGCTTGGGAACGCCGTCTGCAAAGCCTCTTCGATGCGCTCCGTGCCCACGCCCACGCGCTCGAGCGTGAGTTGTCCGCACGTGGGGCAGGCTTCGGTCAACGGGATGGCGAAGTCGCAATAGTGGCAACGCAAGGCTCCCGCGCGCTTGTGCTCGGTGAGCGTCACGCTGCAGGCAGGACACGAAACAGGTTCGATGCAGGCACTGCAATGCAAGCTCGGTGCAAAGCCGCGTCGGTTGAGAAACAAGATGGCCTGCTCACCTGCGCCGAGGCAGCGATCGAGCGCGCGATACAGAGGCGCCGTGATCAGCGGATGCCCACTCGGCCCCTGGCCACGGTTGCGATTGAGGTCGACGACCTCCACTTCAGGCATGAGCTGCTTTTGAGCCCGTTCCTTGAGCTCGAGGCGTGTGAGCCGCTTTTGCTCGCTGAGAAAGTAGCTTTCTACAGAAGGCGTAGCGCTACCGAGGATGCACACCGCCGATGCCATGTGCGCGCGCAACAGAGCCATGTCGCGCGCCTGATAGCGGAAGCCCTCTTCCTGCTTGAACGAGGGGTCGTGCTCTTCATCGACGATGATCACGCCAAGCTGCGGCACGGGCGCAAACAGTGCGGAGCGGGCGCCTATCGCAAGGCGCACTTCGGAGCGCCTCAATGCGCGCCAGGCCTCGTTGCGCTCGCGGTCGGTGAGCCCGCTGTGCAGTACGGCAATCGCCTCGCCAAAGCGCGCGCGAAAGCGAGATACGAGCTGCGGCGTGAGGGCGATTTCCGGCACCAAAACCAGGGCGCCTTGGTTGCGCTTTAGCGCTTCGGCCACCACTTGCAGGTACACTTCGGTCTTGCCGGAGCCTGTAACACCGTGGAGCAGAAACCCCGCTCGCGTCTCGGGACTGAGCGCAGCACACAGCGTATCGATGGCGTCGCGCTGCTCCGCGTTGGCTTGGAACGGCTCCTCGCGCGCAATGCTCGTGGCAAAGAACGGATCCTTGGGAATCTCCACTTCGTCGAAGCGCAAAAGGCCCTTTTCGGCGAGCGCTTTGACCAGTGGACGCGCGTTCGGCACGAGCTGCGCGAGCTCCGTGAGCAGCATGTCGCCACGCTCTTCAACCAAAGCGAGTGCAGCCTGCTGGCGGACGCCGAGCTTGCCCTTGGTGAGGGCGCCTTCCACGCGATAGATGCGCCACGTGGTCTGCGTCGCCAACCTGCGGCCTTTGACCTCCGCTTCGTTGTCGAGAAATCCGCTGTCTTTCAGCGCGCGAAAGGCTTCTTTGGGCAGCGCGGGCGCCGCGAGCTTGAGCACTTCCCCGAGGGGCGAAAGGTAGTAGTCCGCTGCGCGCTCCAAGAATCGCAAGAGCTCTTCAGGAAACAGCGGCTCTTGTTCGAACACGCCAGCCACGGACAGCACACGCTTGACGAGTGGCGGCGGCGCAGCCCGCGTGCCGATGACGATGCCTGCCAGTTTTTGCCCCGAAAACGGCACCGCAACGCGCATGCCGCGCGCGAGCGTAAGCCCCTGCGGCACCCGGTACGTAAACAGTCGTCTCAGTGGCACCGGCAAGGCCACCTCGACATAAAAAGCCCCTGAAGCGGACTCCGCCAGCTCCGGAAAAAGCGTGCTCATGACGCGCGCTGCCTCGACTCGTTGCGAAGGCGCGCACGGGCGGCACGAATCTCAGGCGAACCGTAGGCCTCACGCTGCTCGTCGAGGTGCTCCCTGCGCGACAGCCAGAGCGAGCGAAAATATCCCGTCCGCGCCAAGGCTGCATCGACGAGCGCGCATGCGCAGAACACCGCAGCAACGTGCACCAGAAAGCGAAACAGCAGCTCGACAAGCGACGCGGGTGTGGCCGTCATGCCCTCAGACAACGCAGCCGCGCCCACACCCACGACTGCAAAAGCTGCGAGAAATTTGGTCGTACGCGGCGCTGCCGAACGCGGAAAAGGCCGACGCGGACGCGAAAAGGGCACGCGCAGCGCGATTCCCTGCCCCAGCGCTCCGAAGATAAGCGCGCCCAAGCCTGCGCAGGCGAGCAGCCACATTAGCGCGGAACAGATCTCGGTCACGAGCTGCACAGCGAGCCCTGCGCGCAAGCGCTCCTCGGCGCCGAGCACGCTCACCAGCAAGCCCGAACAGGCTGCGGTGATGCGCCCTCCGACAAGAAAAAGTCCCAGAGCAAGCCCAGACAGCGCGCCCGCCAAGCCTACGAGCGAAGTGCGCGGCACATGGCCCGCACGCCTGGCTTCGGCGATTCGCTGTTCACTGGGTGGGTAGATTCGAGCGCCCGTCATACTGACCTCGCGCAGTGTAGCCAAAGCGCAGGCTCCGCGTGCAGGAAGGGAGCTTCTCGGGTAGGCCTCGGATGCAGATGGCCTCTTTCTCTCGACGATCGCGCGTGGCAGGCGAGCCGAATGCGCTAACCCGTGCGCGCGCGGCGCGTGAAGCACGCGACTTACCTGTGCTCCGCCTCGACTGCAGCAATCCTTCGGAAGTGGGGCTCGGGTTTACCCACGAGGAACTCGCGGAGCATCTCGGCGCGCTGTCGGCTTCGCACTATCAACCGCTGCCGTTCGGACTCACCGCAGCGCGCAGCGCCGTCGCAAGGGAGTTCGCGCAGGCAGGTTTTTCGCTGCCTATCGAGCAAATCATGCTCACCGCCAGCACCAGCGAAGCCTACGGCTTTCTGTTCAAGCTCTTGTGTGACCCGGGCGACAGCGTGCT
>CAZEWA010000321.1:0-5915 GCA_964515685.1 uncultured Polyangiales bacterium | reverse complement strand
GGCGCTACAAGGACGAGCTCACCGCGATCGCCTTGCTCGCGCTCCCCTTCTTCTTTCTGCGCGCCAACCTGAGCGACCCCTCGCGGACAAGCTTTCTCGACCGCTGGATTTTGACCATCAGCGCCCCGGTGCAGTGGTTTGCCGTGCGCGTGGCTTCCGGGGTTTCGGGCTTCATCGAAGAGTATGTGTACCTCGTTGAAGTCCAGCGTGAAAACCAGCGCCTCAGCTACGAGAGCGCGCGCCTCAAGCAGCGCATCCGGGACCTCGAGGATCTGGAGCGCGAAAACGAGCGGCTGCGCACGTTACTGGTTTTGCGCGATGAGCTGAGCGGCCAGAAGATCAGCGCCCGCGTCATCGCCAAGGACGTATCGCCCTTGTTTCGCGTGATCCGACTGCGCCTCGACCGCGGTCGAGACGACCGCGTGCTGCCGGGGATGCCGGTGGTGGGCACCGAAGGACTGGTCGGCCAGGTGTCGCGCGTCGGCGACCGCTACGCGGATGTCATGCTCACGGTAGATGAGGGCAGCGCCGTAGACGTTGTGGTCCATCGTACAGGCTCGCGCGGCATGCTGCGCGGCACGGGCGAGAGCGACAATTACAAGGCACGCATCCAGTATCTATTGCGCGCTGACGAGGTGCGCGTGGGCGATACGGTCTACACGTCGGGCCTCGGACGACGCTTCCCTCCCAATCTGAAGGTTGGCTCCATCTCGAGCGTGGAGAAGCGCGACTTCGGCCTATACCAACTGGCAGAAGTGAAGCCGGCCGTTAATTTCTCGAAGCTCGAGGAGGTATTCATCCTCACCGAAGGAGCGCGCGAAAGCGTCGCTTCGCAGAATGGGGCAGCGCCGCGATGATCCGCGACGTCGTCCTGCTCTGCTTCGCGTTTTTCTTGATCACGCTGCAAGCAGCGGTGGGGACGGTACTCGACCTCGGCGTGCTGATGCCGAACATACTGTTGCCGGTCGTCATCTACTTGGGCATGGCGCCCGATATCTCGCTCGCGCGCAGCGCACTCTTGAGCTTCGCCATCGGACTGTTGATGGACTCAGCCTGCGGCAACGCCATGGGCCTCATGACCTTTGTGCACGTCGCCACCTGCCTCGTCGCGCGCGGCGCAAGCTTTCGTCTGCTGATGCGCGGACGCATCTCTCAGGTGCTCATCACCGCCCTGACCGCTCTGATCGGCGCCGGCGCTCTGGTCGCACTGCGCGCCATTTTCCGCCCCCCCTTCTCCTTCAACGCCATCAGCAGCCACCACCTCGTGGTGTCGTTGCTCGCGCCGGCTCTTGCGACCGGGGCGATTGCCCCCTTCGTGTTTCAGCTCGTACGTCGCATCGATAGCCTGCGGCGCCGCGAAGAAACGGCGACCGTCACATGAATCTGCTGAGTGTCAGCCGCGAAGTAGGCGAGTTCAAGAAGCGCTACAAATGGATGGCGCTCGGCGTAAGCGTGGCCTTCTTCACGCTGTTTTCGCGCATCGTGTACTTGCAGGTTTTTGCGCACGAAGAGTTCTCGGCGATAGCGCAAGAGAACATCATCAAGACGCTCGACCTGCCGGCAACGCGCGGCGTGGTGCGCGACCACCACGGGCGCATCGTGGCCTCGAACCGGCCCGCTTTCCGCATGTTCGTCACGCCTTCGCGCCTGCGCGGCCAAGAAGACGTCGACCGCGTCTCCGAGTTGCTCAACCTCGACGACAAGGGCAAGGCCGCATTCGAAGCGCACCTGGCGCGCGTGCCTGAGCGCAGACGAACCCACCAGATTCAGATGCTCGGCGAGCTGAATCGCGAACAGCTCGCGGCGCTCGAGACCCATTCCCGTGAGCTGCCCGCCATCGATGTCGTGAGCGTGCCCGTACGCGACTATCCCTTCGGCAAGCTCGCTTCGCACGCCATCGGCTACCTCAACGAGATCAGCGCCGAAGAGCTCGAAGTCCACCGGGAGCTCGGCTACCGCACAGGAGACCTTACTGGCCGTAGCGGCATTGAACGCGCGTGGGAGTCCTTCTTGCGCGGCCAGCGCGGATACAAGCGCGTATATGTCGATGCACGCGGTCGCCGCTCGCGTATCAAACCGAAAAAAGACGTGCGCGTGATGGCGGAGGAGCCAGTTCCGGGCCGCGATCTTTCGCTCACGCTCGACATGGAGCTCGTGCGCATCTTGGAGCGTGCGTTCCGAGGCCATCCTTCCGGTGCGGCTGTCGTCGTCGATGTCAAGACCGGCCAAGTCCGCGCGCTTTTCTCGAAGCCCTCGTACGACCTGAACGAAATCAGCGGCAAGCTCAGCATCGAGCGCGCGCGCGAGCTCAATCAAAACCCGTTTCGTCCGCTCATCGACAAGACGCTCTACGACACTTACTACCCGGGCTCCACCTACAAGCCCATCAGCGCCCTGGCAGCGCTCGAAGACGGCCTCATCACACCCACGCAGCGTGTGGACTGCATCGGTTTCTACACGCTCGGCAACCGTCGCTTCCGCTGTGAGCACGTGCACGGCGAAGTCGCGATGCGCGAAGCGTTGGTGCGCTCCTGCAACACGTTCTTCTACAAGCTCGGCGAGCTTGCCGGTATCGACCGCCTCGCGCGTTTTGCATTGGATCTCGGCCTGGGCGAAAAGACCGGCATCGGCATCAACACCGAAACCCGCGGCTTTATCCCCACCAAGGGTTGGTACGAGCATCGCGGCGAGGTCTTCCGCATCGGCTACACGCTCAACACCGTGATCGGGCAGGGCAACACGCGCGTCAGCTTGATTCAGCTCGCCATGGTGTACGCCGCGCTCGCCAACGGCGGAACCGTGCACGTGCCCCAGCTCGTCGAGAGCGTGCTGGCACCGGACGGCACGGTGCTTGAGAAGTTCACGCCGCGCGTGCGCCGAGTCCTCAAGTACAACCCTGCGCATCTCGAGCTCATCCACCAGGCACTTTGGGGCGTGGTGAACGAAGAAGCCGGCACCGCCTACGATCCCAAGGCCGCTAACGCACGTGTGCAGGTGGCCGGCAAGACCGGTACCGCTCAGGTCGAGCGCCACCAGCGCGACAAGCGCGACGAACAGCGCAACTGGTACATGAACCGCTCGCACGCCTGGTTTGCCGGCTGGGCGCCCGCAGACAATCCAGAACTCGCCATCGTGGTCATGGTCGAGCACGGCGGCGGCGGCGGCAAGAACGCAGCCCCCATCGCCATGGAAGCCATCAGGCAGTACTACGGCGAGCAGGCTGCCCCGACGGCCCTCACCACGCGAGGAGCTCCATAATGGCCATCCGCGGCGGACTACGCGAACAGTTCGATTGGCCGCTCTTCATCGCGATCACTTTCATCGCGCTCACGGGTGTCACCAATCTCTACAGCGCGACCAGTGCCTCGAACGAAGGCATGGCGAACATCTACATGCAGCAGATCTACTGGCTCGCCGTAGGTTCAGCTGCCGCCGTGTTGGTCGCTGCCATCGACTATCGCCACTACGAGCGCCACGGTTGGTTGGCCTACGGCATCGGTGTGACAGCGCTGGTTTCCCTGTTCATCATCGGACGCAACGTGCGTGGCTCGGTGCGCTGGCTATCGATCGGCGCCTTCTCGCTGCAGCCCAGCGAGCTGATGAAGATCTTTCTGATCATCGCGCTCGCGAAGTATCTGCACAACGACCCGAAAACCACGGGCCGCACGCTCAAGGACTTGATCGTTCCCGGGCTTATCTTGGGCTTTCCGATGACCTTGATCCTCAAGCAGCCCGACCTTGGCACCGCGCTGATCTGCGCCGCCATCTTCGGATCGGTCATGTTGCTGACCAACCTCAAGTTGCGTTCGCTCATGACATTGCTCGTCACCTTCGCGGCCTGCGCCCCGCTCACCTGGCAGTTCATCCTGAAGGACTATCAAAAGGAGCGCGTGAACTCGTTCTGGAGTTCTTTCACTAACCCTGACCATGACGTGCTCGGGTCGGGCTGGCACGCGTACCAGAGTAAGGTGGCCATCGGCAGTGGCGGCATCTGGGGCAAGGGCTACCTGCAGGGCACGCAGAATCAGTACGGCTTCTTGCCCGACCAGCACTCGGACTTTCCGTTTGCGGTGTTCTCCGAAGAGCACGGCCTGACAGGTGTAATCGTGCTGCTCGGCACGTACTTCTTCTTGGTCATGTGGGGATTGAAAATCGCGTCGCAGGCCAAGGACCGCTTCGGCGCGGTGCTCGCGGTCGGCGTTACGGCGATGTTCTTCTTCCACACCGTGATCAACATAGGCATGGTGCTCGGCCTGTTGCCGGTGGTGGGCGTGACCTTGCCGCTGTTCTCGCACGGCGGCTCCAGCGTGCTCACCTTCATGATAGGCGTCGGCCTGTTGATGAACGTGTCGATGCGGCGCTTTCACTTCTAGCGATCTCGCCTTACACGGCCCATTGACCGCCCAGCTGCCATGGCCTACGCCGCGCCCATGGCTCGCTTCTTACTCGCATGCAGCATGCTGTGCGGCGCCTGGTTCTCACCTCGGCTGGCGCACGCTCAAATCGCTCCCGACCGCATGCTCCCGTCTGCAGTGGGCTCGCCCATGGCGCAGCCTCCCAACTACCGGCAAAAAGCGGTCGATTCCTTGGTGGTGCCCGGACGCGTCGAGAAGCCGCCCATGCGCTTCACCATCGCGCCGAAGTCCGACACCTACGAGCTGAACCTGTACGTCGAGCACAGCATCAACCCGATTCTGGGCCCAGGCGGCAACGTCAGCGCCGAGCGCTACGAGCCTCTGTGCACCCTGCCCTGCGAGGTCGCGCTGCGCCATCGCGCCTACGTGTTCAGCGTGACCCACGGCACGCGCGGCGCGGTGAAAGTGAAGCCTGTGCTGCAGCTCATGGAAGGCGACGATGTCCAGATTCGCTACCAGAGCCGCCGCACCATGCGCGTCGTGGGTTGGATCTTGCTCTTGGCAGGAACGTCCGCTGGCAGCATTCTGATGGGCTCGGGCCTACGCGCCGAGCGCCCCACGGAACCCCTGCGCGTCACAAGCGGCGCCGTGATGATGGCGGCGAGCCTCGGCTTCGGCCTGTGGTTTGCCAACGTTCCCGACCGCGCGTTCGGGAGTGTGACGCGGCCGTAGGGAGCCCAACTCGCAGGATGAAGCTCTGGGCGCAGACTTCGCCGAGCGAAGCGTGCGCGCCCCTCACTCGCCCTGATGAATCAGACGCTCCAGTGCATCGAGTCCGTCTGTAAAGCAGGCAGGCCCAGGCTGCAGGATAATCGAAGGGTTCATTTCATAGACGCGCCCCGACCGCACGGCCGGGATGTCTTGGAATCCAGGCCGCGCTTCGAGTTGCTCGCGTCGAAAAGGCTTGCCGCACCAGCTCGCGAGAATCACCTCGGGAGCCCGCGCGCACACCTCTTCTGCGCTCACCGTGCGCTGCATGGCCATCTTGATGTCTTGCTTGTCCGCAAAGATGTCTTTGCCGCCCACTGCCTCGATGAGCTCGGACACCCAGCGCACGCCCGGAATTTGAGGCTCAAACCACTCCTCAAAGTACACGCGTGGGTGCGATCCGCGCAGCAAGGCGCGCGCCTTCGCAGCCTCGAGCCTGCCCTCGTATTCCCTCACCAGATGTTGAGCTCGCTCCTCCGCTCCCACCAACCTGCCCACGTTCACGATGACGTCGAGGATTTCTTGGAGAGAACGTTGGTTGAAGATCACGACTTGGAGACCTGCTCCGAGCAGCTCCGCGGCGAAGCGCGCCTGGATCTCCGAAAATCCGATCACGAGGTCCGGCTCCAACGCGAGAATCTTCTTGAGGCTTCCCTCCGTAAAGGCCGAGACCACCGGCTTTTCGCGTCGGGCCTGCGGCGGCCGCACTGCGTACGCGCTGACACCGACGATGCGCTGGGACTCCCCCAGGAGATACAGGATCTCCGTGGGCTCCTCCGTTAAGCACACGAT
>CAZEWA010000320.1:0-5929 GCA_964515685.1 uncultured Polyangiales bacterium | reverse complement strand
CGCAGGAACTGCGTTTTTTCATGGCGATTGATCAGCGCCATGGCGTGCTCGGGTGCGTAGCCACTCATCACCACGGCATGCAAATCTGGGTTCAGCGCGAGTAACTCTCGCAGGGTGGCTGCACCGTCGATATCAGGCATGGTCAGATCGAGCAGGATCACGTCGATGTCTGCCCCATGCTCTCGGTAAAGCTCGATGGCCGCAGGGCCAGAGCCCGCCTTGTACACGGTGTCTGTCAGTTGCTCGAGCATGGCCACCGCAGTTTCGAGCACCAACTCCTCGTCGTCGACGACGAGAACCGAGCGCAGCGATAGGGGGTGTGTTTGTTGCGGCTCTGCTTGGGGCGTCTCGCAGGCAACAGTGCCCTGGTACACTGGAAAAAGTGCCCGAAATCGCGTTCCCGAGCCCACGGCGGATTCCACGTGGATGGCGCCCTTGTGGCCGCGCACAATGCCCATCACGCCTGCAAGTCCGAGACCGCGGCCATCGAATTTCGTCGTGAAAAACGGGTCGAAGATACGCGGCAGCGTCTCGTTGTCCATGCCGTGGCCGTGGTCTTCTACCTCCAGGTACACGAAGCGTCCCGGTGTGATGCCGGAGCCATGGAAACACTTGAGGAGGTACGCTGCATCGACTTCGTGTAGGCCGGTGCGCAAGGTGATGGGCCCCCTGTGGTCGTGCATGGCTTCGCAGGCGTTGGTCACGAGGTTGAGGACTACCTGCTGCAGCTGCGTTGGGTCGGCGTCGATCGGGGCAATATCTGAGCAGAGATGGGTTACAAGTTCATTTCTGCCTGCAAGAGAGAGCCTCAAGAGGTCCGCGGACTCTTCGACCAAGACACTCAGATCGAGGGGTTTTCGCTCCACGCGGCTCCGCCCCGCATAGGCCAACATTTGCTGGGCCACGTCGGCAGCGCGGTGTGCAGATTTTTCGATTGCGTCCACATGCGGACGCAAGGGAGAAGCGCTGTCGAGCTGAGAGAGAATGAGGCTCGCATGTCCCATCACGCCCATCAAAAGGTTGTTGAAGTCGTGTGCGATGCCGCCTGCGAGCACGCCGAGACTCTCTAGCTTTTGCGAATGGAGAAGCTGTGCGTTGAGCCTCTCCTTCTCGTCTTCCGCGCGGCGTTGCTCACTGATGTCGATCAGGGCTGCGAGCACCACCAGTGGTGCATTGTCAGCGCGGCCGATGGGCACAAACACGTGCTGATAGGTCGTGTGAATGAGCTCGCCGTATTGCGTTTCGACTGACTCCAGCAAATGCTCGACGGTTTCGAGCGCAAGCGCACGCCGGAAACGTGCGGCGTGTCCGTTCGCGATGGAGCGTGGATCTTCGAGGATGTTGAAATCGCCGAGTCCAAATTTCTCACCTTCCGCAGCGGCAAACGCGGCTTGTGCCGCGTTTTGGCGCAGGATTCGCCCGTGGATGTCGAGCACGCAGAGTGGTGCGGGGACGTCCTCGAAGATCTGTTCCAAGAGGGCGTACCAGGCGGTCGGTGAGGCTCCAGAGCGCGATCCCGGCGTTTGATCCGCGCTCATGGCGCGCCCAACTGTACGGCATGGCCACGCAAGAGGAGCTCATAGTCTGCCGCGAGCTGTGTGACATTCAGATCGGGCGAAAAGCTTGAGAGAAATTCGAAGCCTGCACGCGGCGTCGGCACGACGGTGTTTGGATAGGGAGGAGGCGCGAGCCAAAACAGAATCTTCAGACCGCCTCGGACCAACGCAGACGTAGTGGCAAGAGCGTAGGCAATGGTGTTGCGCCGGACGGCATCCTCGCGCTCACGCAGAATCTCTGCGAGCAGGTTGCGGCGTTTCGCTGTAAGCGCCGCAGGCTGAGGCACATGATAGAGAATAGCGGCTGGCTCATCGCGCGCGGCGCGGTCGTCGATGTCGGCAGCAAGAACTCTCAAGTAGCGGTCGTAGCTCGCGTCGTCGACGCGGCCGTCCATATACACCACTTGCACCCGTCCGAGATAAGCTAGAAACCAACCTGTTTCTACTTGGACGTAGCGCCGATTCGCGCTCAGTTCCGCCCGCATATTGCGCCTCTCTTATGCATAGGCGTCGACGGAATCTTTCTACACCTAGCCCACATCATGCAAGCAGACTTGTCGATGTCAACATCCTGGATTCAGCTGCCGAACCGATGTTCACGGCCCATTGTGCAGACACACAACAGGTGAAGCGCAAGGCTTACATCCGGGTAGGCGTTACGGGCTCTGTGCGCTCTAAAACGTCTCGCAAATAAAGGGCAGTTTCGCGCTGCACACGGTGTCCTCCCAATTACCGGATGGACCAATTACGCCGCAGTCTTCGCCTTCATCGCAGGAATCGCCTGGGTATTGGCACTTGTTCGCGTGTACGTTGTTCGGTTCATCCGCGGCCCATTGCGTGTACTTTCCCGAGCTCGCGGCGCAGGTTGGGTCTTGGTTCGACACCACCTCGCAGAAGGTTGCGCCCCGATCGCTCCCTGAAAGCGGATCGACCCACTTCCAGATTCCCTCCTGCGCGCCGCCAAGGCCGGGCTTACGGCAGGTGTCGTCACACAAGGGACCGAGGCCTGTTCCGGAGCCGTTGTTGCCGCGATCGTTGGCGCCCGTCCAGCGGCTCATTCCCAAGGCTTGCGAGACCAGAAATGCATTCTCAGCCGCATGGTCGATGACCACCAGATCTGTGCCCTTGTTCCGGCACGCTTCGCGTGCTTTCGTCCAGTTCAGTGTCTCCGGACAGAACAGATAGCTGTGATTCTCGAAGGTCACGCAGGTGCAGTCGCCTGGGTCCGCGATAGTGCAGGGCGATGCAACTGGGGGGCAGTTCTCGGATGGGCACACGTCGGCGTCGGGTTCCGGTTCCTTGCCACCGGCGTCCGGCGGTACATCGAGACCGAGCTCACAGGCGAGCGAGGCTAGACGGATGTCGACTTGCCTTACGGGGAGCTTTTGCTCCTTGCATGCTTCCGCTACCAAGGTCTGATTCGCGTCGAAGGCACGCACCTCTAGGCCGTAGCTCCCTTCCGGGATTACGTCTTCTGGCGCCTCGCCGCCTCTGACT
Organism: uncultured Polyangiales bacterium; assembly: GCA_964515685.1. Classification (GTDB taxonomy): domain Bacteria; phylum Myxococcota_A; class Polyangia; order Polyangiales; family DASUME01; genus DASUME01. The sequence continues at coordinate 2,876 of CAZEWA010000320.1, read as the reverse complement.
AGCGTTGCCTCGTACACGCTCTCGCCACCGCTGCAGCCGCCCTTGAGTACACGAATGTGGACGCTGGTGGTGAGGTCTGCGTCTGACGGACACATGAAGTTGATGTCCCAACGCAGATCGCTAGGACCTTCGCTTGTGCACGAAGCAAGCATGGAAACGCCGCAAAGAAGGACCGGTACGAGTCGAGCCAACACGTCCACTCTAACGTGTTCGTACGTCCTTCGTTTCGAATTGTTTGCGAGCCGTAGCGTTCCTGGTCTGCCTCTTGTTATTAATAGGACTGGATTGGAGGCGCGTTGGGGAGTGAGGTGGGCGCGCATGTGCGTCGTGTGGGCAAGCCGGGATTGCGGAAGCACGCAGTCTCTATCGCCCGTGGCGTCACCATCAGTATGCTCTTCGTTTTCCTTTGGGCCGCCATGCCCCAGCGTGCCTATGCGCATCCAGACCTCGATCGTGCGATTCGCTTGAGTGGCGAGCTCGAGTTCACCTCTGCCTTGCGGGCATTTCAGAAGGCACTCGATTCCAAGACGCTGACGAAAGCCGAGCTCTCGACCTTGCTCGCAGAGCGCGCGTTGATGTTGCACGCGCTCCGAAGGCAAGCGGAGGTGGTGGCCGACTTTCGCTCGTTGGCAGCGATCGACCCAGCGCGAAAGCTCGATAGGCGAGCCCCGCCGGATCTGACGGCAATTTGGGAATCGCTGCGGAATGAAGCGGGCGGTGGGCGCGCCGAGGTGGAGCTTCGCAACGAAAGCGAGCCCGGAGTGCTGCGGCTGCGGGCGCTCATCCATGGTGCGCGTCCGCCTGAGCTTCGGCTCGAGGCCTATTTCCGGCTCGACAGCGGTCCCTTTGAACGCCTTGCGGACGTGGGCGGGGTCGAGCGTAGCGTGCCTGCGGGCGCCGATGTTCAGACCTATGCGCAGCTGTCCGGACTGGGGGAAGTCGTACTCGCGGTCTCGGGCAGTGCGGAGCAGCCTTTGGTTTTTCGCGTTCCTTCCGAGGAAGAAGCCAGGGCCGCGATCCTCGTGGCGGGCGGCAAAGACAAGTCTGAGCACAAGTATCGCAAGTGGTATTGGATTGGCGGGGCGGTCGTCCTGGTAGCGGCCGTGGTCGTGACGAGTGCGCTCTTGGTGGACTCGTCTGAACCGACCAGCGTGAATATAAAGCCTATGGTCAACTTCTGATGGCAGGCGCCTCGCCTGAGTCTGCTCCCCTGGGCTCTTTCGAGGGGCAAACGCTCGGCGAGTATCGAATTCTGCGTCCGATCGCCGCGGGCGGCATGGCCACCGTCTACCTTGCGCGCAAGCTCGGTCCCGGCGGTTTCGCCCAAAATGCGGCGATCAAAGTCGTACATCCTCATCTCGCGCTGCAGCGCGAGTTCGTGGAGATGTTTCTCGATGAGGCGCGGATCATCTCGCTCATCAATCATCCGAACGTGTGCCGCGTGCTCGATTTTGGAGCCTCGCGGGGCACGTACTACTTGGCGATGGAGTACGTGCGAGGCGAGACCTGGGCAGATGTTCTGCAGGCGCTGCGCGCGCATCCCGGCGGCGAGGCCGTCATTCCGAAGCTGAGCGCGTGGGTCCTCGCGCAGGCCTGTGAGGGGCTGCATGCGGCACACGAAGCGCATGACGAAGCCGGTGTGCCCGTGCAGATCGTGCATCGCGATATTTCGCCGCAGAATTTGCTCGTGGGCTACGACGGAAGCGTGCGTATCGTGGACTTCGGCGTGGCTCACGCAGCAGAGCGTTCGCACGCTACGCGTGATGGTGTCGTCAAAGGCCGCTATGGGTATATGGCGCCCGAACAGATGCGAGGAGAAGCGGTAGATCGCCGGGCGGATATCTGGTCTGTCGGTGTGATCTTGCGTGAAGCACTGACAGGCGGTCGCCTGTTTTCACGCGAAAACGACGCAGCGACGATCTTTGCGGTCACGGAGCAGGCACTTCCCGCTTGGCCGGAACACGTGTCTTCGGCCCTTCGCGCTGTCGCGGACCGGGCGCTCCGCGCATCCGTGCAGGAACGCTTCGACACTGTGCGCGAAATGGGGCGCGAGCTTGTGAGAGGCGCAGAGGCCGATTCTTCTTCGGTCGATCTATCAGACTGGATGGGAAGACTGTTCGCAGACAACATTGCACAGAAAGCTGCATGGCTGCGTGAGATGATCCAGGTCGTGGGAGCGACGGGTCCTCACGTGTTTGGGCTCAAGCTCGTGCCGCAAGGTTCCTCGCTCAGCCCTAGCGTTGATCGAGAGACGAGCGCGCAGCGCCTGGCGGCACCGACCGTAGAAGCCTTGATGACGCCCGCGCAGCAGGCAGCGTCTTTCAGCGCCCCGCGCGAGAAGCAGCGGCGAGGTCCGTCTGGGAGTGCACGACGCAGAACATCGCGTCGTCCTGCGTGGCTCGTGCCCGCGGTTTTCGCCGGTATGGTCGGCATCGTTGCGCTGCTGGTTTTGTTGGTTGCACCCCAGGAAAGCAAGTCTGCTGTCCTGGTTGTGCCCGAGCATCGTGCCGAAACGCAGCCCGTGGTGGTGCATACGCTTCCAGAGGCTGCGGCCGCGCTGGCTCTGGCCGCCGGAGAGGGCGTTGTTGCGCTGGGATCTTCAGCAGCAGCTGTTGTGCCCGACGCGCCGGCCGTCCCCGCTGAGGTCGAAGATCGCGTAGCGCGCAAGCCCGCAGCTTCGACGCCTCGTGCAACCAAGCGCTCGCCGCGCGCTGAGACTGGGTCGGTTGCCATCGGAGTGGTCGGTGGTTGGGCGGATGTGTTTTTGGGGGCGCGGCACCTGGGAACCACGCCTGTTGTCGCCACACTGCCCGCAGGCGTGCACACATTGTTGGTGTATCCAGAGGGCAAAAGTCCGGCGCAGCGCGTGCGCGTGA
>CAZEWA010000319.1:0-5932 GCA_964515685.1 uncultured Polyangiales bacterium | reverse complement strand
AAGGCTGGCGATGAGCAGGCGTCGGCGCATAGGCGTGGGGCTCGTAGCACGCCCGCAAACGCACGGTCAATCTCGGCTCCCCCTGGGTGCGCCTATAAAACGGCCGGCTTGAGACAGAGCGTGACGGGGGCACGTCCCCGACTAAGATGCTTCTGAAGGGAGCTGTGAAACAACACGTACGGCTGGTGCCCCTCGGAGGGCTGGGTGAGGTCGGCATGAACTGCATGTCGATCGAGTGTGCAGATCAGCGTGTATTGGTCGATTGTGGGGTGACTTTTCCCGACCATCCCTTTGGGACCGATGTGATTCGCCCTGACTTCAGCTACCTGGCGGATGAGCCCCGCGGCAACACCGCGCTTTGGGTCACGCACGGTCACGAAGATCATATCGGCGCTATCCCCTATCTGCTTCGAGAACGCTCGGTGCCGATCTACGGCCCCCCTTACGCGCTGGCTCTGATCCGCGAGCGTCTCAATGAGCATGTCCTGCGCCATCCCCCGGAGCTGATTCCGATCATGCCCGGGCAGCGCTATCGCTTGGGTCCTTTCGAAGCCGAACCCATTCGCGTCACACATTCCATTGCGGATGCGACCTCGCTCGCCTTGCGTACCCCGGTGGGGACGATCATCCACACTGGCGACTTCAAGATCGACCCGGATCCACCGGACCACGAGCAATTCGATGCGGCGCGCTTCAGGGCCCTTGGGGACGAAGGTGTACGCTTACTGCTCAGTGATTCGACCAACATCGATACCGAAGGCTCTGCGGGCGGGGAGCTGCCGGTTGCTGCGGCGCTCGAGGAGCTCGTCGAAGAGGCGCGCGGACGAGTACTGATCACCCTCTTTGCTTCCAACACGCACCGCCTGCGTGCCGCCCTCGATATTGCGCGCAGGACGCAGCGGAAGCTGTGTTGGCTCGGTCGCTCGGTCCAAACCCATTCGCGAGTCGCACAGGCAACGGGCTATCTTGAGCGCGCGGACGACATTCTCGTCACGCCGGTCCAGGCGGCAGAGCTCCCTCGACACCGCGTGTTGTTCGCTGCCACAGGTTCACAGGCCGAGCCTGCGAGCGCGCTTGCACGCATTGCGCGTCGAACCCATCCGCAGATCGTCCTCGACCCAGGGGATACCGTGATTCTTTCGTCGCGCATCATCCCGGGCAACGATCGTCCGGTGGTCGAAGTGATAGATCAGCTTCTGCGCCAAGGTGTTCAGGTCATCGAGCGTCGCAATAATCGCTCTGTGCACGTCAGCGGCCACGCGCACCGTCAAGAACAGCGCACCATGCTCGAGCTCACGCGGCCTGAGTTCTTCATGCCGGTTCACGGCACCTTTCACCACTTGAGTCGGCACGCCCAGCTTGCTCAGGAGCTTGGCGTCCGCGGGACTGCGCTCGCGCAAAACGGCGATGTCGTGGAGCTCGACGAACACGCGGTGCGCATCGTGGATCGGGTGCCGACAGGTCGTATCCATGTGTTGCGCGGCATGGATGTACCCGATGAGGTGTTGTCCGATCGTGCGCGTCTGGCCGAGCTCGGAACCGTCGCGATTTCGTTCGTCGTGGACAGCCGCGGTCGACTTTTAGGTCAGCCCGACATCACCGCGCGTGGTGTTCTGCTAGGCCCGAACCCGAAAGAGTTCGTGTCCCAAGCGCAGCTCGCTGCAAAGCGCGCTTTTCGCCAGGCAGTCGACGACGACCTTCTGTCGAACCTCGATGCTGTGCGGGAGCACATCCGAAGGCGGATGACGCGGTTTTTCCTGGAAAGTTTGGGCCGGCGACCGGTCTGCCTCGTGCTTGTGCACGTCGTCAGGAGCTAGGGCCCGCATGGTGCTTAGTGGACGCCGCATGGGGTGGCTTGGCTGGTTACCAGTTCTCGTTCTCAGCCTTGCGTCATGCGGACACGGCAGCGCTCCCCAAGCTTCTCTCGCTCCGGTCGAACGCGTCGCGTTGGAAGCCCCTCCCCCGCAAGAGGCATTGTTCGGCTCGCAAGAGGCTGTGGGCAGCTATCGCTTACCTACAGCGAGCGAGCGCATACTGCTCGATGAGTTGGTTGCGGAGACCGAACGCATCCGACATTTGCGGTTCAAAGAGCCAGTCGAAGTACGCATCCAAGATCGCATCGCGATGCGCGCCTACGTCAGCCGGGCCATCGAACAGGAAGATTTGAGTCGTATTCGGCGGCGCTATGTGGCGCTTGGGCTGCTCGACCCAAAGCTCGACGTGCGCGAGTTGCTCGAGACGCTGATGGAAGAAGAACTCGTCGGCTACTACGACCCCAAGGAGCGTCTGCTCGCTGTGCGCGACGACGTCGCCCGCTCGCTTGGTGAGCGTCCGAAAGGCGCCGAACTCGAGTGGCGCGCCACGGTCGTGCACGAGCTTGTCCATGCCCTGCAAGACCAGCATCTCGGTCTGGGCGCAGCGATAGGACTCACTCGCAGCACCGATGCCGACAATGCGTTCGGTGCCTTGGTGGAAGGCGACGCGACGCTGGCCATGCTGGGGTACGCGGCAGGTAAGCTCGGTGTGAGCCTGCAGGAAGTCGTGCGCGATAGGCGACACCTGGAAGCGAGCTTGGGCGCCTCACCTGATCGCGTAACGGGCGCGCTAAAAATGGCTCCTGCCATCGTGCGTGAGCCGCTTCTCTTTCGCTACCGAGCCGGCGCGCTCTTTTCGGCGCACTTGTTCCATCGCGGAGGCTGGGAGGCGGTAGATCGCGCCCACCTCCACCCACCGCTCGATACCCTGTCGGTCCTCGATCCGCAGCACTACCGCCCGCAGCGCGACGCCCACGAATTCACCCTTCCCCCGCTCGATTGGCTGCTCGGGAGAGGTTATCGCGTGGTGGACCAGGACGTGCTCGGAGGCTTCGAGATGGGCGTGGCGCTCGAAGCGCAACCCGCCCAGACCGCGCTGGTCAGCCGAGCTTGGCGTGGCGACCTGTTCACTGTGCTCGAACACGCTGAAGGCGATGCGAGCGTCTGGGGGATTCGTTTTGCTTCTGGCAGGGCGAGTCGCGAGGCGGAAAGGCTGTTCTTACGCATGCCCGATGCCGAGGGGGCTGTGCGCAGGGTGTTGCGGGTCGGTCACGTGATCCTGGTGGTGCGAAATCTGCCTCCCGCAGAGACTCAGGTGTTGTTCGAGCGCTTTCGTCTCTGGGTCCAAGCCCGCAAAGGCTGAGCACGCTTTCGCGCACCCCTCCTGCGCGTGGACGTACTTTCAAGGCGCGTATATACCGGGCTCCATGAGCTCGACGCGCGTGTCTTGGGACAGGTACTTCATGAATATCGCCACCGAAGTTGCCACGCGCTCGACGTGCAGCCGAAAGCATGTCGGGGCCGTAATTGTGCGCGATAAGGTGATTCTCTCGACGGGTTACAACGGCAGCATTCGGGGGATGCCGCACTGCGATGAAGCGGATCACATGATGGAAGATGGCCATTGTGTGCGCACAATTCACGCAGAGGCCAACGCTGTGATCCAGGCGGCAACGCATGGCACGCGGATCGAGGGAGCGGCGATTTATGTGACCGCTTCCCCGTGCTGGAGCTGTTTCAAAATGATCGCCAACGCAGGCTTGAAGCGAGTGGTGTTCGGTGAATTTTACCGCGATCAGCGGATCTTCGAGGTGGCCGCCGAGCTCGGCATCGAGCTCATCCTCCTGCAATAACGGGTTGCAATCACTGGGGCCGGACACTATTCAACCAACTTCTTTCTCACGGTCGAGGCGTGCCGCGATGCAATCGCAAATCAGCGAAATCAGCTCAGTCATGGTCCAAGTCAGCGTGGAGGTCCCCTGGGCCGATGTAGAGCGCGCCATGGAAGGCAGTTATTCCGAGCTCGGAAGGACCGCCAAGGTTCGAGGCTTTCGTCCTGGCAAGGTGCCGCGTAACGTCCTCAAGCAGCTCTTCGGGCCGCGCGTCATCCGTGACGTCGTGCAGAACCTGGTGGAAGCGGGACTTGGGCAAGCCGTGCAGAAGCACCAGCTCACCGTCGTCGCAGTGCCTCCGATGGAGAGCGCTCCCGAGTTCAAGCAAGGTGAGCCGCTTGCGTTCACGGCCAAAGTCGAGGTTCGGCCGAAGATCGAGAACGTTGACATCGACGGTCTCAGTCTGGTGCGCGAGAGCGCTGTGGTGACCGAGGAGCAGGTCAACGAGGCCATCGAGCAGCTGCGGCAGCAGAATGCAGCCCTCAAGGTGCCCGAGCCGGCTCGGGCCAGCGAAGAAGGCGACATCCTTACCTGCGACTACAAGGTTTCGGTAGACGGTACGGAGCGCGCTGACCTCGCAGCCTCGGATAGGCCCGTCGACTTGTCCTCCGGCCTGCTTCCTGAGCTGAAAGCAGCACTGCTCGGCAAGAACGTGGGCGAGAGCGCTCGCGCCGAAGTCACGTTCCCTGCGGATCAAGGCGGAGAATTCGCCAACAAGGTGGGCGTGTTCGAGCTTCAGGTCAAAGAGATCAAGGCCAAGGTGTTGCCTGCCCTCGACGACGAGTTCGCCAAGGACGTGGAGCACGCTTCGCTCGAGGATCTCAAGCAGAAGACGCGTGCTCGTCTCGAAGAGAGCGCGAAGCAAAACTCGGAATCCGCGCTGCGTGAGCAGGTTGTGGAGAAGGTTCTCGAGAAGAACCCCATCGAAGTGCCGCCTTCGCTCGTGTCGCAACAGCAGCAGTCGATGCTTCAAGAGTACGTTCGCATGATCCGCATGACGGGCCAGCGCATGGACCTCGGCGACGATTTCATGAAGACCACCCAGGAAAATGCCGAGCGTCGCGTGCGTGCTGCATTGCTCCTTGGCGCCATCGCACGTCTGAATGGCGTGAAGGTGGAGAGCGCAGACTTCGACAAGCGTCTCACAGAGATGGCAGAGCGAAGTGGCAAACACGTAGCGAAGCTGCGCGCGGAGATTCAAGGGGAGCAACGCGAGGTGCTTGAGTCACAACTCCTCGAAGAGAAGCTGCTTGAGTATCTCCTCGCTCGGGCTACCATCACTGAATCTGCTGCAACCTGATCACAAGCGCACTGCGTGAGTGTGTAAGGTGGATGCCGGGTTCCAAGGGGGAAGACCGTGGCCGAAGAGAAGATTGCTCCCAGTCTCTACATTCCGAATCCGGTTGTGGTTGAGACGACGCACCGAGGTGAACGCACCTGGGACGTGTATAGCCGGCTCTTAAAAGATCGCATCGTGTTCCTCGGCACCGAGGTCAACGACACGGTGGCCAACCTGATCATTGCGCAGTTGCTGTTTTTGGAGAGTGAAGATCCCGACAAGGAGATCACGCTCTACATCAACAGTCCTGGTGGCGTAATCACGGCTGGCATGGCTATTTACGACACCATGCAGTACGTGCGTTGCCCGGTGGCAACTGTTTGCCTCGGACAGGCGGCTTCGATGGGGGCGGTCCTTCTCGCGGCGGGTGCAGCGGGCCGTCGCCGCGCGCTACCCAATAGCAGGGTCATGATTCATCAGCCGCTCGGTGGCTTTCGCGGTCAGGCAACGGATATCGAGATCCACGCCCGCGAGATCCTGACGGTGAGGCAGCGCTTGAATGAGATCCTGGCATCTCACACCAAGCAAAGCGTGGATCGAATCAAAAGCGATACAGAGCGCGATCGATACCTGTCTTCCGCGGAAGCGAAGGAATATGGTTTGATCGACGACGTTATCTATCCGCGACCCGTAAAGTCGCCGAAGTAACTTTCCTGGGGCGGGGTTAGCGAGCCGTTATTGCGACGTAGAATCGCGAACGGTAAACTAGCCGTAGGCTCAGATTTTTTGTGTCTGTCGAACGGTGAGGTCGAGGCGAGTGGATCGTCGGCGCGAGGATGGGCACGGCAACCTTCAATGCTCTTTTTGCGGGAAATCGCAGAAAGAAGTAAAAAAGCTAATTGCCGGGCCGACAGTTTACATTTGCGACGAGTGCATCGGTCTGTGCA
>CAZEWA010000318.1:0-5969 GCA_964515685.1 uncultured Polyangiales bacterium | reverse complement strand
CGGCTTTACCTCGCTCATCACGCTGACCAAGGGCACTGCTGGTGCCGACGCCGGTAGCTGCGCTAACCAGGCCAGCATCATCGTCAGCGTCGGTCTCGACAACGGGGATGACGACGGCATCGCGGGTGACGGCATCCTGCAAGCCGGAGAAGTCGACGAGGTCACCTATATTTGCGCGGCAGACCTGATCTGAGCACGTAAGCACGCGCGTAGAGGCCGGTCACATGCGCTCGTTAGTGCGAGCCATGTGCCGGCTTTCTGCTTTTAACGGCTTTTGTGTTGCGCAGGATGACAGGTTTGCCTTCCGTGGTGTAAATCCTGCATTCCGTGACGCAGCCAATCCTAGCCGTGTGGGATCCCAGCGTGAGTCGTGGGGCCTGTCGCAAATTGGCGGAGTCGAGCCTTTGAAGGGTTGCCAGTCATGCTTCGAGAGCTCACGTGCTACGCGTGGAGATCTGAAAACTGGGGACGTGCTATGCGCATAATAAGCGTGCTGTTTGCGGTCTTGTTCTGCCTGTCGAGCGCATGCTCCACTGGTGAAAGTCTGCCTGAACAAGAGACCCAGGAGCTGGTCGTGTTCGCAGCCGCTTCCTTGCGAGAGGCATTCACGGAGCTGGCCTTGGCGTTCAAGGTGCCGTATCCAGCGTCCCGTGTGCGGTTCAACTTCGCGGGCAGTCAGGAACTCCGCGTGCAGTTGGAGCACGGTGCTCGGGCGGATGTATTCGCCTCCGCGGACGTGCCGCACATGAGGGCGCTCGAACAAGCGGGTTTCGCGGAGCAAGCGGTGCTGTTCGCGCGCAACGAGCCCGTCCTTGTGGTCGCGCAAGAGTCCGCGCCGAAGATTCGGGAGTTTGCCCAGCTTCCCGACGCCGAGCGCATTGTGCTCGGGGCAAAAGAGGTGCCCATCGGTCGCTACACACAGCAGATCTTGGACCGCGCGAATGCCCTGTGGGGCAAAGAGTTTAGACAGCGCGTTGAAGCCAAGTTGGTCTCGCGCGAGTTAAACGTGCGGCAGGTGCTGACGAAGGTGCGACTCGGGGAAGCGCAGGCGGGCATCGTGTACCTTTCGGATGTAAAAGCGTCCTCGGACGTGCAGATCGTACGCATCCCAGAGTTTGTAAATGTGGTGGCTGAGTATCCCATCGCGCGCCTGAGGGGAGCGCCGAGGCCAGAGCTTGCTCAGGCGTTTATCGATTTCGTGCGCGGTGAGTCTGGCCAGGCTGTTTTGCGGCGCGCGGGATTTCTGGCTGGAACAGAAGAGCGCTAAGGCCGTGCCCATTGGAACGCAGCGATGGTTTCTACGCGGTATCGGTGCACTCTTGGTGGCCTTTCTTCTCATCCCCCTGGTCGCACTCTTTGTGACGTTACCCATGTCCGATTTTGTGGCCGGCCTCAGGCATCCCTTGGTGTGGCCCGCGCTGCGTTTGAGCTTTGTTACCACGCTCATCACGCTGCTTATCGTGGTGGTTTTGGGCACGCCTTTGGCGTGGGTCCTCGCTCAATCCCAGAGTCGTGCGGCGCAGCTACTTGAGACGTTGCTGCAGCTACCTATCGTGATTCCACCGGCAGTGGCAGGCGTTGCACTGCTGCTCGCATTTGGCCGCCAGGGGTTGCTCGCAAGCCTGCTGTACCCCCACGGCTGGTCGCTTGCATTTACGACGCCGGCAGTGGTCATGGCGGAGTTGTTTGTCTCGGCGCCATTCTTTTTACAGGCGGCGCTGAGTGCATTTCGCAGGGTAGACCCCGCGCTCGTGCTTGTGGCAAGAAGCTTTGGGGCAACACCCCTCAGCGTGTTTTGGCGCGTGGCGCTTCCGCTTGCACTGCCCGGCGTCGCGGCTGGCGCGGCGATGAGTTGGGCGCGGGCGCTCGGTGAATTTGGAGCCACTTTGATGTTCGCTGGCAATCTAGAGGGCCGAACGCAAACCTTACCCCTCGCGGTATACACCGCCCTGGAAGCAGATTTGCGCGTCGCGCAGGCACTTTCGCTGGTGTTGGTGGGAGTCGCTTTGGCTTTGCTTGCGTTTGTAAAGCTCTCTCTGAACAGGACGTTGCCTGCATTGGGAAGTCGCGCATGACCGAGCCCCCTTGCTTACGTGCCAGATTTGCGGCTTCTTTCGGCAGTTCCTCGCTCGGCAGCTTTTCGCTCGATGTCGAGCTCGCCACGGGCAAGGGGCCGCTCGTCGTGATCGGGCCAAATGGTGCGGGTAAGACCCGTCTGCTGTCGCTGCTGCTTGGGGCCTTACCCTGCGACCGTGGCTTCATCGAGGTCTGCGGGCAGGTGTTACTCGATACGCAGCACGGCCTGAGCGTGGCTGTCGAAGACCGGCGCTTGGGCTATGTGCCCCAAGACTACGCGCTTTTTCCGCATATGAGTGTGCGTGAGAATGTGGCCTTTGCGGTGCGCGCATCGACGCGCGGCTCCAAAACGTTGCTCGGGCAACGCATCGAAGCGGCGCTGACAAACTTCGGCTTGTCTGCTCTCAGAGCGCGCAAGGTCGCGACGCTGTCGGGGGGCGAGCGGCAGCGTGTGGCGCTTGCACGCGCGCTGGCCATCGAACCGAGGGCCTTGCTGCTCGACGAACCTCTCGCTGCGTTGGATCTACCCGCCAGAAGCCAAGTGCGCGGCTTTTTGGCGCAGACCCTGCGTGAGCTCGCGTTGCCTACCATCGTGGTGAGCCACGAGCCCGAGGATGCCCGCGTGCTGGGGCACCAAATCGTCGTGCTGGAGTCGGGGCGCATCACGCAGCGCGGCAGCTGGGACGAACTCGTACGCGCGCCAGCCTCTTCCTTCGTGGCAGCTTTCGTCACTCAAGGCACGCGAGGCTAGGCGAGGGGGCAGCGCGAGCCGGCCGCGCTCAGCTCCGCGCCAAGGTTTGACTCAACGTGCGCTGGGCTTGTTCGCCAAAGTCACGCTGCGCGGACTAGCGAGACGTCGATGCTGATCGTGACTTCGTCTGCCACCAACACGCCGCCTGCCTCGAGCGCTGCGTTCCATTGCATGCCGTAGTCGGAGCGGCGAACCTTGGTTTTGGCGGACGCGCCGATACGCTTGTTGCCCCAGGGGTCGGTGTGTTCGGCGGTGATATCGCTGACAGAGAGCGTGACTTCGCGCGTGGTGCCGTGAATGGTCAGGTCGCCCAAGACTTCGAGGTTGTCTCCCTTCCTGGTGACGCGTCGCGAAGCGAAGGTCATCTTCGGGTACTTCTCGACGTCGAAGAAGTCTGCGCTGCGCAGGTGGGCGTCGCGCTTCTCCTCACGCGTGTTGATCGAAGCCACGTCTACTTCGACCGAGATGGTTGCGGCTTCCGGAGCGCGCGAATCGTACTGCACGCTGCCCTTGAAGCTATCGAACTCACCCTTTACGTTCGTTATCATCATGTGACGCACGCTGAAACCCACGTTGGAGTGAGAGGCGTCAATGGTGAAGTGTGCTGCTGTGCTGGGAGACGACTGCGAGGCGGTGCCGGTGCTTTGAGCGGTGATCATCGTTGTGTTTCCTTGGTGCTGATTAAAATGTGTGTGCAGGCATGAACGCAGCGTGTTGGTGACTGCGTGCCGATGGACAGAATCTAGACCGTTCTTCTAAGATGGACTAGATAGGTAAAATCGAACACATTGTTCGAAATTTGCGAACGATTAAACCCCATGTCTCGCGCACTTTCTCTGGACCTCAATCGTGTGGCGGTCTTTCTCAGGGTGGTCGACGAAGGAGGCTTCACGGCAGCGGCTCGGACGCTGTCGCTGCCGAAGTCTTCTGTAAGCCGTTCAGTTTCGTTGCTCGAAGAGGAGCTCAAGACGCGCCTTCTGCACCGCACTTCCCGCAAGGTGACGCCCACCGATGCAGGTCACGCGTTCTATGAGCGCGCCTCACGTGGCATGTCGCTCTTCAGCGAGGCGCGCGAGGCCGCTGTCGATTTGGGCACGGAGCTGCGGGGGCCCATTCGCATCACCACGGCGGTCGACCTTGCGATGTGGAAGCTTGCGCCCATGGTGCAGAGCTTTGTGGCGGAGCATCCGGCCGTGACTGTAGACGTGACGTTGACGACCCGTGTAGTGAGCTTGCTCGAGGAGGGCTTTGATTTCGCTTTGCGCGCAGGCACGCTTCGGGACGAGAGCTTGATTGCCCGCAAGCTGCCGGCCACCGAGTTCGCGTTGTACGCGTCGCCGGGCTACCTCGCGCAGTGCGGGCGTCCGCGCCGCGTGCGGGATCTTGCCCACCATCGCTGTGTGTTGTTTCGAGCGCCGAGCGGCCGAGCCGTGTGGAGTCTACACAGCAGCAAGGGCAGCGAGTCGGTGGAGGTACGCGGCCAGATCAATGCCGACGATTTCAGTTTCTGCACGCAGGTGCTTGTCGCAGGCGCAGGCATCGGTCTCTTGCCTAGCTTCGTGGCCGAGAGCGCAGGCATGCGGCTCGAGCGAGTACTCGCGCGTTATGCCGCTCCCGGAGCGCCGCTGCATCTCGTGTATCCCGCCGAGCGCTACATGCCGCAGCGCTCGATCGCGTTTCGCGATCACGTGATCGAGCAAGTTGCAAAACTTGCGCCCAGGTCGCGCCCCCGTCCGTGCGATTGAGCGGCCTGAGAGGTTCACCTCTTGTTACGAAGCAGGCTTTGAGCGCCATCGAGCTGCCTAGGGCCGCACCACGTGGCCGTCTACACGCAGTTGAAACAGAAAGTAGGGCGGGATGCACACACCTTGGTCGCGCTGGCCGCGTGCGCAGATGTAGTCGTCTCGGCAGCCCGCTTCGGCGCTGCAGGCGCGCATTCCTGCAGGCCCAGCGGTACGCTCGACGCACTGCGTGAACGGTTCACCGCGAGCGATGCAGTCATTGAAGGGGCGCAGCGACACGATGGCGCCGCAGCCTTCGCCCGCCTCGAGTCCCGAGCAGGACGTGGTGCACATGCCTTGGGGAAATCCGACGCGGTTGTCATTGCACACGCCGCGCGCGCAGGGGCGCTCGCTGAGGCCACGTACACGGTCGCGTAGCGGGTCCTTGTTTGTGTGCAGAGCGCTCACTTCACACGCGGCGCCTGCACCGCCTGCTGTCACGGGCACGCAGGTTCCCATCACCGGGTCGCCGTGGTTTTCACAACGCAGCCCTGGGTTACAGCGAAATGCGGCAAGGCCGGGATCGGAGAGCGCACAGTGGCTGCCGAAACCTCCGGCGCCCACTTCATGATCGGCGTGCGGACGCACAGGATCCGCAGGCGCTCCTGCGAGCTGCGCGCGTGCGTAGTCGAGCCGTCGCGGAAGCTCACCGAGCAGATGCGGGGAGCCCGGTACGAACAGTGCGTCGAGCTGCTTGTCCTTGGGCTCTTCACCGAGCAAGTGAAAGCCTGCGACGGAACGCGTCTGGTGGCAGCCTGCGCAGCTCATGCCATCGAGCCTGCGTAACAAGGCTTCGGGCGATGCGATGTGCTTGAAATGCCGTAGATCGAGCGACTCGAAATCGGCTGCGGAAAACAGACGCCCAAAAGGACGATTGGCGAGCCTGCCGAGTCCGAGCGGCGTCACGCTGACGCTCTGCGTGTCGGCGAAGGTATCTGGCATCTTCGCGATGCCCACGTCGATGGCAGCGAGATTCTCTTTGATCCACGTGAGCAGCTGTTGGCGCTGCAGCGGAGCTAGGTTCGCGCGCGGCGTGTTCTCGAGCGGCGCATGGGCCCAGCCTTGCCCTTCAGGCACAAGGACGCGCAGCACATATTGCGCGTGGCCTGCCATGTCGGGCCGGGCCGTCGAAGGCCAGCGTACTGTCTGCAGGTTGAGCTCGAGAGACTTCAGGCGCTCGCGCGTGAGCATGCTCGGATGGAGTGGCCCACCCTCGCTGCGAAGGGCCGTAGCCAGTGCTGCACCCTCTCCGCCGTGCTGCCAGCGGCGTGCGGACTCGACGCAGGTGGAAACGGGCGCAGCCGTGTCTGTGCGAGGCTGGTAGTAGACTACGTTCAGTGTCATTGGCAGGCGCGAGCGGA
>CAZEWA010000317.1:3501-5988 GCA_964515685.1 uncultured Polyangiales bacterium | reverse complement strand
GGGTCGAGCACTCCTTGCACACGTAGTGACGCGCCTGCTCCATCGAATTCTCCTTAGCGGTCTGAGGCGATAGCGGGCCTTGCACCCCCTCGCCGGCTGTAGCTGCGCCGGGCATAGCTGCCGGTGCGTGAACGTTGGGCGACCAGACTTCGGCCGGAGCCGATTCTGGCTCGGGTGAAGATGCCACATTTTGGGCGCCTTGGGGGCCACCTTGCACAGCATTCTCGGGGACGACTTCAGCGGCGGGAGCGAGCTGAGCCTCCGGACGACTCGACAAATGAAGGTCGCTCTCCGCGACGATGGCAAGCGACGCCCCACAGCCCGAACAAGCTCGTGTGGCGAGCGGGAAAAAGAGCGCGCATGCACCGCACGCGACTCCGACTTCGTGGGCCATCACCTCAATCGTCTCCTCAAACCCCAAATCAGCGAACCAAGTTCGCTCGGGCTTGGTCGCTAGTGTTGGGCACGTGGTGGGTCGGCGTCAATTCGAGGGCCAATGGTTCGAACGGCGTTCGGCAAAAGCGCGGGATTTGCACCGAAGGCAAATCGCCCGCGAACCGACACCTACATCGACGCACTGGATCCGCATTGCTAGGCATTCGGGATCTGAGCCCAGGCCACGAGCGGGAAAAGCTCAAGGCCTGCGCGAGTTCCAGTCGACGACGCCCAGGCTTGCAGCTTGCAGGCTCACGCCCGAGCCCCCAGCCCCAGACACACCTTGCCCTCCTCCTTCTGGGCGCACGCGCACTGGTGCGCTGCGACTCAGCCCTCGGATGCGTCCGCATCAGCCCCTGCGTCCGGAGCTCCGGCAACACTTTGGCAAACGGGCTGTGCGCAGACGCGATCGTCCGGACAATCCGGAGTCGCCACACAGGGAAAGGCGCATGTTTTCTCGAAACATGTCCCCGCGAAAGGCGAATCCCCCGCCACCGAAATTGGCGAACAATCCTTGGCGCCCTCGCACGATCGTCCGAGTCCAGCCGCCCGGTGTGCCGTGCAGCTCCCGCGTCGCGGCACGCACGCATCTACGCTTGGCAGACACTCGAAGCCGCCTGGACAGGCTGCGGCTCCCCCGCGCGAACAACCCGCTTGCAAACAGACGCGCTCGCCGGTTTGCGGCAGAGAAAGGCACGTATCCTGCGGCCCGTCGCCGCAGTCTCGATCTGCGCTGCAAGGGGCGCACGAGCCGCTTGCGCGCTCCACACATTGTCCACGGCCGCGATCACAGATAGGCGCCTCCGCGGCGCAGTGGCTGTCTTCGGTGCAGGCCACGCAGCGCCCCGCAAGTGAATGGCACGCGGGCATCGTTCCGGAACACAGAAGCGTATCGCAAGGATCTGCCGGGAGCTCTGCTTCCTGAACCACGCAGGCTCCGCGCTCACTGCCGCTGCGGGCACACACCTCGCGCGGTGAGGCGCACTCCTGGTCCGCTGCACAGGCTTTGTAGCAACGAGCCAAGAGACAAATGAATCCGTCCGCACAGGGCAAGTCCACCGTGCACTCGGGTGCGTCAGACCGAGGCCCGAACAGCTCCGACGTGGCAGCCCCTTGGTCGCTCGAGCAGGCAAGAAGCGTCAGCACCGCCATGCCGAAGCCCCAAAGCGACGTCCAGGTACGCGGGCCTTTCACTGACATGCCGCTGTGTACACCGAGATCGCCCTCTAGGCCCGAAAGGGCTAGGGGACCGCTCTCGGGTTCGGGTAGCCCCAGGGAGCCCGCGTTGCTAAAGGAGGCGCCTCATGTCCGATGTTTTTGCGGGTTGTCTAGTTGAGCGCCTCCCCCATCCGAAGGCTGCGTCGAAACTACCCTTTTTCGAATTCGCTCCTCGTCTCCCCCTTCCCACCCTGGCAACCCTCGCTCGCTACAAAAAACAGCTGAAAAAGCCTGCCAATATCGCATTGGTCGCTCCGCGCAGCACCTGGATGACCCCGCGCGGCGCGATGCGCGCAGGCGCCGAAGTCGACGCTGGCATCGACTGGCTCACGCGCGCCTCCGATATTTTGGGAGCTTTCGCCATCGTCTTGGCCACGGGCGCCGAGCTCACCACGGGCGAGCGCGACCAGGAGCGACTTGCCGCCTTCGCAGCCCGTTTAGCGCCCACCGGCCGTAAAATCATCATCGCTCCGCGCGGACTTTGGGAGCCGGAGCAAGCCATTCCGTTCGCCCTAAAGACTGGGACGATCTACGGCTTCGATCCGATGGAACACGACGCGCCGGGAGGTAGCTTCCTGTACGCCCGCGTCAAGCCCATGGGAGCCCGACCACGACTCACCCAAGGCGCACTGGCGCAGATTGGCGAGCGCATCGCGGTCTCGGGCTGCGAGCAGGCCTACGTCTGCGTTGATTCCGAGCGCTCGTTCGCCGACATGAAGCGCCTCGCCATTGCCCTCACCGAGTCCTTCGACACAGCCGCCCTGCTCCCGGACGACGACGAAGACGAGGACGCGTTCGAAGAAGACGACGAAGACGAAGAAAGCGGCGAAGAAG
>CAZEWA010000317.1:0-3401 GCA_964515685.1 uncultured Polyangiales bacterium | reverse complement strand
CGAAGAAGGCGACGAAGACGAAACCGACGAAGACGAAACCGACGAAGACTGAGTCGCTTGGTGGACGCGCAACCTTCGTACGCACGTCGCCCAGCACTCGCCTTTCTCTTGGGCATGCGTGCACAACGCATTGATGCCCCCGCGCCGGGTTTCTTCAGCTTCACGCTGTTCGCACATGGCCAACGCCACGTGCTTCTGCTCTGGATCAAAGCCAACCATTCAGGCGTAGGCGTTGCTCTTGTGCGGCCACAGGGCGATCCCGCGAACAGCTTTGTGCAGCGCCTTCGAACGAAGGTTGAAAATGCCAAGTTGAGCGAAGCCCACTGGCTGCTTCCGCTCCCAACCTCCGAAACAGCCTTGGGACTCGAGCTCGTGTTTTCACGAGGTGAAACCCGGGAGCGCTTGCTGGTCGATTTCGACGCCCAGCATCCCAATCTCCTGCTGCTCGATGCCCAGGATCGCTACGTGGGCGCCGCAGACGAGCGCGCGCTGCGTCAGCGCTTTCCTGCGCGCCGCGGGCCATTCGTTCTCGGACGCGGGCGAGGCGTTTCGATGCCCGGCGACCTCGCCAGCGCAACCCAACTCGCAGAGCGTCTCACCGAACATCGGGACGACACTGCGCTCGACAGGGAGCGCCGCGATCTGCGTCAGCGCGGCCAATCCGCTCTCAAGCGCGCCGAACGAAAAGCCACAGCCATTCAAGGTGACCTGTCGCGTATCGCCGTGGTGCCGCAGCTACGGCGCGAAGCCAACCTATTGCTGCGGCACATGCATGCAATCCCCCGCGGCTCCCATGAGATCGTGTTGGAAGACGATAGCCTCGAGCCCCCTGAGGTCGTCACGATTGCCCTCGATCCCTCGCACGACGCCAATCGCAACGCGCAAAGTCGCTTCGAACGCGCTCGAAAACTCGAGCGAGGCACCGACATCGCAAAGATCCGCCTCATGGAAGCCGCGGCTCTCGTCGACCAACTACGGGCCTGGCTTATCGAGCTGGCTTCGGCCGATGCCGAGCAACTGGAAGCGCTTCGCCAACGCGCGCAACACCTCGGCCTGCAGGGCCTGACCAGTACAAAAGAACGCAAACGCGGTCCGCAAACGCGAGTGCCCTACCGGACTTTTGTCGCGAAAAATGGCCAGATAATTCTCGTCGGCAAGGGCGCCGTCGACAACGACACCCTCACGCTGACCGTCGCGCGGCCCCATGATCACTGGCTGCACGTGCGCGGCACCCACGGGGCGCATGTGGTCGTGCCCTGCGAGCGGAAAACGCCCATTTCGGCCGAGCTGCTCGTCGATGCGGCGCACCTCGCAGCGCATTTCAGTGCCGTGCGCGGCGAACCAAGTGCAGAGGTCCAACACACGGAACGACGCTACATCCGGAAGCCCAAAGGCTCAGCCCCAGGAAGCGTCATTGTGGACCGAGAAAAAGTTCTTTTAGTGCGCATCGAGAGCGATCGCCTGCAGGCGTTACTGGGCAGCGAGCGCGCTTCCCGCAGCTAAATCCTGCTTAAGCGCAACAGCCAGCGCCCCGAGGAGCACTGGCTGATTCGTAGATCGCGAACTCGCAGAATCCGCGCCGACGGCTGGACCAGTCACGAAACAGTTACGTTGCGTTCGGAGTCCTGCAGCCGCGGTCTTCGAAGCCTGTTCAGACCGCTGCTGCGGCCTTCTTGGTGGCGCGCTTCTTCGTGGCCTTCTTGGCAGCCGTCTTCTTCACGGCCGTCTTCTTGGCAGCCGTCTTCTTCACGGCCGTCTTCTTGGCAGCAGCCTTGCGGGGCGCTGCCGGGCGCCGCTTCACGGGCGCCTTCTTCGTGGTCTTCTTGGCTGCCGTCTTCTTTACGGCCGTCTTCTTCGCCGCCTTCTTCGCCGTCTTCTTCTTCGCTGCCATCGTGACCTCCCTCAAGGATTGGTCCTAGTTGTTGTCGTAGCGTATTGTCACGTCACGGCAGCTGTCAACTCTCAAAGCCATATAATTTATACTTAACTTTATGATATTTGGATAGACAGTGAGCGTCACAAACACGTAAGTGCTCGAGATCACGCGGAAATTCAAGCGCACTGGAATGTGCGTAAAACTGCAGGAAAAGCATGCGATTGCTCCCTAGAACCGCGATCTGCCCGCACTTGACCGCTCGCTGGTGCACGGTTTCCCGGACCTTTGTCCCGTCTCGGGTTACAACTCCCCCCTACGCCTAGGGCGTTGGAGCGCGCAGGTTCGCGCGCAAGCAAATACCAGGGAGGGAACCAGTGCATCGTACGCGCATTAAAAGCCTTTGGACCGCGTTGCTCATCGGAGCTGTCATGGCCGGAGCCTGTGGCTACTCCGAAGAGGAAATGCAGGCCAAACGCGACGAACTCGCATCGGCGCAGGCCAAACTCGCCGACTCCGAGCAGCGCGGCAACTCTCTTGACGCACAACTTCGTGACATTTCCGCGCAAAATGCGGAGCTCATGGAGCGCCTCAACCTTGCCGGAGCCGAAAAAGGTACCCTGAGCGCTACGCTCGCCGACCGTGAGCGCGCCCTAGAGGAACTGCGCCAGCGGGAAATCCAGGCTCAGGCACGCCTCAAGACGTTCCAAGAAATGGTCGACAAGTTCAAGGCGATGATCGACTCCGGCAAGCTTCGCGTGCGCGTCGTGCGTGGCCGCATGGTGGTCGAGCTTGCGGAAAATATCCTGTTCGACTCGGGCAAGGACAAGCTCAAGCCTGAAGGTGAGGAAGCGTTGGCCCAGGTGGCAAGCGTTCTCAGCTCCATCGAGCAGCGCGACTTCCAGATCGCGGGCCACACCGACAACATCCCGATCAAGAGCGCGAAGTTCCCCTCGAACTGGGAGCTCTCCACGGCACGCGCGGTCGAAGTCACGCGTTTCCTCGCCAACAAGGGTGTGGATGCATCGCGCCTGTCGGCAGCCGGCTACGCCGACACGCAGCCCGTAGCCTCGAACTCGGACGCCGACGGACGCCGTCAAAATCGACGTATCGAGATTGTCTTGATGCCCAACCTCGACGAGCTTCCCGACCTGTCGTCGTTGGCCGGAAACTGACGTATTTTCCAGGCGTTAACCTATGCCGTTCTACCCCCAAAAGCAGACAAGCCTGTCAACTTATTGGGGTTGACCGAGACCGGTTTGCCTGGTACGTTTCCGGACAGGAGTGTGGTCTGTCTCGGTCACACTCACCCCTAAACGCACTTAGGGGTACCGTGGGCTTGAGGTGTGGGCTGGTCCGCTCTTTGGCTTCCGGGCAGCTCTATTGCCTTCGTGGCGAAGAGCCAATCGGCCTTGCTGCCGGTTGATCAGCGGTCGGAGTTCGGCGTCGTCGGCTCCTTAGCTGATGTAGGCACATGTTCAACACCCCGTTGGGAGAATCAAAACCCGCCGGGGTTGTTGTGTTTCTG
>CAZEWA010000316.1:0-6037 GCA_964515685.1 uncultured Polyangiales bacterium | reverse complement strand
GGCTAATCGGTGCGCCTGCTGTGGACCGGCCGTCGCAGCCTTCCCTCTTTGAGGAGACTGCTCTTGCACCAGAGCGTGGCGGCTCGACGGGCAGAACGTGAACCCTTGAAACTGAACGCGAAGTAGATCAGATGGTGGTAGGGGGTGTTACATCGTGATGGATACGGACACAGAGACGCGCGCCAATGGGCAGCCAGTAGAAATCAACCGCGGCGATGTGTTCTGGATTGATTCTACGGATTCGCGCGGACCCACCCCAAACTACGCCCATCCGCACGTGGTGGTTCAGGACGATGTCTTCAATCACTCGCGCATCACAACCGTTGTGGTGTGCGCGTTGACATCGAATCTGCATCGAGCCGGTGAGCCGGGGAATGTGCTGCTCGACATGGGAGAAGCAAACCTCCCTAGGCAGAGCGTCGTCGTGGTGTCGCAGATTTCGTCTGTCGAAAAGATATGCTTGGGCGAGCGGGTGGGCACGCTGTCGATTGAGCGCGTGGAGCAGGTTCTTGCAGGCCTACGCTTTCAGCAGCGCTCGTTCTTCCAAAAGCCCTAGCGTTTGTACGGCGTCCGGCTCAGAACCATGCCGTGGCGCCCAACGTCAGCGTGTTCTGGCGCCGCGCGTTCATGAGCATGTTGCCCTGCGCGTCCTCGTGCACGCGTCCCTGGAAATACATGTTAGATGCCGCGTGGTCGCTTCGATACTCGAGCATGAGGGCGATGGATTCTTGGGGGCGCACGTCGAGCGTGAGCGTGCCCGAGGCTACCCAGTCGGCAGGCCAAAAGATGCGCGTCGCCTCCACGCCGTGCTCAGACGCTGCATGTTCACGGAAGAAGTCTCCGCGCGCGGCGAGATAGGTGTTCGAAAAGATTCTTGCGCGTGCGTAGGCTGCACCCGCTTGCCAGTGGCTCAAGCCCAAGCGGTTGGGTTCCACACCTGCATTTGCCTGCAGCATGAAGGCGAGGGCCGAGGTCGCCTGAAAGGTAAGGTGCGTATCGACCTGGTGGCGAGGGGCTTGGCCTTCGGGTGCACCCCGCGCGCGCTCCGCGCCACCGAAGTACGTCACGGTCCACGCGAAGGCATCGCGTTGGTACCGCGCTTGCGCCGAGACCGACTTACGCACGTTGTTGTCGACGATGCTGTTCCAACCGTTGTAGCCAGCCAGCGTGAACTTCCAGTGTTCGACCTGCCACGAGGCGCGGACTCCTGTGTGATAGAAGGGTAGGCCGAAAAACAAATTCGAGCGTGACCAGTTCCAGTTCTCATGGATGGCCATCGCCTCGGGGCCGATGGGCGAGAAGAACAAGCCCGCGGCGACGGATAGGCCACGATCGAAACGGTACCCGAAGTAGGCCTGCTGCAGGTACTTCCACAGCGCAGCGCTGGTTTCGTTGGTCGCACCCGTGCCTCGTCGCTCGGGCTCGCTCAGGTAATAGGTGGACGGCGTGTGTCCCACCTGGGCTGCGATCAGGCCGAATACATTACGGACGTCAAAGGACACAGAGAGCGCCACGTTGGCGAGCGTGAAGCTGTTGTGGCGGTTGTCGAAGCCGCGGTAGTGCGTGATGTCGTTGTGCGGCCGACCTAGGTTGTATTGGTAGAACGCTTCGGCATAGCCGCCGAGCGTGTAGGGCGCCTGCGCGGCCTTTTGGGTCTTGGCGAGATCCTCTGCCTCTTCAGCGTTTGCGGCGCCGTGGCGGAGGTAGAGGGTAGCCCAGATTGCGCATGCCGCGAAGAGAGCCGCGCGCAGCGAGCGCGCGGTTATGGGGGCACGGCGAAAGGACATCCGTACTAGTGTATAGAAACGCGCCCTATTCGTGAGGATCAACGGTCATCGGTTTGCCGCGAGGCGAGTGAGGACGTAGGGAGATACGCTCTTACCGTTGATTTTTCCACATTCAACGGTATTTCTTGCACAAAATCGCAGGTCCAGCTTCGATGTCTCGCTGCGCCTCCGGCGCGATAGGGGTTCGAGATGCGCAGGTTGCGTTCTAATTGGGTCATGCTCGCGGTCGCCACGTTCGCCGTGGCTTGTACGGCAGACATTGATGTGGGCTCGCCTTCGGGGCAGGGCGATGGGGATTTCTACAACGGCCCGCAGGGGGACGCTGGAAGAGCGGGCAACGGAGATTCAGGCCAGGCAGACGGGGCCGCGCAGCAAGGCGACGGCGATCAAGAGCCGACTCAGCCAAACGACGGAAGCGTAGGTTCCGGTGATGGTGACAACATGCCGGGCGACGGGGACGGGGACGGCGACAACATGACGCCGCTCGACTCGGAAACGGGGCGCCTCCTGGGCATCACGCACGCCCACAACCAAGCGCGCGCACGAGCACCCGCCAATCCCGCACTCCCAGAGCTCACCTGGTCGGTGGAGATAGCGCAGGTTGCTCAGGCATACGCCGACAAGTTGGCCTCGAGGTGTTCAGGCCTCGCGCATTCAAGTTCTCAAGAGCGTAATGGCTGGGGCGAAAATCTCGCTTGGTTCGGCGGCGGAGTTCCAGCAGGGGCTGCAGCAACCACTGTGAAAATGTGGGAAGACGAGGTGGCTTGCTATACTTACGGCCCTTTGCACTCTGGAATAGGCGCTACTTGCTCCCAGAAGTGCGCGAGTTCGGGGGGCTGCGGGCACTACACACAGATCGTCTGGCGCAAGACGCTGCGGGTAGGCTGCGGCGTTGCAGATTGCACGAGCGGCTCCTACAGGGGCTCGTTCTGGGTGTGTAACTACGATCCTCCAGGCAACTATCTAGGGCAGTATCCTTACTGAGCAGACGTCTTAAGTTTGTTCTTCAAATAGCGCTGCCGTTGCTAGTTATCTAGCGCGCCCGCTTCGATCCAGGCTCGCACCAGCGCAATATTCACGGCTGACAGGGAACCCCCAGGCGGCATGCGGTCCCCACAAGAATGCGTGGCCTCGAGCTTCCGAACGAGCAGGCTCTGGTCTGGGTTATAGGGAATCACGCGGTAGAGCCCTTGGTTTGCGCAGGTAATGAATTCTGCCGCGCCTTGGTTTGGGCCTCCTACCAGTTCCTCATAGGCTAACTGTTGCGTGCTTAGGTCGAGGCTGAAGGCCGCCCCTGGCACATGGCAGCTTCGGCAGCCTTGGCGCAGCATGGTGAAGACTTGCGTAAATGTAGGGACTGTGGTGTCGGTTCCTGGTCCAGCATCGACTGGTGGCCTGTGTGTACCCGCATCGCTTGCGCCCGCGTCAGAATCAGGTACCGCACCATCCTCAAGGGGCACACTCGGGTCAGGAAGCACGGTTGCGGCATCGGACGCCGTGGATGCGTCTTCGAGAACGTCTGCGGCGTCGCTCGCGCCAGCATCGGAGGTGGGAGGCTTCGTTGGTTCCTCGTAGGGCGGCTCTGTGCCCCCATCGGTGACGGCCGCGTCTGTGCCGCCATCTTCTGCGGCGATATCTTCGTCTACATGCGTACTCGCGTCAGAAAGCGGTGCGGTTGCATCCCTAGGGGACATGGGAGATCCGCTGTCCTCTATCGGACGAGGGGCTCCAACGCCGATGTCTCGCGAAGCGTCTGCGGCGATTTCGGTCCACTCTAGCTCTCCGGCATTCTGACAGCTTAGTAAGGTTACAAGCAGACAACACGACCAACGCAAATGGGCGCTCGGCATCGGCGCGCACTCCTCGCTCACGAAAGCGCGAGCGCAGCAAGGGCCTGCCCGTCTCTACTCGGACGGCTGCGTATGAGCAAACCCTAAGCGGACAAAGGAGCGGCTTTCACGAAATTCCGGCGTACACGCGGACCTTGTGTTGCCCGTTTGCAATCTCGTTGAATCAACGGAAAACGCTCGGAAACAGATCCGCATGCTGAGTCATGTGAGAAGGCCTATTTCGGGTGTACGCGCTTGAACTTCGTGCCTTCCACAGATACGTCCGCCATCAGCCCCTTCTCGCCAAAGACAAATCCTGCGATGGGAGCCTGCGCTTTGAGCGTGTCGGACGATGCGTTTGCTTCCTTGCGAACCATCGTTACGCCCGCCTTGGCCCCCATGTTGAAGCGATTGCTGGCCTTGAATTCTCTGATGGCTTCATCCGTGAAAAACACAAAGACGAAGTCTGCCTCTTGGTAGCCTGCTTGTAAGCCCACGGAGCCACTCTGCATCTTGTAGTAAGCGTCGGTTTTGCCATCGACGCGCAAGGCGCCTTCGCCCCATTGTCCGCCGGCTACAAGGCCGAGCTTCTTGACATCCGGTACGACGAGCACGGCTTTGGCGTCTTCCAAGTACTGCGGCGCGCCCTTGACCTTCTCTTTGAAGCGTCGCAGGGCTGCTTGCACATGTTGGTCTACTTCAGCCTTGGTGTTGTCGTCGGCGCGCGTTGTTTGAGGCGCGAAGGTGAGCATCAGACCTGTTAGTAAGGCGGTCATGAAAGCTCGGATCGCTACGGAGAATTCCATCGGTCACCTCCTGGCAGTGAATGCCACGTAACCACCTTGCGGTAGGCGCGGCGGGCCGAGAGGCAAGACTCCGCTTCACACAAAGAGCAGCGCTAATTGCGAGCCACGGAGCCTCGTGTCGCGCCAGGGCTGAGCTTTTTGTGGCCGTAGAAGATGTTGCGCGTGTAGCCGCAGCTCATGGGGATCATGTCGGGGCCGGGTCGGTCCATGGCGCCCCCCCAATGCATGGCGAGCGGACAGGGGTCTTTTACTTTTCCCTCTGACCACGCATCGACCAATGCACGAACCTTGTCCCAATGCTTGGCAAAAGGTCCTTCAATCGGCCCCCAAGGCAGGGAGCGTAGCCAAGTGGTGCGCGCGCTTCCCTCGCGCCGCAAAGGAGAGGAGTAGAGGCTGATATACGTCTTGAAACTCACGTTCTGGCGGTTGTCACGGTAGAGCGGCCAGCGCCGTGCAAGCACGAACGCTATCGCGATATGGTCGGGGGTGTACCAGTCGGCTTCCCCCACCATCGCGTGTGCAAGCGTGAGTTTGGTCGCCTCATCCAGTTCCGTCGCCGGGACAGGAAAGCTATCGGCGAGTGCCGCGCATGGAGTCATTAGAATACCCAGGAGCATGAGCGTTCGCATAGCAGAACGGGCTTGCAGTAAGTGGACCTAGGTTGCGGCAGGTGCGTAAGCGGGGAGTCCTCACGCGTCACTCCATCGCGTGTGCTCTTGAGCGAAAATCCGTTCGATCGCGTGCGTTGCGAACACGGGTTGTCAGAGCTGGGGACAGCGAAAAAAATGGACACCAGCGAACAGTCGTAAGGTGTATGGCGTGGATCGACTGAGGCGTCTTGCCACGGAGTGAGGCAGTGCGGAACGCCTCACACGTTTATGCGCGTACGACATGCGAGCGCGCTATCTCGCTTGTCAGGATCCCAGTACCCAAACCGATGGCCGAACACCCGCAGTAACCCTTGCGGCGTACCGCATGCATACGGTGGATGGAATTGAGTGAGTCCATAAAAATGGGCTTTAACCGGTGCGAACGGCGCTTGTTTATTGAGGAACGTTCGTAGGTGAGGCCGAGCGAATGCAGAACACAAACCATTGCCAAATGTCGAATGTGTGCGCGCGCTACAAGCCACGTTGGCTCGTGGTTGTCACGCTCAAATACGTTTTCGCTCGGTGTGCTTCGGAGCATGTGTACTATCGGTGGAAAGGGGAGGTTTGATTGCGACCCTCAGGCCTAGCTGAAGGCGGCTCCGACGCAGTGCACAGAAGCACGGCGCTGGTGAAAGACGACTGCGCCGTCGGGAACATCTTGCTGGTTGAGGACTCGACCGTCATTCGCCATCTCATGATCGAGATGCTGGAAGAGGGTGGCTTCGACGTTCACGCGGTAGAGCATGGCTTTGCCGCGCTGGAGTACCTCGGCCCTGGCAAGGGGCTCATCGATGTGATGGTCACGGACTTGACCATGCCGCATATGGACGGCCTGGCCCTCATTCGCGAACTAAGGTTGCGCATGCCGAGCGCGCGCACCGTGTTGATGACCGGATACGCAGATGTCATGGAGTTGGCGCAAAAGGCCGGCGAGCAGCCCGACCTCGTGTTGACCAAGCCATTCA
>CAZEWA010000315.1:4412-6080 GCA_964515685.1 uncultured Polyangiales bacterium | reverse complement strand
TGGCCAAGAGAAAGTGCACCGCCTTCCGGATGTCTGCGTAGAGCGTTCGCCCCTGTTCGACCGCGGTGACCAACACCTCGAGTTGATCTTCCTCGAGCACCAAGTCGGCCATCTCCTGCGCAGTGCGCGTGCCCGAGGATCCCATGGCGATGCCAATGTCAGCGGCGCGCAGCGCGGGGCCGTCGTTGATGCCGTCCCCTGTCATGGCCACGACTGAACCTGCGTCCGAGAGCGCTCGAACGATCTGCAGTTTGTGCTCGGGGCTCACCCGCGCGAACACGTGGGCCCGCTGCGCGAGCAAAGACAGGCGCGCAGGCTCGACATCGTGGAGCTCCGTCGCATCGACCACCTCGAGACGCCCATCGGTCGCGAGGCCGATTTTCTCGCCGATGGCCCGTGCCGTGGCCATTTGATCGCCGGTGATCATCACGGTACGGATCCCTGCCCCGTGAAAGCGCGAGATAACGCTGGCAAGACCCTCACGGGGAGGATCTTCCATGCCGATCAAACCCAGCCAAGTGAGTCGGCTCGGGGCCTCTTCGCTCTCGAGCTCGCGGTCGAGAAAGGCCAATCCCAAGACGCGCAATGCTCGGCCCGCCATGCGCTCGTTGTCGGCGAGAAAGCGCGCCCGCTCCGCGGAGGAAAGCGCCACCCGTCGACCTTGACTCAGATACGAAGTGCACAGCGACAGCACCTCCGAGGGGCGCCCCTTCACGGCTAGCAAGCGGCCTTCGGGCGAGGCGTGCAGCGTCGCCATGTAGTTGCGCGCCTGGGCGCGGCGCTGCGTCTTGAGCAGAGGGTGGGCCGCACGAATCGCGTGGGGCTCGAGCCCGGAAGCCAGCGCGAGCTCGATCAGGGCGCTCTCGGTAGGCGATCCTTCCAGCACGCGTGCACCACTGTCCTCGTCGAGTACGACCTCGTTGCACAGCACTGCGACCCGCAATAGCCAGCCGAGATCCCCAAAGGAGGCGTCCGCAAGAGCTCCGCTTGTGTCCAGCAATCTGCCGGAACGAAGCTCGTAGCGAGAGTTTCCGGCCTGAAGAGAGACGACGCGCATTTGGTTCTCAGTAAGGGTGCCCGTCTTGTCGAGACATATCACCTGCACCGCGCCGAGTGTTTCCACGGAGGACAGACGTCGCACGACCACGTGCTCCCGCCGCATGCGCCTGAGTCCGAGCGCAAGGGTCGTCATCGCGACCGTGGGCAACCCCTCTGGAACAGCGGCGACCGCCAACGAGATGGCCGTACGCAGCATCGGGAGGAAGGAAACACCGCTGATAAGCCCCACACCACAAGTGGCGACACACGCGGCGCCCGCGCTCAGCGCGAGTTGCTGACCGAGGTGCGCGAGTTGCACCTGCATGGGGGTCTTGCGATCCTCGACACCACTGGCGAGCGCGTGGATGGCGGCGATCTGTGTGTGCTCGCCGACGTCGACCACGAGCGCTCGACCACTGCCCCCTGTGACGAGCGTGCCCCGATGGACCATGGAGCTGCGCTCGCCTAGCGGGCCGTTTTCCTTCGCGGGAGCGGTAGACTTGACGACGGGCACGCTCTCGCCAGTCAGCGAGGATTCATCGAGCGTGAGGTCGTATGCCTCGCAGATGCGCGCGTCGGCCGCCACCACGACACCAGCCTTCAAGACCAACAAGTCGCCGCGCACGATCT
>CAZEWA010000315.1:0-4312 GCA_964515685.1 uncultured Polyangiales bacterium | reverse complement strand
CCCTCCGCAAGGCTGCGCCGGGCCGAGGAACTCGAGAGCCCTTGCGCGTCGGGCAATCCGAGTTGCGCAAGCGTTTCGTCGATCGTGCGCGTGGCCCAGAGCGCGTCCGCCTGTTCCGTGTGCGCGTTGTCGGAGCGTCTGCTGAGGCGCCTCCAGGCTGCCTCGACCAAGTCCGCGAGCTCCGTGTCGCACACCTCGCCCGTAAAGCGCACGAGCACGGTGGCGGTCTGCGCGCTCGCTCGCGCGTCGATGACCCTAGGCACTTGGCTCAGGACACGCTCCACCTCACGAGCGAACGCAGCATTATGGTCCATTCCGGCGATTCGGAAACGCACGCGACCTGGGACCTTGTCATGAACACGCTCGACTCTCACTGCGGGTAAAGCACGCGAGCTTCATGCCAAGGAGCTCACGGCAACGGACCGCTGG
Source organism: uncultured Polyangiales bacterium (assembly GCA_964515685.1). Lineage (GTDB taxonomy): Bacteria > Myxococcota_A > Polyangia > Polyangiales > DASUME01 > DASUME01. Next base: position 3,883 of record CAZEWA010000315.1, on the reverse strand, counting down.
ACACTTAAACACGTAAGTAAGCCACGCGCAGCGTGAGCATGCGTTGCGCAAGAGCTGAAACGTAAAACGCGAAGGGCTCGCTCACACTCTCGACGGGCCGGCGATTGCGCTCCGCGAAATGCTGCCTACCTCCAGCAAGTCAGTGATGCCGACGCCAGCGCTGCAGCGTGCATTCTGGCTCGCAGCCTGATGCACAGAAGGAGGTGCCTATGATTCAGTCACGCTGTGAGACGTGCGGGAACGATTACGACAAGGCATTCCAGGTGACGATGGGGGGACAAGCGCACATCTTCGATTCGTTCGAGTGCGCAATCCAAGCCTTGGCGCCTACATGCAGCCACTGCGGTTTGCGCATCGTGGGCCATGGCGTCGAGCAAAGTGGCTCCATCTATTGTTGTGCGCACTGCGCCTCATCGGAAGGAGTCAAGGGACTCAAAGATCGCGTTTAACTCGAAGCATCCGCAGGAAAAGGAGAAGATACTATGTCAGTTGCGAAGGTAACCGAAATCACGTCCGAATCCACGAAGAACTTCGACGATGCGATAGCCGTCGGCATCGAACGGGCAGGAAAATCTCTGCACAACATCCGCAGCGTGTGGATCAAAGAGCAAGAGGTCGTGATCAAGAACAACAAGCCTGACCGGTATCGCGTCGACATGAAGGTCACCTTCGTGCTCGACGACTGAGCGGCGAGCGTTGCCGGACGGCACCGGAAGAAGCCACATGTTCTCTGTTTCTCGTGCATCGGCCCTCGGCTGGCACCCACACGAACGAGAAAGGAGGAGTCCATGCCGGTTGTTTCCCACGGGACCGCCAGCGCTGCCGTACGCAGAGTAGCGTGAGACCAACGAAGCGCTGTATCGCCACATCCCAGTAGTGTCGCGATGGGCGCTCTGAGTCGCCTGCAACGCAACTGACGTCGTGCTCGCCGTGGCCCGCGCGAACGCCATGGCAGGCACCCGCGAGGGCCTGAAACCTCGTGGTGATCAACACAGTAAGATATGACGCACCCAGCGAAACTCTCCTGGCGTCTCCTCGTCACTACATTCGATCATGGGCGGGCACCAACCGGGTTCGGCGCAGGTCTGCTGTGGTTTGTCACAAGCTTTTCCGACCGCATCTTCCAGAATCGAAGGGCAGCCGTCGCAATGCGAAGCACCGTGACAGATGCCGCCGATGGTCTCGGCAGTACAATCGCCTGAGCAACCGGACATGGCGTGCCTGCACTGCCCCTCGCGACAAAACGCGAGGAACGCGCTCGGATCCGCGCAATTGTGCTCGACCGTTCGCGCGCACGTGCTCTGCGCAGGTGCGGCACTACAGCGTTCGGCCTCAACCTTCGTGATGGCTGCTTCGGCCGTCTCTCGCCCTATCTCGGACACCGCAAGAGCCGGACACTCCTCGCTGCAACTCACCTGGGGCTGATAGACCATACAGTCGGCATCCGCGCTGCATTTCGTGTCCGCCGCGTCCTCGATTTGCCAAACCTCCTCCGCCGCAAGTCGCCACGATTCTTCGCAGCTATGCTCGCCCAGGGCGCCATCCGCCTTCGGGGTTGTCGCGTCTTCCCGGTCACGCTCGGCGCCCGCATCGGACTCAGCGCTCCCCCGGCTCTCGCATGCGCTCCAGGCGAGCGTACACAGCACGAGTAGCAGAGAGCAGCCCTGATTGAGCGAGCGAAGGTTCATGCACTGCATCCTCAGCGAGCTCGAAAGCCGGTGTCAAGGCTGCCGAACGGCCCCTCTACTCCCGCCTCGAATGAGCCCCCAATCGGAAGCAGCAAGCTCCAGCTAGCTCCTCGCGGCTTTGTACTATCCGAATGGATGAAGAGCGTGAGCTTTTCACCCCTAGTTGAGTGTGACAGCCGGCGACATTTGAGCTAGCTCGTGCAGCGTCACCTCCACAGTGGAGTCTCTATGTCGCTTACCAAGTTTGTTCGCAATGTCGACGACCTGGGTGATAGCGGCGGCTACAAGTTCCGCTTCCGGTGCGATCGCTGTCGCGATGGAGTGGAAAATCAGTACGTGAACGCGAAGCTTTCAACCACAAGAGTACGGCCTACGCTCCGGCATCTCGCGTCACGACGATGGACAAGCTGCGTCCGTGGCTTGCACTGGCGGTGGGTCTCGTTCTGTTTGTGTTTTGGGTCCGCACCTGCGCGTCCGGTGGTCACCCTTTCTGATGCCTACAACGCACGTCTTCCCGACTACGACATAAACACTGCCACTACGCGGCGCGCCGGAAACGCACACGATAGACACCGGACCTTCAAACGCTTCCTCAAACGACGCTTCGCTACCCTAGCGAAAATTCGCTCTTGAAGGATGCCGTAGCGCCAGCAGAGAACAGGCTCCCCACCGACCCCTGTGGGCAACCTGTGCCACTGTACGCCATCGAAAGGATCGCCCCGCGCTCATCGAATCAGGTGATAGAAGCGAGCGATACCCTGTGCGAGACTTGCTCGCGCCTCGACGCGCAAGGAGGCACCGTGAACGAAGGTCGTCGGCTAAGAGCATCATTGTTGGCTTGGACACTCAGCAGCGCCGCAACCGCGATGGCGTGTGGAGACGCGAAGAGCAACGCAGATCAAGAAGCCGAAATCGAAGATGCTGGGTCGCTCGCTCCCGACGACGACGCTGACATCCAAGGTCCCCCGCTCGACGCCGGCGAAGAGGAGAAGGAGCCTGAGCCAACGCTTGAAGGCACGCTCGCCATCGTCGAAGCCGATTCCGTCCTATCGGGGACAGAGACCCGTACGCCCACAGTCGGCCTCGACGTCGTCGTCAATCGCGCCGATGGATCGCTCGCATTTCACGGCAAAACTGGCGCAGACGGTCGGCTCGAGGTCCGGGTGCCGGAGGACGGCTCGGTATCGTTGCTGACCACAACGTACACACGCAACGAGGACACTTACAAAGTCGTCACGTCGCGCTCCGTCAGGACCTGGGTTGCGCCCCCTGACGGCCATGTGATCCACAAACGGGACGTTACGTACGCCCCTGCGGCGCAGGTCACACCCAACAAGCCCATGAAAATAGTGTTTCCGGCGATCGACGCCGAGAACGCACCGGCGGGCACCGCCTACATCAACCTGATTATGCCGTGCTTCGACAACTCTTGGCATGATCCCGCCAACGCGATGGAGTTCTCCGAATACACGGGCTGTGCGGGGTCCGATACCTACGACGTGATCATGTTCGCGCAGAACGCGGCCGGGGAAAATCTCGGATATGCGACGCTGCTCAATCAGCCGCTCAAGCCTGGTGAGACCGTCACACACGCCCTTCAGCCTACGCAAACGGCTTTTGCCGAAACCACCACCACGCTCGCGATGCTCCCTCAAGGCGCCACCTACCTCCAGTTCGAGATGTATACCATGAGCGCCACGCGCCCAGGTTTCCGGATCGGACACCACTACCAATGGCCGACCCCGGCCGCCACGCAGACCGCCGTACTCAGAATCCCGGCGGGCGTCGCCAGTCGTTTTCAGACCACCGAGTCCCTGCTCATGGAGAACTCGCACGAGACATTCCGTCGCGACCGCACCGGGAACAGCCCCCCCGTGTCCTTCACAGTCTCCCCCTCAAGCCTCGCCCGCGTGACATCGCTCGACCCCACCAACATCGCCGTGTTGAGTCGCCCCTCACTCGCCTTTTCGCTCGCCAGCACGGGCTCACGCGAGGGCTGCGTCCAGACGGATCTCAAGTGGGAGGATACAGCTTCCATTGAAACCCGCTGGTTCAGCTACCAGGCCGCAGGCACAGCGAGCTCGGCACGTTTTCCCGAGCTGCCTGAGGCGCTCGCCGAGTATGCGCCTCAAAACGGTGCCTGGATGGGTAACCCCACGATCGAGAATCGCCACATCGTAGGCAGAGTGGGCCTA
>CAZEWA010000314.1:0-6099 GCA_964515685.1 uncultured Polyangiales bacterium | reverse complement strand
GATCTCGCCTTGAATTACGGCGTTTCGCCGAGCCTTCAGCTCCGCATGAGCTTCTAGGCCTTCTGGTTCGCTGCACAGCCGCGCGAAATCGGCGCGAATCTAGACACGGGGCCAACCAGCGCGCTGCTCGACCACATGAGCACGCACGCGGTGGGCGCGAAGTGCAAGGCGTGCGTCGTGTGCGTCGCCCTCCTCGAACTGACTTGGTATGAGGATGGACCGAAGAGCGCGACGTTTCGTCCATCATGGCCCAAGGGCCAAGCCGCGCTCAAGGGCGATTCAGGCTGCCGAAGTAAACATTCGCAGCGCCAGGGTCTAGCTTTTCGCTAGAGGGGCCTTACCATGGCCCAGCAAACCGAAGTGCGGCGCAAACAGCTTGCCCACTGAAGTTCTGCTTTCAGCCCCATTGCCCCTCGCGGGCGCACTTGAAACCAGGCCCTTCCGGCTTGGCGAGCGCGTGGCCCCACCATCGGAGTGTCCATGTCTTTCTTCGTCTGGATTGTGTTCGGACTCGTTTCTGGCTTCATTGGCAGCAAGATCGTCGGCGCGCAGCACGGGATTGGCGGCGACATTGTCGTGGGCATCCTCGGCGCCGTGCTCGGTGGCTTCCTGTTCAACCAGTTCGGGGCACGTGGCGTCACGGGACTTGACCTCTGGAGCTTGATGGTCGCCGTCGCGGGTTCAGTCGTGCTCCTCACGGCGTTCTATGCGCTGCGGCGCGCTCACTGATCGATTGCAGCAGGCGCTCAGCCGGCATGTGCTCTGCACACGCGGAGCACACTTTCATTCACCCAAAAACAAAGGCAGCTCATGATGAATACACGCGATCTCTACAAAGAAAAATTCGAAGCCCAAGTCCACGAGTGGAAGGCGAAGATCGATCTGATGACCGCACAGGGCGAGAAGCTGAGTGCGCAAACCAAGCTCGACTTCAAGCCTCACCTCGACACCCTGCAGAGCAAGCTCGAGGCGGCGAAGGCTCGCGTGCTGGATATCGCCTCTGCAGCCGACGACAAGTTGGAAGCCATCGCCGCTGCTATCGAGGCAAGCTGGATTGATCTCAAGGCGACCGCCGAAGGCGCAGAGGACGCGATCAAGAACACCGTCGATCCGCGCACTTGAGCGCTTGATTCTTCTCTCCCCGCCTACACACGCCGAAGCCGGTTTCCACTACCATGAAGCTCTCCATACCCACCGTGTTGCTCGATAAGTACAGAGTCGAGCAAGAGATTGGTCAGGGGGGTATGGGACACGTCTATGCCGCCAGGCACCTGACGATGGATCGCCAGGTGGCGATCAAGGTCCTGCGTTCCGAGCTAAGTGGAGACCCTTCGTTGGTGGAGCGGTTCAGCCGTGAAGTCGTCGCGACCGCGCGCATCAGCAATCCCTACGTCGTGAGCGTCTACGACGTGGATCGGATGGCCGACGGAACGCTCTTCATCGTGATGGATCTACTGCGCGGTGACACGCTACGGCAACGCATGGATCTCGGCCTGATCCCGCTTCAAGAGTGCATCGACATCATGGTCGAGACCGCTGCCGCCGTGAGTGCTGCCCATCGGGCCGGGGTGGTCCACCGCGACCTAAAGCCGGAGAACATCTTTCTCACCGTCGATCCCGCACCGCAGGTGAAGGTCGTCGACTTCGGCATCGCCAAGCTCGACGGCGTCACCAGCATCACCGCGCTCAATGCGATGATGGGCACGCCTGCCTACATGGCGCCCGAACAGCTCGTCTCCTTGCGCAACACCGGGCCTCGCTCGGACCTGTGGTCGCTGGGGGTCGTGGCCTTCGAGCTCCTCGCGGGCCGGCCGCCCTTTAACGGCGACAGCTTGCCGGGGCTATGTGCAGCCATTCTCAACGGCGAACCACCGGTGTTCGACAGCCCTCGGGAGCTGGAGGAGGGCTTGCGCACAGCCGTCTTGAGATGCCTGGAGCCCGAGCCGGAGCGGCGTCACCAAAGTGTTGCCGCATTCGCGCTGGCTATTGCCCACTACGGGTCGAGCCGCGCAGAACGGGCCCTGGCGACCATCTCACTGGCAGCTGCGACGTCGGACGCCGCCACGTCGGACGCCGCCACGCTTCCTTCACGTTTGCACAGCGAACCGCGCGTTTCTCCAGACGGACCGATGCAAGCCATCGCCTGGAGCCATACGCCTACCCAAAATGCAGGTATCGAAGCGCAAGGCAGTGTGCACGTCGCCCGTGCGCCGTATTCGCGCATGCGCTGGGCCGGGTTCGGCATCGGGGCAGCGTTGATCCTGGCAGCGGGCGCTTGGCACATGCGCGATGCTCCAGCGCGCCACACGACGCGAGGTGCCGCCGCAGCGTCTTTGTCTTGGCTGAGCCGGAAGGCGGACAACGCTCTCCCGATGCGACCCAATTCTGGCCCCATGCGCCAGCCAAAGCTGCGCTTTCAAGCCGAAGCGACGGGTCATTCCATCCAGGGAGTGGGCTTCAGCGTGGACGGACAGGTGATCAGCACGTTCTCCAGCGAATCAGGTCGAGTGCGTCTCTTTAGCCGCGATTCCGGGACTGAGGTCCGCACCCTGCCGACCGAGGGCGTCGAGCGCGCCTTCTTCGGCACCAATGACTACGCGCTGACCAAAACGGCGACCGGCGTGCTGACTCAGTGGTCATTGATGAACGGAGTCTCGGTCGGCACGACGAAGCTCGAGCGCGCTATCGCGTTTGGGGGGTCCAATCCTCTCGACGTGGTGGTCGTCACGGCCGATCGCCAAGTGATCAGCATGGCCGAGCTCGGGCGGAAACGCGCTGTGATAAGCCTACCTCTCGATCCTTCGGGAGTTCTGGCCGTGCGCAGCGATGGCCGGCGCGCTGTGGTCGGCACGCTCTCGTCCATGTTCTTGGTCGTCGACCTCGCACGCCGAGAGGTCATCAAGCTTGCGTCACCCTCCGATTCAGCGCTGAGCGCCGCCATGTTCTTCGCGAATCGCTCGGGCGTGATCACAGGCGACAACGAAGGCCGGACCATGCTTTGGTTGCCTCCGGGCCAGCTCCCGGTGAAGGTTCTTCCGCGCTCGAACGGCTCGATCCTCGCAATCAGCGCGAGCGGCGACGAGCAGCAGGTCCTGGTGGCCAGCCCGCGTCAGCTGATGCTCTACGAACCCGAAACCGGTCGCTCCAAGGTCTTGCCCTTGGCAGGCGCTGCCATGAGCACAGCGCGGCTGAGCTTGGATGGGACGCAGATCGCTGTCGGCAACGAGCAAGGAGAGGTCTTGGTGTTTCCGGTCAGCGCATTCGAATGACGGACAGACTGCAAGATCGGGCTCGGCGAGGCACAACGGAGCTCGGCAAGTCGAAGCGAGTGAATCCGCGCATGACCTTCGTCATCGCCTTCGTCGCCTTGGGGTTGTCCACCCGTCCGGCCATCTGCGAAGACACCCCGCCGAATGTTCCGGTCCTCCCCCTACCCGCGGAGCCAGCCGTGGTTTCGCCGCCTCGTACACCCGCAGCGTCACCGATTCCGGCGGTCCCCTTCATGCTCGGCTTGACCGTGAGCGGTGGTGTCTCGCTCGGCTCGTTCGAGGCCGGCTACCTCTACTACCTGTTCGAGTCCCTGAAGCTGAATCCTGGCCTGACCGATCCGCGCATCTTCACGGGTGCCTCCGCGGGCAGTGTCAATGCGCTGCTGTCGCTGCTTGCCAGCTGCTCGAACCAGGAACCTCGCCCCGACCGCAGTCTCTTCTATCGCACCTGGATTCCTGTGGGTCTCAAGCAACTGTTCCGTCCGAGCCAGGTCACACAGCGCGCCCTGCTCTCTCAGCAGCCTTTGCGCGAGGCCCTGGACAGCATCGACGAAGTCTGGAACGCAGGCCTGCCACGAAGCTGCGACGCGGCCCTCGGCCTATCGACCACGCGCGTCACGGCCACCCAAGTAGAGCTGGTCAAAGATCGGGTCACGCTTGCGCGCACCGAGGCCAAATTCGTGATGCGCGTGCGCGGCCAGGGGATCGGAAAGCCGCCGCTTATCACCAACTACGTCGGCGAGCGCGAGCTCCTGCAGCGACCCTTGTTGCCTGTCGAGAATGGCAGCGTTTCCTTCGCGTCGCTCCGGCAGGTCCTGCTTGCGTCGAGCGCTTTCCCGCTGGCCTTCGAGCCCGTGCCGGTCGCCCACTGCAACGGCCCTACGGCCGAGGGAGCGAACGCCTGCACAGCCGATCGCGCGCAGACCAGTTTGTTCATGGACGGCGGCGTATTCGACAACCAGCCGTTGCGCCTGGCGGTGCAGCTTGCGCAGCAAGGAGTGGTGGGCACGGGGGCGGCCAGGCGTTTTGCCGACGCGCCCTCCGCCGCGCGCCGCGAGCTGCGGGACGACTTGCTATTCGTCTACGTGGACCCCGCGGTCGAGGTCCTTCCCACGGTCGAGGCCACGGAGGGTCCGCCCGAAGATTCCACGCTGGCCTATCTCCTCTATCTGTTCGAGCAGATGGTCGATTCCAGTCGCAGCAAGGAGCTGCAGGTCCTGCTCGAGGACAACCCGGACGTGACCAAGCAGATCACGGCTACGCACACGTACTTCATGCCACTGAGCGATCCGCTCTACAGCTTCATGGGCTTCTTCGAGCAGAGCTTTCGCGTCCATGACTTCTATCTCGGCATGCACTCGGCGAATCACTGGTTCTCCGAGGTGGTTACGGGCTTTCGCGCCGACGCAAAGCCGCGCTATCCTGAGGACGTCTATGGCAGCGGGAAAGATGTCGAGCAGAAGAAGAGTTGGGCTCCCTACCGCTGCATGCGAGCCGTCTTCGATGGGATAGGCTCCACCAAAGTCTGTGACGAGGTAGAGGGGTCCCTGCAAGCGGGCATCCAGACCTCGCTCGACCGCATCTACGCGCGCTGCTCGCGGCTCGCGAAGAAGTTCCAACGCGAGGGCAAGATGGTACCGCCCACCACGCACGAGCATTGTCGCCGCGCGTTCCTGGGCAATGCGCCTCCGCTCGTACCAGGCATGAAGAACCGTGACTTCGCGTTCCGCAGCGATACGGAGACGGACCTGGATCACGAGTTGCGTCGCTTGGCCGCCCACGGCTTTCGCTTCCGCGACATGGGCATCCCGAAGGAGCGAGCCGACGAAGCCAAGCGCTACATCGCCCAGCGCTTGAGTCGGATGATCCGCGCCCTGAGCCAGCAGCAACAGAGCGGAATGCAACGTGCCGTGCTGCCGGTCGCAGGCAGGCTCATGTCGCAAGCCATGGCCTATGTGCCTCCCTACGCCACCTTGCACCTCTTGATGGGAAGCGGCCTCGAGGGCGGCTACTCGGGGGCACTCTGGGACAGCAAGTTCAGCTGGCTGCGAGGCACGCTCGCCCTTGATGTCGATGGCATCCTGGCCCTGGTGAGCCGACTCGAATCCAATGTGCTCAAGTTGACGCCCATGGTGGGCATCGAACTGGAGCTCTTGCCGTTCAGTAGCTGGAAATACCAGATGCGCATCGGTTTACGAGCTGGCTTCGCGTTCTCCACGGGCGATCATTTCCTCGCCGACGCGTGCAAGAACAACGACGGCTGTTCGCGCGGCCGCGCAGAGAGCTACACGGCCCTGGTCATGTATCAGTTGCTGAGGCTACAGCTCGGATTCGCCGCGTATCCCCCCATGCTTGGACTCGGATGGGACTACTCGATACAACCACGGATCGGTGTGGAGTTCGATCGGCCATGATGTTCGCGACCACGTCCTGGTGCGACCACCGCGACATACCCGCCTGATGCTCGGCTTCAAGTCATTCTGGACGGCGCGGGTCGCGCTGGGCGGCATCGAGCTCGTCCACATGCTCCGCAAAGGCCAACTTGCGGTAGCTACGGGCCAGACCTTACTTTCACCCGCCGAGGCCTTCTACCGACTGGCCGCGTGGCCTCCGACGCGGGCGACCCAGGGCAGATCTTATCCTGTGCGCGGCAACGCAACAAAGCCCGCGCACGCGACAGGTGCCTTCTTGTGAGCTGTAAGGTACGCCAGTCGTGGCGCCCTTCGAAGTTGGTCTGCCTTACTCCTTGCGAGGGGGACCTTGATGCTGACAAAAACCTGCGTACGGAGCCGAGAGGCCCAGAGCCAGTGCGTGGCCGATGACCTGGCCG
>CAZEWA010000313.1:4187-6143 GCA_964515685.1 uncultured Polyangiales bacterium | reverse complement strand
GCGCCTGGTGCCGACGGCAAGGATGGAGTGGACGGAGCGCCTGGTGCCGATGGTAAGGATGGCGTGGACGGTGCGCCTGGCGCCGACGGCAAGGATGGAGTGGACGGTGCGCCTGGTGCCGACGGCCAGGATGGAAATACGATCGGTGGAATGCGCGTGGACGTCGAGCCCGAAGCGGCCGGGGAAAACTGTGAATTCGGCGGATCCAAAGTTGTTATCGGCGTAGACGCTAACCAGAACAACGTCATCGAGAGCAGCGAACAGAGTGGCGTGACTTACGTTTGCCATGGCGCACCTGGTCTGCCGGGGCAAGACGGTGCAGCCGGGCAAGACGGTGCAGCCGGGCAAGACGGTGCAGCCGGGCAAGACGGTGCAGCCGGGCAAGACGGCGCAGCCGGGCTCTCTTCCTTGTTACGGACCGGGTATGAGCTCGCGGGAGAGAACTGCGCTTTTGGCGGCGCTCGCATCGAGGTTGGCCTCGATCTCGATAGCGACAAGGTCCTCGCGAACGACGAAGTCGACGCTGCCATGACGCAGTACCTGTGTCAGCGCGGCTCCGCGTTCACCGAGCTCGTGCCGCTGCCTGCGGTCAGATCGGCGTGGAGCTTCTCGCTCACAGCGCGCACGAGTGATGGCAAGCCGTACCTCGGCTTCATGTTCACTGATCCGACGTACCGCGCGGAGCTCATCGCCAGCGGACGACTCTGGGACGGCGGTGGCTCCTATTCTGGCGCGCATACCATCGGAATCTACTCCTTGGGCGAGAGCGAGTGGGACATCGACCACGGGCGGGTCACCCCGCAGACCTACGCCTATTCTGAGCTCCACGTCTCGGATCACGCGTCTTACTACACCACCAACTTTCCTTTCTTCGGTGGACTCTTGTCGGTGATCAAGGACGGGCAGAACGGCGCGTACGCTCTCACCGGTGCTTTCACGACCCGCAAAGCGCACAGCGTGACGTCGATTCCGGGCAGCACCGATCTCTACGCGCTGATCGCGCAGAACAACGGGCTTACCATCTCGCGCGTGCCTGACACCGGTTTCGGGCTCGCGAACAGCTGGAGCCATCTCGCGACGGTCGAGGAGTCTGCAACCACGGTGTACAGCCCGATGTTGCTCACGGCGGGGGCGACCCTCGTTGCAGGGTACATCACCGAAGGCCGCTATGTGGTCCGTGCGAGCGCGGATCCCGCCAACATCGCAGACCCAAGCGACATTCCTGAGATCGGGGGGTGCGCCGAGGCCACGCTTGCGGACATCGCCTATGGGAACGGCGCGCTGTACGTGGCTTGCGTAGGCGCGGACAGTTCCATCGAGGTAAAGCGTGCTGTGTTGGATGATCTTTCTGCGGTAACGTGGGAGACGCTTTCGACGGCTGTCGCGGGTACGATCTCCGAGCTCGACCTGGAAGGCGATGCTGACGGGGTTTCACTGGCAGTGCGTCAGGGCACGGCCGTTCGCGTCTACGAAGACGTCACCGATGCGGTGCCGACGTTCGACCAAGTGATCGCGGGCAGCTTCGACATGGCCCGTACCGCAGAGGGTACGATGCTGGCCGTCTGCGATCTGACGGGAGACCGCGTCGTACGAACCTTCGTCGAGTGATTCGGCGAACATCGGTCTTGTATTGAGAGTCGTCAGGGCGTGGGTAGAGAGGGTGACATGGGACAAAGAAGCAATAGAGCGTCGGGCCTTGCAGGATACGCCGCTATCGGCTTGCTGAGCCTCACAGGCGCCATCGGTTGCGGTGAGGATAGTGCTCCCGGGACAAGTCCCCTTGTTGATGCGAGCACTCCGCAAGATAGCGGCTCCCACGCCCAGGACGACGCCAGTACGATCGGTGATGGAGACGGCGGCGACGACGCGTCGGTAGTTGATGACGATGCCTCGCCCGGTGACGGCGACGACGCGTCGGTAGTTGATGACGATGCCTCGCCCGGTGACGGCGACGAC
>CAZEWA010000313.1:0-4087 GCA_964515685.1 uncultured Polyangiales bacterium | reverse complement strand
CGGTGACGGCGACGGCGATCTGAACCCCGTGTTCTTGTTCACAGCCCTGGGCTACGACGTTGAGCTCTCGCGTCTCTCGGAGCTCGTCGCCGTGGATCTCGTCACCAACAGCCTCCTCTGGACTTTGCCGGATGATTTCAACGCTGAATTGCGTGAAAGTGCAGGCAGGGCGTTCCTCCTCGGGCCGACTGAGGACATCTTGCACATCGTGTCCCCGCGGACAGGAGTCGCCGCCAATCTCGAGCTGCGAGTCGAAGCTGGTACACCTGTTGGGCTGACCGACATCGTAGTCGTTCCGGGCTCAGACATGGCCTTCGTATCGCTGTCCCGAGCGAACCAGATAGCCGTCGTGGACCTGGCTTCGAACACGGTGACCCAGCGGATCGAGCTCGCTGATTTCGTCGACCCGAGCGATGGCGACGGAAGCGCCGAGCCCCGCCGTGGCTTCTACTCTCAGGCGTCTGGGCTCGTGTACTTTCTCCTGAATCGCCACGACTACACAGCAGCTTTTGGCACGTGTCCGAGCTTCAAGAATCTGCTGATCGCGATCGATCCCCAGACACTCACCCTCGCAGATATCAACGGGGCCGAGGCAGGAACCGCCATCGCGCTCGACCTGCTCAATCCGTACTTCATTTCGCCGGTAAACGCTGAGAACGAGGTCACGCTGATGGCGGGGGGTTGCTACTCATTGGCTACATACGAGTACGCTCTCGGTGGCCTTGAAACGGTTTCGCTAGCGACGGGCGTCACGAACACGCTCTACACGAGCCCGGGCGACGACCCCTTGCAAGGATTCCTCACAATGGGGCCCGAGCTAGCGCTCGTCAATCGAACGCACCCCGGCACCCGCATGCCGACACTTTGGAATCGCTGGAATTTCGCGTCGCCAGCGCTAGATGCTGCCCTATTTGGCATCCCAGGGATTCCTGCGCGCGAAAGCGAGGACTCCGTAGTCGGCGTGGGGCTGAACGATGAAGGAACGGCCTATCAGGTGCAGCGGCGCACTCTCTCGACAGAGACCACCGAAGTTCTTCTCGAGCTCACTTCGGAACGGCTCCTTGCGCCCCGCAGCAGCGCGATCGCGTTCTGAAAGCACGCACTGTGCGTTTCGTGGGCGCGCCGCGCAGATCGTCATGAGTCCATGGACTCATTCGCATGCGAGAGGCAGCTATGGGTCGGTTGCGAAGCGTACTTCTTGAGCTGGGCATGTTGTGTGGGCTTGTCCCCTTGCTCGGATGCCCAGACGCTTTGCAGGCGCCTCCGAGCGCGCTGGAGGACGCGGGTCGGCAGGTGGAAGAGCCGAGCGATGTGCCCGACGCACGGGAGCCGGTCGCAGCGCCGGATTCCTCATGCGTACGCATGGTGCTCCCGCTGAGCCCCGCGCCGCTCGAGATCCTGTTGTTGGTGGACGCCAATGACCTCGGCGACCTATTATCCTCGGATCCGCGGCTCGTCGGCCCTATCGTCAATCTGGTCGATCGACTTGAGCCAGGCGTCAAGCTCGGGGCCCAAATGTTTCCGCCCAGAGAGCCGCTCGACCAATGCGATCCAGCTTTGCTCGAGCAGCCTCTCTTGGAAATAGGCCCTGCGCCCCAGGTAGCCGCCGAGCTCAACGCGATGATGAGAGGCTTCGTGCAGTTCAGGCGCCGTAGCGTCGGCTCAGCGGTTCGGGCAGCGGTCACCGGAGCGCTCGAGCATCTCCGCGCGCGACGCCCGCAGGATCCGAAGACGGCACAGGCGATCGTTCTCGCATCCCACGGCTCCTTCTTCGGATGCTACGAACCTTACCTTACGCTGGCTCCGCTTCTGCGGCAGGCCTACGAGGAAGAGGGCGTCGTCACACACATCCTCGGGCTACGGGTCCCGGAGCGACAGCCGCCGGGGCAGGAACGTCATTTTGATCGCACCGGGATGCACACCCTGGCGCAAGCAGGCGGAACGCACCGGGCCTTCTTCGTCGACATCAATGGTTTGGACGAATCGTCGCTCTTGGCCGGGGCTATCGAGGCCACTCGCAAGCGATTTCCATCTTGCAAGCTGCAGATTCCGGTGTTGCCTGCCGCTGAAATCGACAAGACGTCTGTCTCGATCCTCTTTCGAGCAGACCAAGACACGGAAGAGGAACGCTGGCCGCTGCGCGCATCATCGGACGATTGTCAGGGGGGCCGCGACGGCGCGTATTACGTCGCCGACGACACGCTCGAGCTGTGCCCTGCCTCGTGTGCCATCGCAAGAGCCGCCGATTCCGAGGGCGCTCTGCGCATCGACGCAGAGTGCGTGCAGCTCCTGCTTTAGGGCTGTTAGCCCTGTGACTCTTGCAGGATCGAAACGTTTTTCAGGTAGTGATACCGGATCTGCTGCTCGCTGAATCGCGCCCCTTTGCCGACAGGGCAAGCCTCGCGCATCGCCAGCCACAGTTTCCAGTGCGCTTCAAAGGTCTCGCGATTGAAGACACCCCCCGTGGCGGCTTTGACTCGCTCTAACGCTTGTATGCAAGGTTTGTCGACGCAGACGGAGCAGATGGCCGGTGGAGCGGAGACCTTCGGCCCCGCGACTCCGAACACGGCGGCAGCCCGCAGCGAAAACCACGGGCCGTAACTGGGATGAATCAACAGACCGACAGGCGACGCTTCGGCTGCGCCTGTTAGAATCGTGAGGCGCTGGGCAGCTACAGCTCGCGGCACCGGATCGAAGGTGTAGCGCAGCGCGCTCTCCACTCCGAAAGTTTCCGCAACCTCGTCCACTGCGCGCGCGAGCTCGGAGCGCGTATACGCGTCGATTGGATGGGCTTCCGAGCTCAGAGGAGCCGCAGCATAGGCACGCAAGAACAGCGGCCACAAGCGGCGTGTGTTTCCGATCACCAGCACCAACGAGTCTTCGCCCGAAGGCTCCGGCAAGCGATAACCCTGGAAATTCTCGTCCAAGGTCTGGTTGTACTCGCTTACGTTTGCGGCTCCGAAGATATCGAAGCCCGCGCTTTCGAGGCGCAGTGCGAGCTGCGCTTTCAGCTCTTTCCAGGACTCGCTCATGGTGACTCGACCTCGACACGCAGGGTGAACTCTCCAGATTCAAGCACATGTCGGGAGCTCACGATGAAGTAGTAGTGTTCTCCCGCTTGAACCGAGAGAGCAGCCGTCTGCTCCATGGCAACACCTCTGTACGCATCTGTACAAGAAAGCTCTTTGGCACGAAGCTCGTTTCGCTGCACGAAGGTGAGGCTTGGCTCGAGCAGTGGCGCCTCGATGTCGCATAGCGTTCGGACCTGTAGCGCCGCGTCAAAGTTGCCCAGGAGGCTCGCGCGAAGCTTCCCGTCGATGGGAGCGAGCATGGATACAACAGCATCTTTGGCGTCTCGCGCGGCACACTGTGCAATGGACTGGCTCAGGTAATTGGCTTGGAGATACCGAGTCGATCCTGAGTATTGCCCACGGTAGCCGCCGCTCTGGCCGTTCGGCACGAGATTCAGGCTCACTCCTGGGCAACGATCTGCGCTCACTGGATCGACTTCGTACAGGCAGTTGTGGCAGCCATCCTGTTGGAGATCGTTCGCGTCGTCACATTGCTCGTACGGATCGAGCAGGCCGTTGCCGCAGCGGGCCGGAGTGAGCGTGAGCTCGAGCTCATGCTCCCACGGATATTTGACTTCTGCTACATCCACGACCACGTACAAGGTCTGTTTGGTCATGATGGGCACGTCGAGAACAGGTGGTGCGCCCGCAATCGGTTCGGCGCAGCCGCCTTTTTGACTCGATGGAGTGCCACATTGCCCGCGAATGTACAAAATGGGGGGACCATCGGACCTGGTGATGCGCGCGTGCAGTGAGCCGTCTACATCCGCGTTCACGGCGTAGATCAGTTCAGGTCCCGGAGCTTGGCAGCTCAACGGCTGCGCTAGTGCAGGCGCTCCCATGATCGAACCGCGAACTAGCATGCGGCGAGGTGCATCACCTTGCGCCTGAAGTCGAATGACGGTCCCAGGGCAATAATGGGTGCCACGCGACAAGCTACATTCATCACAGCCATCGTCAGGCACATCGTTGTTGTCTTCACACGTCTCCGGAATCTCGATAATTCCGTTGCCGCA
>CAZEWA010000312.1:0-6193 GCA_964515685.1 uncultured Polyangiales bacterium | reverse complement strand
GCGATGGCCTGCGGCCCTGAGTCTGAGTCGCCGCAACCGAGGACTCCCCGGGTCCTTGTAGGAGGAGCCCGCAGCTCGGCGTAGGAGTGTGTCGCCGAGAAAGTGCGAAGGACCGGGAGCTTTGCTGGCGATCGCGCAGAGAGCCGCTGAGGCTGACCGCGATCAGCTCGATCTCGAGTCCCTCGGTGCCAAGCGCACGCTTGCGAAATCCCCTCGCTCATATAGAGTCGATCGAGCGCTCATGTTGGCTCGCGCGTTTCGATACCCAGATGCACACGCGTGGTGTGAGACTGTGCGCGTCATCGCGTGCTTCGGGCGTCTGCTCGTGGTCATGCTCGCGTTCGCGGGTGCGTGTACGACCGACGGTTCGGGCGCTCCTGGCGACGTACCGCCGGTCGATGGCGGCTCGGTCGATGGCGGCTCGGTAGACGGCGGCTCGGTAGACGGCGGCTCGGTAGACGGCGGTGTGGATGACGCGGGCGTCGAGCGTCTGGACGGATTGCCCGTGGTGCGCCTCGACACGCACCCCGATCTCAGCCGTGACGGGTATACGCCCGCGCAGATCACCTTGGGCGGCAAGCGCCACCAGGGCGCGCAAGCGAAGTACCGCGGTGCCACGTCGTTCACGTACCCGAAGAAGTCGTTCACACTGAAGTTCGAGAAGGGCAACCGGCTCGACGACGCCACGACGGGCTTCTCGCAGGCGCGTAAGGTCGTGCTGATCAGTTCGTTCGACGACAACTCCTACGTACGGCAGGCGCTCGCGTTCACGCTCTGGAACCGCTTGGACCCCGAGCAGATCCAGGTGAGGACGGCGTTCGTCGTGTTGGTGCTCAACGGGCGCTACCATGGCCTGTACTTGATGGCCGACCACATCGATCGGCACCTCGTGGCCGACCATGGCCTGTGGGAGGGCGGCAACCTCTACAAGGCGCGCACGCACGCCGCGGATTTCCGCACCGCCAGGAACGGCAAGGCGAAGTCGCCGCACGAGGGCTTCACCAAGGAAGAGGGGCTGCCGGTCGAAGGTCAGCCCGAGGCATTCGCCGATCTCGACGCCTTCGTGCGCTGGCTCGACTCCGCCGAGGCCGACGCGCTCGCCGAGGAGCTCCCCGAGCGCATCGACGTGCGTGACTACGGCAACTGGTGGATCCTCGTTTCGTTGATCGACGCGCTCGATTCTGCGGGTAAGAATTCGTATCACTACCGCGATTCGCGCCCGGACGCGCCCGACCCGAGGTTCCGCTGCGTGCCGTGGGACTTCAATATGAGCTTCGGTCAAGATTGGCAGAGCAAGCGCGTCGGCGCGACCCAGACGTTCTCGCGTTACGGGACGATGAACAGGGTCTTCGAGCGCCTGCTCTCGTCGCGCATGTTCTCGCCGCAGATCCTGGCGCGCTACCGGCAAGCGCTCGACTCGGAGCTGTCGCTTGCTTGGGTAGCCGGGTGGCTCGAGGTGACGCGCGCGCAGATCGCGGCCGCCGCGCGCCGGGACGAAGCGCTGTGGGGGGAGCAGTACCGAAGCTACTTCGAAGGTCGCAATGACTACACCGACTTCGAGGCCGAGAGCGAGTACGTCGATCGGTGGATCGATGCGCGTTGGGACTTTGTGGCATCCCAGCTGGAGGCGCGATGAGGCGAGGGTGCGAGTGGGCGAGCGTGGGGCTGCTGCTGGGCGTCGTCGCGGGCTGCACCCAGGCTCCTGCCGCGGGGGGAGCCCCGCCCGGCGATTCGGAGGATGCGGGAGGGGTGGAGGATGCAGGTCCGAGTTCGGTGCCGTCCTCCGAGGTGCGGTGCGATGCGCGCGTGCTCCGTGTCTCGCGCGTACACGGCTGGCCGGGTGGTGGTTTGCAGCTGTCGCTGTCGCTGCGTGACGATACGGGCGCGCCGCTGCCATACGATTCGTCCGAGGCGGAGACGGCGCTGTCGGTGCTCGACGTCCAGGGCGAGCCGCTCAAGCACGCGCGCGCTCGGGTGGATGCCGCGCGCGGCATCACGGCGCTGGTGCTCGCGCCGCGGGCGGACGCGCAGACGCGAGCCGACGTGGCCCACGCCGCGGCGGCGTTGGTCGAGGCGTTGCCCGAGGACGAATCGATCGTGCTGTGGTCGGGCGAGCCGAGCTTTCCGCTCGTGGCCGATGCGACGGCCGAGCGCGCGCATCTGCGAGAGCGGCTCGAGGCGTGGCGGGCTACGGAGCCTGCCTCGTGGCACGAGGGCGAGCTCGCGCGCTTGATGGAGGCGGTCGCGCGCCTGGACAACCCGTTCCGCGCGCCGCTGCGCGGCCTCGTGCTGGTAGGCTTCGGCTCCGACGAGGCCCCGCCCGTGAGCGACGAGCCGCCTTTCGGACAGGAGCCCGTGGTCGTCCTGCGCTTGCACGCCGCGCGCGAGGGCGAAGGGGCGCTCGAGGCGGCATACGACGCGTCGAGCTGGGGCGCCTCGGTGAGCATCGAGCAAGCCGCGACCGCGCTCGCCTCGCACCTCGGAGAGCTGCGCGGCAACCAAGTGCGCGTGGGGCTGTGCTCGCGCTCGAGCGCGAGCGTGCAGGTGCGCCTCGGCGAGCACGCATGCGACGTCGAGGTGCCGAGCGACGTGGTCCGCGAGCACGGGCAGTGCGTGCTCGCGGAGGTGGCGGGCGACGCGTACCCGTTGGGCGAGGTCATCGATTTCCACTTAACCCCCGCCGAGCGCGCGCTCCACGACGAGTACGGCGCCAAGGACAGCGACCGAGAATTCACCGCGCACGTCTCGATCGGCGGGGGGCCCAAGCTACGCGCGCGCGCGCACTTCCGCGGTCAGACCTCGCTCGAGTGCGAGCGCAAGAACTACAGCGTGAACCTCATCGGCAAGGCGCCGCGGCGCTTGTTCGCCGATGGCGGCGACGACGAGCTGTACTTGATCTCGATGTGCAAGGAGCAGCACTACTACCGGCAGGTGCTGGCCAACCGCGTCCTGCGTGACCTCGGCGTGTTCCCGCTCGAGCAGCGCTACGTCGAGGTGCGCGTGGACGGCGAGAGCCGCGGGCCCTACCTGCTCCTGCGCAAGCCGACCGAGTTCGCGCGAGCGACGGGCGTCGCAACCGGGGCGGTGATCCGCCGCCGCCTCGACCCTGACAACAAGCCCGCCGAGGCGCGCCATCCGAGTGAGCCCGAGGCGGCGCAGGCCGCGCTCGCCGAGTACGCGGGCCTCGCGGAGATCGCGGCGACCGAGGCGCCGGGCAAGATCTACGGGGCGCTGCGCGAGCGCCTGGACGTCGACGCGTACCTTCGCTGGATGGCGTTCCACACATACATGAGCACCGGCGACTACGTCGACGAGATCTTCTTCCACGCGTCGCGCGAAGTGCGGGCGGGCTCCTCCGTGCTCTACTTCCGCCCGCTGGCGTGGGACTCGGACGACTTGTTCAAGGCGTGCCACCACGGCGGCCGCTTCGCGCACGTCGATCCGAACGGGCTCCTCTACTGCGCCGAGGGGGACCTCGACCTCGGCTTGCTGCGCGACCCCGAATTCTACGCGCGCTTCGTCGATCAACTGGAGGGAGTGATGGCGCGCTGGACGCCCGAGCGCGTACGGGACGAGCTCGCGATCGTGCGCGAAGAGCTCTTCTCGATCATGGACGAGCCCCGCGTCTGCGTCCGCGCGTCGGAGCTGATCGCGAAGGTGCCCGCGGCGAGCACGTGCGAGGGCGCCCAAGCGGCGATCACGGCGTCGATGGAAGAATTCGTGGGGCTGGTGCGCGCGCGAAGCGCGAAGCTCGAAGCCGCCGTGCAGGCCTACAAGGGGACACCATGAGGAACGGCGCGTGGTTCGCGTGGTCGCTATGTCTGTGGCTCGCCGCTTGCAGCGACAACGGGAAGGCACCCGAGCCCGACGCGATCGCGAGCCCCGACGCCGCCGTGCGCGATGCGCGCGCGGATGGAGCAGGTTCTCCAGGCGAGGACGCAGGCGTGGCGTTCACCGCAGCGCTCTCGCTCATGGCTCCTTCGTCGGTCGCGCCGGGAATGCTCTTCACCGTGATCGTGCGGAGCGCCGAGCCGATTGATGGTGCGCTGTCGTTGTGCGCGGACGGTGCTCCGGCCGCGACGCTGAGGCTCTACCGCGGCCGCGGCAGCACCTCGCTGCGCTTGCTGACGCTTGGTGAGACGGAGATCCGTGTATGCGGCGACGACCTGACGGATCCGCGCCGGGTGGTGGTCGAGGACAGGCCGGTGCGCGTGCTCTCTGGCACGCTCGCCGCGGCGGACATGCGCTGGGAGGCCTCGGGCGACGTGCGGGTGATCGGAGACCTGACGGTGCCTGCGGGTGCGACGCTGCGGATCGAAGCTGGCACGCGCGTTCGCTTCGACAGTCGCGCGGCGATCGTCGTACTGGGCGCGCTCGAGGTTGCCGGCAGCCGCGAGCGGCCGGTGATCTTCACGGCGGAGCCGCTGGGTGAGGCCACCCCGCCTGCATGGGGAGGGCTGATCTTCCGCCCGGGCAGCCAGGGCGCGCTCCAGGGCGCGTGGTTCAACCTGGGGGGAGGCGACGTGACGCGCGAGTTCGGGCACTCGAGGTCGCAAGCCGTGATCGCCGCCGAGGGCGCGCAGGTCTCGCTGCGCGACTCGGGCCTCGTCGACAACGTTGGCAAGGCCTTCGGTATGCTCGACACCGTATTCGACGTGGACGACGTGCTCGTCTCGCGCTGCGATACCGGCGGCCAGCTGAACCGTACGGCGCTCACCATGCGCGGAAGCCACGTGCTCGAGATGCCCGATGCGGACGGACGCTTCGAGGACGACGACAACGACGGCATCTATCTCGCGCAGGTGTTCCTGGACGCGCGGGGAGAGCCTGTCGAGAGCTTGATCGCCGACACGGTCTTCGCGGTCGGCGAGGACGACGCTATCGATCACAACGGCGCGCTCGTCCGCATCGAGCGCACGTGGATCGAGGGCTTTCGGCACGAGGGGCTCGCGGCGTCCAACAAGAACCGCGCGGTCATCGTCGACAGCGTGGTGCGCGGCTGCGAGCACGGCATCGAGGCGGGGTACGGGGCGCCCGAGGTGATCGTCGAGCGCTGCTTCGTGACCGACAACGAGCACGGCTTACACGTCGGTGACTCGTACGACTGGGTCACGGATGCGCGCATGCGCGTGACCAACACCGTGTCCGTCGGCAACCG
Source organism: uncultured Polyangiales bacterium (assembly GCA_964515685.1). Taxonomy (GTDB): domain Bacteria; phylum Myxococcota_A; class Polyangia; order Polyangiales; family DASUME01; genus DASUME01. Next base: position 1,035 of record CAZEWA010000312.1, on the reverse strand, counting down.
CCAGAGCAACGCGCGCAACTTCGTCTTGAGTCTCATGGCGCCACTGCCGGGCGGGCTCGAGGTCCGGTGCTCGATGGTCGACGAGCCTGCGCTCGACGGACAGAACGGCAACGTAGTCGCGCCGCCCGACGCCGCGGCGTGGGCCGCGTCGTGCGATCCGCGCCTGGATCGCCTGGACGAAGCGGTATGCGACGACGCGCAGCTCGGTCCGGCTCACTGCTTCTGAGGGATGGCTTCGGACAGTGACACTCCGCCGTCGGTGATTTTCTTCTCGCACGCTCGGTTCAGCTGGGCTGCGCCCTTCTCGTGAATACATCGGCTGCTGTGCCCGTTGGGGTAGGATGCACTCGATGAGCTCGACTTCCGCTATCGCCTTGGCCATGGCTGGCCTCACCGCAAGCCTGAGTAGCGGTTGTGGCGAGGACGGGAAGCCGTTCGTCGCCATTGAGGAATTTCGCATGGAGCCGAACGCACTAGAGCCCGGCGAGAGTACAGAGGTTTCTTGGCGCGTACGCAAGCACGCTCACAGCGAGTTCCTGTACTGGGTTACCCTGTTCCACGGGGTTGTGAGCGCCGACGGGGGGGATGCGGGTGAGACGCAAATGGGGTTGGGAACCCTCCGCGGAGAGAGTGGCTTCGTGTGCGCCTACTCGATGGATCGGCGGTTCAACTGCTTCGATCCAGAGCGCCCAGAGAATCGTCTGCCCAGCAAGGTGATCCCCCGAGGCCCTGCAAAGTTCACCTTGCGTGTCTGCATGGTGGGAATCGACGGCGAAGCCGACTTCGGTGTGCACCAGGTGTGTGACTACGAGACGCTGCAGGTAACGCTCCGGTGACCGACGGCAAAAACCTGGCCTGTGTCGCCATCAACCACCCGTCGCGGCAACACCTCTGAGCGCGACGCTCTCTTGCCTTGGGCGAACCGCGGCCCGCGGGTCCGCCACGGCAAAACAGGCTACTCGTGCGCAGCGCCATGCCCTGGCGGCGGAAGAACAAGTCGCAGAATCCTGGCAAGCTCCACGATTTCCTCGGGCG
>CAZEWA010000311.1:0-6221 GCA_964515685.1 uncultured Polyangiales bacterium | reverse complement strand
TCGGGCCCATAGAACAGCCCTTCGGCTTCCACTGCGCTGTGCAAGGCGCCGAGCACGACGCCCGGCCCGACCACGGTCACCATGTCCTCGCGGTGTATCTCGTCGATCTGATTCATGGCCTCGAACGCCATCACGATGCCGCCCTGCACCGGCACAGCGCCCCCGGTGCGCCCCGTGCCCCCGGCGCGCGGCGTCACGAACACGTTGTGACGCGAGCAAGCACGCATCACGCAGGCCACGTCTTCACTCGAGCGCACGCGCACCACAGCATCCGGCGTCCGCGGCTCGACCTCGCTCTCATCCCGGGCGTAGGCCGAACACACGTCACGGTCGGTCAACACTTGGTCGCTCGTGAGCCCTTGGTCGATTTCGATTAGGGCGCGCGCAAGAGGGGTGACGTGAACCGAGCTGCTCATGTGCAAAAAACGCTGGGCGAATCCGCGCTCCGCGTCAAGGGGAGCGATTCCGCCAAAAACGAATCGTTCACTCGCATGTCTCGCTGTAGGATGCCGCCCTCATGAGCCCTGAGACCGAGCGTGAGGCCCCTAAGCCGGGGGAGTCTCTGACCCTCTCCAGCGGCCAACGAACCTTTCGTGCGAGCCACGCGACCATTTCCGGCGTTCTGCCGGTGCCTCGCTGGGCGAGCGCCTGGTGGTTGATTTTCCTCGGGCTGGCCGTGGCCGAGGTGGTCGCGCTGACCGTACGTGTCTCACGCGTGCCACCCAACAGCGACTGGACGGCCGCGGCTTCTCTTGTGCGCGCCCAGTTCGACAGTCACGACGCCATCACCGTTGCGCCTAGCTGGGCCGACCCATTGCTCAGGCTCCACCTAGGCGACCGCATCCACGCCAAGGTGGCAGGCCGACCGGACCTGGCCGCGTTCGAGCGCCTGTGGGTGCTTTCTATCCGAGGGCAACACGCGCACGACGCGCCCGCGCGCGACGCCGATTTCACGCAGGTGTTCGGCCGCGTCAAGGTAGAGCGCTTCGACTTTGGGCCATCGCCCGTGGTGCTCGACTTCGTAGACGAGCTCCCAAATGCGGCTGTCGCCTACACCTCGCGGGGCGCAACGCGTGACTGCAGCTGGCAGGAACGCGTACAGGGGCCCTTTCGCGGCGGCCTCGGAGCGGGGCCCATGCCGCCTCGCCAGCGCTTCGTGTGCAATCCCAAGAGTCCAAGCTCCTGGGTCGGCACCACGGTGCTTGAAGACCTCTCGCTCGCGCCCAAGCGCTGCATTTTCCAGCATCCGCAGGGCCCCGAACCAACCTCCGTGACCTACCGAGACGTGCATCTCGGTACGCAGCTCGTGCTGCACGCGGGGCTCGACTATCACCGCGAACGTCATGAACGCGGCGCGCCGGTCACGCTGCGCGTGTTCATCCACGACAAAGAAGTAGCGAGCTTCGTCCACCACGATGGCGAAGGCTTCAAGCGTTACGAAGTCGACACGCGAGCTGTGCGCTCTCAGGCCCTGTCTGCACGCGGCAATGTACGCTTCGAGGTCACCACGCCGAATCCCAAGGACCGTGTGTTCTGTTGGGCCGGCTCGATCCGCGACAGCGTGCGAGCAGAGACGCCATGAGCATCCTCACCACACCCGTCAACGTCAGCAGGCGAGACCACCTTTTCGGTGCCTTGATGGCAGCGGTATACCTCGCCATTCTGCTCGCCACCTCGAGCGACCTCGCCATGTCGCGCGACGAAGGTTTTTACGTCGTCGCAGCCGAGCGCTACGGCACCTGGTACGAGCTTCTCTTCAACGACCCCCGGGCTGCCTTGGAGCGGCCCGCCATCGATCGCTACTGGAACTACAACAGCGAGCACCCTGCCCTCGCCAAGACACTATTCGCGTGGACCTGGCTCGTCGACCAGAAGGTCTTCCCCAGGCTGCGCGAGCTCGTCGGTCTGACACCCGAGCCGCTCTTTGCGCGCGCCTCCATGGCCTATCGCTTCATGGGCATGTTGAGCGCGTCGCTCTTGCTCTGGCTCATCTACATCTTCGGTGCGCGTGGCGCAGATCGACGCTTGGGCGTTTTCGCTGCGCTCGCATTCGCGACCCTGCCACGCATTTTCTATCACGCGCATCTCGACTGCTTCGACATCCCCATCGTCCTGATGATCACCTGGACGATCTACGCCTACTGGCGCTCCCTGCTCAATCGACGCTGGGCCGTGATGACGGGCATCGCGTTCGGCTGCGCTCTAGCCACCAAACACAACGCCTGGATGGTGCCCGGCCTGCTCCTCATCCATTGGGCGTGGGTCGCCATCGAAGAAACGCTACGGCGGCGCCGCGGCGAGCGACCGCGCCTCATCATCGCGCCCTATTGGCTTTTGAGCATGGCGGCGCTGGGCCCGCTGATTTTCTTCGGAACCTGGCCTTTTTTGTGGTTCGACACGGCAACCCGCCTCGGCGCCTACGTCAACTTCCACCTGCATCACGTCTACTACAACATGGTGTACTTCGGCGTGAACTACTTCAGGCCGCCGTTCCCCACGAGCTACGCGTTCGTGATGACGCTGTTTACGATCCCACTCACCATCACGGCGCTGACTCTTTGCGGTCTAGTAGTACGTGCGCGCGCTTTTTTGCCGAGCGGCCTCGCGCTGCGTCTGATGCCGCGCGGCAGTCTCCGCGCCGACGTTCGCGCGACCGATGTGCTTTGGCTCGGCGGCCTGCTCAGTCCACTGGCCGTCTTTCTACTGCCGGACACACCCATTTTCGGCGGCACCAAGCACTGGTTCACGGCCTATCCGTTCCTGTGCCTGTTCGCTGGGTACGCGGCGCTCTACGTCGTGGTCTCCATCGAGTCGCGCCTGATAAGCCGCGGGCTCGTCGACACCACGCCCGTGGCCATCGTCTCCATGACCGTTCTGCTCGCACCCAGCGTGGCCGAGACCGCGCACAGCCACGGCTTCGGGCTCTCCCACTACACCTTGCCTGCGGGCGGCGTCCCTGGCGCGGCCGACCTCGGCATGAATCGGCAGTTTTGGGGCTTCACCACGGGCAGCGTGCTGGATGTGCTGCGCGAACGTCTGCCCAAGGGCGGCAGCATCTTCCTGCACGATATGACCCACACGGCCTTCGAAATGCTCAAGCGCGACGGCCTGTTGCCAACGAACCTGCGCGCCGCAGCCAATCTGTCTGAAGCCGACCTGGTGCTCATCCACCACGAGCACCACATGGCCGAAGTCGACTTCCAAGCCTGGCAAGCCTTCGGCTCCGTGGAGCCTGTGCACGTGCTCACCTACGATGGCGTGCCCATTGTGAGCATCTACGAGCACCCCCGCAGGCGCGCCGCCACACCTTGACACCCGTTCAGCCAAAAGACTCACCAGCCTGGACAGGGAGAAGAGGTTTCAGTAGTCTGGCCCCTCGCTATGCCTAAGGGGAGGCCGACCACGTGCGAGTGAACCTACGCAAGAGCCTCTTCTTGCTGCCAAATCTCATCACGTTGAGCAGTGTTTTCTGTGGCTTCAGTGCCATCCTGCTGTGTGGCCCGGGAGCGTCGGAGCACGACTTCTACCGCGCAGCGTTGCTCATCGTGTACGCCATGTTCTTCGACACGATCGATGGTCGTGTGGCCCGCCTCACCAAGACGCAGTCTGCGCTCGGGGTGCAGCTCGATTCACTGGCCGACGTCATCAGTTTCGGGGTGGCGCCGGCCTGTCTCCTCTACCGGTGGTCGCTCGAGAGCCTCGGGGCCCTCGGCCTCGCTGCCTGCTTTGCATTCGTCTCAGCCGGCGTGATTCGCCTCGCGCGCTTCAATGTACTGGCGACCAACGAGACGGGCGACCCCAAGAAACCCAGCAAGTACATCCTCGGCCTGCCCATCCCGGGCGCCGCAGGCATCGTCGTGTCGCTGGTGGTGGCCAACCATTCCGTGGCCGGCCACTTGCCTCAGCTCACCATGCTGGTCTTGGCTGTGGTGCTCGTGCTCTCCGCATGCATGGTGAGCACCATCCGCTTCCGCTCCTTCAAGGATGTGAAGCTCACGCTACCCACGGTGTTGTTCGTGGTGTTCGCCGTGGGTTCCACCGCCTTCATCGCCTTCAGCTTCAAGCCCGCTTTCTCGCTGGTCTGGCTGCTCACGGCGTACGTAGTGATAGGCTTGGCCGAGGCTTTCTTGAGCCTGACCAAGCGCACCTTGTTCCGCTCGAGCCGTCGCGCCCGCCGCGAGAACCAACCGGCCTCGCCCGCTGCGCCCATCGGCGAGCCGCAGCCCTACGAACGCCGTCGCCCAAGCTGAAGTGGCCGGCTCGGCCGCACAGCGCGATACGGCGTTCACCCAATTCTTCACCTTGGTCGTGACCTTCGTGGGCTGCGCCATTGTGCTGCTCACTGTGCCTCGCCCCGCTGCTCCCAACACGCTGCCCGCCCTAAGTCTCGATCCAAGACTCCTGCGTGAGGCGCAAGCGCTAGACTTGGCGCAGGCAGCGCGCGAACCGACCGACCCGCAAGCCATCGCAGAGCTCGGCGCGCTCTACCTCGACGACGGGCGGGACGACACGCGAGGCATCGCCACCCAAAACGCTTCGCGTCGCCGAGAGTTGAGCCATCGCGCCGAACGGCTCAGCGCCGAAGACCGCGACACGACGCGGGTCCGTACCACACAGCGCGCGCTCGCTTGCCTGCAGACTGCGTCCTGTGCACGCGACGAACGGGAAGGGCTCCTCGGCAGCTTTCCCGTGCAAACCGTGCGCTACGGCCTGCGCGCCGAGTCCGGGCGCGCCCTCGCTCCGCAAGCTTCTGTGCGTGCAGCCTACAAAATGCGCTGGAACATGGTGCACGGGCGACCGCAGGACGAAGGGCTACACCGCGTCGAGCAACAAGCCTTCTTCGGCTTTTTGGCGCTGCACGCCCGCTCGCTGCCACTGCCCGAGCGCGCCAACGCCGCCCAAGCCTTCTACCGCTTGGGCGGTCAGCGCAGCGCCGAAACCTACGCAGTGTTTTTGTTTCAAGGCGGCAGAGAAGCCGAAGGTCTCGACCTGATGGAGCGCGCCTTTGAACAACGGGGGGAGCTACGCCTACGCAACATGACCCTCGCCATGGCCCTGACGCTCCAAGCGGAAGACAAGTAGCCCAGAAACTGCCGCCCTCGACTGCTGCCCTCAGGTCCGTCGACGGCGCCAATCGGCCATCTGGGCCTCTTGGCGAGCCGCCGCCTGATTCTGCACGCGAATCAGCTCGGCGTAGCCCCGGGGCATGCGATCGGCTATCGCCAAGAGTACCTTGCCCGTGGCCTCGGCGTCGGCCCAGGCGCGGTGGGCGTCGTTGAGCTCGATGCCCAGCAACTCGCAGATATCCCCGAGCCGCTTGCTCTTGGCCTCAGGCATGAGCTCACGGGCCCAGACCAGCGGATCGACCCAATTCACAGTGGGATCCAGCGCCGCGGGCAGGTCGGCAGTCGCCATCATGGAAGCTCGCTCCATTTCAGCGTGCATGAACTTGCGGTCGAAGGTGGCGTTGTAGGCCACGGGCAGATGTCCCACGAGCACGTCGCGCAGCGCTTGGGCGATCTGTTCGAAGCGCGGGGCGTCCGCAACCATGGCATCCGTGATGCCGTGCACGTTGATCGCGGATTCCGGAATGAGCATACCGGGCTGAACGAGCCAATTTTGTTTCTGCGTGAGCTCCCCGCGATGGAAACACACGACGCCAACCTCGACCACGCGATCTTGTTGAGCGTCAAAGCCGGTCGTTTCGAAGTCGATTACGGCCAAGGGCAGCTCGGTCCAGGGCTGCTTTGGATCGAAGCCGTGGAAGACGCCTTCCACCTTCTCCAACAGCTGCGCCATGAACTCGGAGATGCCCGGGTAGTGGCGCCCGGTAGGGAAACATCCGCAAACGTCATGCTGGGCGGCTCGCATCGGGGCAGAGGAGGACACATCCCGCAGCCGTGAGCAACCCCCTAAAACATTGCGAGGATGGCCGAACGAGCAGTATGGTTGCGGCCTGTATATGGCGTGCCCGAGGAGCGCATGAAGCTGCAGTGGCTGTGGTTGGCTATTTTCGTGTTGTTTGCCTCACCCGTGTTCTCGGGTGTGGCGGCTGCGGATAGCTCGGTTGTCGTATTGGGCGTGCGGTCTCTCGACGGCGAGGACGATCTCGCACGCCAGGTCTCAAACGCCCTTCGTCAGGCGGCGCGCAGCGTAGGCGGCTTTCAGGTGAGCGATCGCGACGTGTCGCTCGCTCAGATGAGCCTCGCCCACGGTTGCGA
>CAZEWA010000310.1:0-6360 GCA_964515685.1 uncultured Polyangiales bacterium | reverse complement strand
TCCACTTACAACCCCGGGTCAGATGATCATCGAGCTTAGAGATGCCCGCCGCACGTACGGGGAGGGCGCCGGTTGTGTGCACGCACTCAAGGGAATCACGCTTGGTATCGAAGCCGGGTCCCTGACGGCTATTGTCGGGCCGAGCGGCTCGGGCAAGAGCACGCTGCTGAACTTGCTCGGTGCCCTCGACACGCCGTCAAGTGGTCAGGTTTTGGTCGACGGGAATGACCTATCCAAGCTCGACGACGATGCGCGCACGCGTTTGCGCCGCGATCGCATCGGCTTCGTGTTTCAGTTCTTCAACTTGCTGCCCACGCTGACCGCGAAAGAGAACGTGCTTTTGCCGGCCAAGCTCGCAGGCAAGCGCGGCAAGGAGCTCGATGCACGGGCGGAGGAGCTGCTTACACGGGTCGGGCTCGGCACGCGTATGGGCCACAGGCCCGACCAACTGTCGGGTGGTGAGATGCAGCGCGTAGCTATCTCGCGCGCGCTCATCATGGATCCGCCGGTGCTGCTCGCCGACGAGCCCACGGGCAACCTCGACTCGAAGACGGGGCGCGAGGTCATGCGGCTGTTGCGCGGTGCAGTCGACAATCGGCGCACCGTGATCCTCGTGACCCACGACCCACGCATCGCGCGCATCGCCGACCGTGTGCTGACCATCAAGGATGGAAGCCTGGCGAGCGATGAGATCATGTCGCCCGCTTCGGTCGACGAAGTGCTCGGCGCGGACCGGCCTGAGCAGGTGGCCGAGCGTGAGCACCCGATGATGCACGAGCCCCACACCGTCTGAGTGCTTGGGTGCGGGGTAGCTTATTTTCTCTGATTGGGGGCTCGTCCGATGTGGACCCTGTTGCGTGAAGTTTCGCTCCGTCATCTAAGGCATTCGCCGCTGCGTACGGGGCTTGTGGTGTTCGGAATCGCGCTGGGCGTCGCCATGCTCTGCGCGGTGCTCGCGGTGAACAACAGTCTCACGCTCGCCTTCGAAGACATGGTCGACCGCGTGGCGGGCAAAGCCGACCTTACGGTGGCGGGCAGCGACGCGGGCATTCCGAGTTCGCTGACGGGCGACATCGCAGACCTGCCGGGTGTGGCGCACGCCGCCGCGATGCTCGAAGTGGTGACGCGCTCTCCCGACGGCAAGGGCGGCTCGCTCTTGGTGCTTGGCGTGGACTTTTTGGGCGACACTTTCTTCCTGCCGTTCGCGCAGGAAGGGCCCAACAAAGTTGTCGACGATCCACTGGCCTTCGCGAATGACCCCACCGCGGTGCTGGTTTCCGAGAAGCTCGCGCGGTCGCGTAATCTCAAGGTGGGCTCAGAGCTCCCGCTCGTGACGAGCGAGGGAGCCAAGACGTTCTTCGTGCGCGGCTTGCTGAAGAGCGAAGGCCCAGCGGCCACGTTCGGTGGGCAGGTCGTGGTGATGTTCGTCGACGCTGCGCAGGTCAGCTTTGCGCGCGGCTACGCCGTGGACCGCATCGACGTAGTATTGAGCGAAGGCCATGAACTCGAGACGGTCAAAGCGTCGATCGAGAAGCTCGTGGCGGGCAAAGCGCAGGTCGAAGCGCCGCGCGGTCGCACGCAGCGCTTGGTGGCTTCGCTCTGGGCCTTCAAGAACGCGCTCAACATGTCGGGCATCGTGTCGCTCTGGGTCGGCATGTTCCTCATCTACAACGCGGTCAGCGTCAGTGTGGCCCAGCGTCGGCGTGAGGTCGGCATCCTGCGCGCGCTCGGTGTGGAGCGCGGGCGCATGGTGCGCTTGTTCTGCCTCGAGGCGTTGGTGATGTCGGCCATCGGCGTGAGCGTGGGCCTGATTCTAGCGCGCGAGCTCTCGCATTTCGCGCTCGGTAGCGTGCAGGCCACGGTCAACCGGCTGTTCATGCCGAACGACCTGCCGGAGCCGAGCCTTACGCCGTCGATCATTGCGGCAGGTGTCATCGCGGGCACGCTCACGACCCTGCTTGCATCGTTTGGTCCTGCGCGCTCCACGAGTCGCGTCGACCCCGCGGAGGCCCTGCGTTCGTCTAAGTCGAGCGCGATGCTGAGTAAGCTCAACATCTACAAGCTGGCAGCGTTCGGCGTAGGAATTGTGCTGTCCTCGGCGTTGCCGATGCAGTGGGGCGGCGAAGCCAACGGCTACCTTGCCTGCGGTATCTTGATGGTGGGCCTCACGCTGCTCGTGCCGCTCGCGGTCAAGGCCTTGCGCTTTGTCGGCGTAGGCGCGGTGGAACGCGTGCTCGGCATTCCAGGCCGCATCGCCCTCGACAACGTGGAACGCTCGCTCGGGCGCAGCTCGGTCACCGTGGTGGCCCTGATGTTGGCTGTGGGCATGAGCATGACGGTGGGCGCTTATGCGAACGCCTTTGAGCAGTCGATCTCGGAGTGGGGCAACGACGCGTTTCCGGCCGATGCGTGGATTACTGCGGGCTCGCCCTTGCTCGACCGGCACCATGTGGCGTTTTCGATCAACGTCATGGATCAGCTGCGCGATGCCGACGGGGTGTCCGGCTTGAGCCCGGTGCGCGTCACGTTCATCGACATCAACAATCGGCGCGCGCAGATTGCCTCGGTGGACACCAAGCTGCACTTTTCGGAAGGGCAGAAGAAGGGCCGCACGCGTCGCGTGATCGATGGCCCCGAGCGGCTCGACCCCGACGCACTGCAAGCGGCCGAGCGTATCCTCGTCTCCGAGAACATGGCGCTCGTGAACAAGCTGTCTGCGGGCGACAAGCTGCACATCGACACACCCACCGGAACGCGCGAGTTCGAGGTGTACGCAGTGGTCATCGATTATTCGTCCGATCAGGGCTGGATCATGATGGATCACAAGTGGTATCGCGAGTACTTCCAGGACGAGCAGATCGACAGCGTCGACGTGTACTTCAAAGACGGTGTGGACCACGAGGCCAAGGCCGCTGCGCTGCGCGATAGGCTCGGCGGCGGCGAGAGCTTGTTCGTCACGCTGCACGACGCCATGCGTGGCGAGATGCAAAAGGTCGCCAAGAGCATTTTCGCCTACGCCAAGGCGCCCGAGCTTATCACCTTGGTGGTGGCGGTCATGGGCGTCATCGGTACCATGTTGGCGGCGGTCATCGATCGCATCCGCGAGATCGGCATGCTGCGCGCAATCGGCGCCTCGCGCCGGCAGGTGGTGGCGAGCCTCGTCACGGAGTCCGCGTTCTTGGGCCTTGCGGCGACGCTGTGCGGCATCCTCGCGGGCGTGCCCCAGGGCTACATCTTTCTCAAGGTCATCGGCACCGCGACGAGCGGCTGGAACCTGCCCTATGGCTTCCCATGGGAGACAGCCCTGCGCATGAGCGTGTTCGTGGTGACGGCGGCGCTGATCGCCGGCTTCTTGCCGGGGCGTAGGGCCGCTGCGCTCGACGTGAAGGAAGCGCTCTCCTACGAGTGAGGCGCGTTTTCGTGAGCGCGCCCGAGTGCAGGCGCGTCGCAACGCTACCAGAGCTCTGGCGTCACCAGACGTAGGCCGATCGTCGCCCACTGCTCGGTCTGCGTGTGCCCGATGTTACGTGTGACTTTGGTGAGCGTACTGCCGAAGGTTCCGTCGAACTGCACGCGCTCGCTCAGGATGTAGCGGAACCCAGCCTGCATCGCTGGGAAGTTGGCGTGGGGATCGTAGGGGTCGCCGTAATGCACCTCGGCGACACCGTAGACGTCGCCTACGAGGTGCGCCTGCGCACCGATGCCCGTTGTGACGAGTGCTTGGCGCGTGCCTTCGAAGGTCACGCCCAGGTTTGCGTGGATGAGCACGCGCTCTTGCAGCAGGGATTCGGTGAGCGCCAGAAATAGAAAGCCTGTGTGCCCTCCGCGTACGAACGAGCCTGTGCCGACCGCGGGAAACATGCCGGCGGAGAGCGCGAGGCCCGGGCGACCTTGGTCCTTGGCCGAGAACAAGAGCGCCTTGGCTTGCGCGAGTGGACCCGTGATGGAGTAGCCTTGCGCGGGGCCCTTGAGGTGGCTGCCCTGCGTGAAGCCGAGCGTAAGTTCGAGGTAATCCGTGGGGCCGATGGCTACCAAGACATTGTGCTCGGCCAAGCGCCGGTTGATAAGCGCCCAAGTTTCCAGCTGTGCGAGCTTCTCACCCACCACGCGTGCGTCGTCGGTCACGAAGGGACGAATGGCGCGTGCAGGCCTTGCGCAGAGCCCGGCAAGCCCGAGCACCGCGATGCCTGTGACGAGGCCGCGTAGGAGCGTTGGCTTCACTAGTATGCCGACCTTTGAAACTCAGCTCTGCTGCAACAGGCCGCGTAGCTGATCGGGTGCGACCTGATAGTCGGTTCCGCAGTAGTCGCAGGCGATGTCGAGGACTTCACCGTCGTCGATGAAGCTCTTGATGTCGTCCACCGGTAGCGTAGCCAAGCCTGCGAGCACGGAGGCTTGGCTGCACGGGCAGTTGAAGCGCACTTCGCGGGTTTCAACGCGTGCGAAGGGGACGCGGTACAGGATCTCCTCGGTGAGCAGGTCCGGGTCGAACAGGTCCGCATCCACGAAGCGGCTGATGTCCGCGAAATCGAGGGCGAGCCGCTCAGTCATCACGGCTACCGTGTCGTGATCGGCCCCGGGCAAGAGCTGGACGACAAAGCCGCCCGCAGAGCGCACGGTGCCCGCATCGTTGAACAACGTGCACGCGCCCATGACGGTTACGATCTGTTCAGACTCCTGCATGTAGCCCATCAGCGCGGCGGTGATCCCGCCACGGTCCGGTACGCGCACCACGCCACGATGGATGGAGCCGTTCGGGAGCGTGCGCATGAACTGCATGATCGCATCACCGCCGAACTCGATCTCGCTCTCGCCGCTCTTGAGATTGACGAGCCCGCGCGTTCCGCCGTCGGGATAGGAGTCGCCTATCAATGTGCAGCCGCCTCGTGCGCCGCGCACCACGCCCTGCACACGAAGCTGCGGGGCCATCGTCTCGCGCACCAGGACGGTACCCGTGAGCAGATCCGCAAAGTGCCGCGCGGTGTCGCCGCTCACTTTTTGTTTCTGGACGGCTTCACGGCACAGGTTCGTCGTACGCGCCGTGAGCACGCGAAAAGAGCCGTCGTCGGTCAGAGAGCGAAGCACGAGATCTGGGGCTAAAGTGGCCATGGAACCGTGAGTCTGGGCCCACTGCCGACCTGGGGCAAGGCAGCCGAGCCTTGCGCAGGGCACAGCATGCGGCATGCCTACGCCCGAAGAGGCAGGGCTTGTGGAAGATCTTTCAGTTTACGTGCATTTCCCGTGGTGTCTGCGCAAGTGCCCCTACTGCGACTTCGCAACGTCCCCGCTCGAGCGCGACAGCATTCCGCACGCAGGGTACGCGGACGCACTGATCAGGGAGCTCAGCTTCCGCGCGCCGCATCTCGCAAAGAGCCGGCTGTACTCGGTGTTTTTTGGCGGTGGGACACCGTCACTCTGGGAGCCGCGCGAGCTTGGGCGCGTGCTTTCCGCGATTCGTAGAGCAAGCGCAAGCGAGCATCCCGAGTTGGAGATCACGGTCGAGTGTAACCCGAGCTCGCTCGATGAAGCGCGCGCCCGCGGGCTGCGCGACGCTGGGGTCAACAGGCTCTCCATCGGCGTGCAATCTCTCGACGACAAGGAGCTCGCGTTCCTCGGGCGCCTCCATGATCGGAACCTAGCACTAAAGGCTATCGAAGCGGCCCAGAAGAGTTTTGAGCGCGTCAGTGCCGATCTCATGTTTGCGCTACCTGAGCAGCCCACGGAGCGCTTTCTCGGTTACTTGGACACGCTCTTGGGCATGGGGCTTTCGCACATTTCGGCCTACGCGTTGACCATCGAACCTGCGACTCCGTTTGGTGCGCAGGCGCGCAAGAACCTGCTGAAGCCGGCGCCGGATGAAGCTTACGCCACACTCTTCGAACGCATCGAGCAGCGCTTTTCTCGAGACGGTTTCTCGCACTACGAGGTTTCAAACTACGCTTTGCCCGGACAAGAGAGCCGACACAACCAGCACTATTGGCGAGGCGGGGCGTACTTGGGGCTCGGCGCAGCGGCGGTCGGCTGTCTACCCGAGGGCTCAGGCGGTCGGCGCTATCGCAATCATCCCGATGCGGCGCGCTACGACGCACGGGCGCAGGGGCCAGAAGTGGAAGTGTTCGAGGAGACGTTGTCGCCCGAGGACGTGATCCGCGAAGCCTTGATGTTGGGCCTGCGTACGCTCGAAGGCGTCGACCTCGCGGCGCTGTCTGCGCGCGTGGGCGTGGATCCGCTGCTCGGGCGGGAGCGAACACTACAAAAGCACATCGCGCGCGGTCAGCTCGTGCACGCGGGCTCGCGTTTGCATGTGCCTACCTCGCGTTGGTTGATGCTCGACGGAATCGTCGCCGACCTGTTCTAGCC
>CAZEWA010000309.1:0-6364 GCA_964515685.1 uncultured Polyangiales bacterium | reverse complement strand
ACCATCCAGAACGACATCCTCAAGGAGTTCATGGTCCGCAACACGTACATCTACCCGCCTACGCCCTCGATGCGCATCATCGGCGACATCTTTGCCTACACAGCGAAGAACATGCCGAAGTTCAACAGCATCTCCATCAGCGGCTACCACATGCAGGAAGCCGGCGCGACGGCCGACATCGAGCTCGCGTATACGCTGGCCGACGGCGTGGAGTACGTGCGCACGGGTCTGGCGAGCGGCCTCACCATCGACAAGTTCGCGCCGCGCCTCTCGTTCTTCTGGGCCATCGGCATGAACTTCTTCATGGAAGTGGCGAAGATGCGCGCTGCGCGTCTGTTGTGGTCGAAGCTCATCAAGCCGTTTGACCCGAAGGACACGCGCAGTCTCTCGCTGCGCACGCACTCACAGACGTCGGGCTGGAGCCTCACGGCCCAAGACCCCTTCAACAACGTCGCGCGCACGTGCATCGAAGCCATGGCTTCCACGCAAGGTCACACGCAGAGCCTGCACACCAACGCACTCGACGAAGCCCTGGCATTGCCCACGGACTTCAGCGCGCGCATCGCACGCAATACGCAGCTCTATCTGCAGCAGGAGAGCGGCACCACGCGCGTCATCGATCCGTGGGCCGGCAGCTACTACGTCGAGCGCCTCACTTACGACCTCGCGCAGCGTGCCCTCGGACACATCCGCGAAGTGGAAGAGCTCGGCGGCATGGCCAAAGCCATCGCCACAGGCTTGCCCAAGATGCGCATCGAAGAATGCGCAGCCCGCACCCAGGCGCGCATCGACTCCGGACAGCAGGTCATCGTGGGCGTCAATCGCTTCAAGCTGGCTCAGGAAAAACCTCTCGACGTGCTCAAGGTCGACAACAAGGCCGTGCGCGAAGCCCAGCTCGAGCGCCTTCGGGTGCTGCGCCGAGACCGCAACGAAGCCGACACGCAGGCAGCCCTCGAAGCGCTCACCAAGGCCGCTGGCGGCGACATCGAAGCCAATCTGCTCGACCTTGCAGTGGACGCGGTTCGCAAGCGCGCAAGCGTCGGCGAAATCAGCTCCGCGCTCGAAAAGGTCTGGGGACGTCACGTAGCGCAAATCCGTTCGATCAAGGGCGTGTACAAGGAAACCGTGGGCGACGACTCGATCGATATCCGCGACGTGCAGGCGCTTTCCGACGCCTTCGAGCAAAAGGAAGGCCGCAGGCCGCGCATCTTGGTCGCGAAGATGGGCCAGGACGGACACGACCGCGGCGCCAAGGTCATCGCCACGGCGTTCGCCGACCTCGGCTTCGATGTCGACGTGGGGCCGCTGTTTCAGACGCCCGACGAGACCGCTCGCCAGGCCGTCGAGAACGACGTGCACATCATCGGCGCAAGCTCGCTCGCTGCGGGCCATCTCACGCTGGTGCCTGCTCTGAGGGGCGAGCTGAAGAAGCTCGGGCGCGAGGACATCATGATCGTGGTAGGCGGCGTCATCCCGCCCCAGGACTACGATCAACTCTACAAGGACGGCGCGAGCGCTGTTTTCGGCCCCGGCACGGTGATCAGCAAGGCCGCTAAAGACCTTCTTTCCGAGCTCAATCGGCGCCTAGGATATGCCTCCGAGTGATCCCGCACAGCCTCTGCTGAGGCGTCGCGAGCTCTCGCTCGACGACTATGTCGCTGGCGTGCGGGCAGGTGACCGCGCCATCCTTGGGCGCGCCATTTCGCTCGTGGAGAGCAATGCGCAAGCTCATCAAGCCCTGGCACAGGAGGTTCTGACCAAGCTCCTGCCCTTCACCGGCGCTGCCCGGCGCGTGGGCGTGAGCGGCGTGCCTGGCGTGGGCAAGAGCACGTTCATCGAGGCGCTCGGGCAGAACCTTACGCGCAGCGGACATCGTGTGGCGGTGCTGGCCGTGGACCCCACGAGCGAGCGCACCAAGGGCAGCATTCTCGGCGACAAGACGCGCATGGTGAATCTGTCGCAGGACTTGAACGCCTTCATCCGCCCATCGCCGAGCAGCGGCTCCCTCGGTGGAGTTGGCCGCAAGACGCGCGAAACCATGCTGCTGTGCGAAGCTGCCGGCTTCGACGTCGTGATCGTGGAGACCGTGGGCGTAGGTCAGAGCGAGACTATGGTCGCCGATATGGTCGACTTCTACCTCGTGCTCATGCTGGCCGGTGCAGGCGACGAGCTCCAAGGCATCAAGCGCGGCATCCTCGAGCTTGCGGACATGATCGCGGTGAACAAAGCGGACAGCGGCAATGAAAAGGCCGCTGAACGCGCACGGCGTGAATACGAGGGCGCTCTGCATTTGATGCACGGGCGGCGCGATGGTTGGCAGGTGCCCGTGGTGAAGTGCTCGGCCCTCGACAACCAAGGCCTCGATGCACTGTGGGCTCACATCGAGCAGCACCGCGGGCAGATGCAAGCCACAGGTAAGCTCGACGAGCTGCGCAAGAAGCAGCTCCTGCATTGGATGTGGCAGATGGTAGAGGGCGAGCTCCTCGACCGCTTGCACAGGCACCCTGGCGTAAAAGCTGAGAGCCCGTCGCTCGAACAACTCGTGCACGATGGCAAGCTCACGGCCACGCTCGCTGCGCGCCGCTTGCTCGACACGTTCGAATCGAACGCCGAGCCTGCTCCGAAGGCCTGAGCCTTCCCTGCAGCCGCACGGCAGCTCAGGATTTCACGACAATCGTGCGGGAAGTCAGCACATCCGGCATCTGAACCGGTCCCGGTATCGGCGGCGGGCGCTGGCTTCGCGCAGGCAAACCATTGGCCACCCGCGCATCGAGGACGGCTTGTCCCAGCTCGCGCGCACTCACGGGTGTATCCCCGAGCACGCGCATCAGGGCCTGGCTCATTTCGTCTGCGCTTCCGAAGCGCGCTTCTGGATCGCGACACAGCGCGCGCTCCACGGCGGCTATCAGTGCCTGCGGCAGATCCTTGCGACGCTCGGCAAGAGCAGGCACCTCGGCCTCACGGACCTTGCGAATGCGCTCGGCATCTGTGTCTGCCCAATACAACCGCTCACCGGTAAGCGTTTCCCAGAGCACGATGCCCGCTGCATACAGGTCGCTTCGCACTCCTGCGGGCCGCCCCTGCGCGAGCTCCGGTGCAAGGTAGCTGAGCTTGCCTTTGACGACGTCAGGGCTTGTCATGCGCGCCCGATCCATGGCGCGAGCGAGCCCAAAATCCGTGAGCTTTGCGACACCCGACACACTGACGAGAATGTTGTGAGGCGTCAGGTCGCGGTGAATTATGGGGGAAAGCTCGCCTTGCGCGTCCACTCGTTCGTGGGCAGCAGCAAGGCCCTGCAGCACCTGCGCAAGGATGGCCGTGGCGTAGGACCAAGGTACAAGCTCTTTCTTGCTCTGAAAGAACTGCGTGTACTGGCCGAGGTGAACCCCATCCACCCACTCCATCACCAGGTAATAGCCGCTGCCGTCCACGCCGAAATCATGCACTTGCACGACGTTGCCGTGGTCGAGCTCCGAGCAAACCCTGGCTTCCTCGATGAACATGCGCACGAACTCGGTGTTACCTGCGAGATGGTCGTGCACACGCTTGATGGCCACGGGGCGCTGGAATCCAGCAGCCCCACGCGTGACCGCTCGATACACCTGCGCCATTCCGCCATCGCCCGCGAGCTCCAACAACTCGTAGCGCCCGTGAACTAACCGACCGCTCTCATCCGAGCCCATGTCGCGCTGCCTCGCTGCAAAAGTAAGCCCAGTGTAAGCCGAACAAGTCGCGGTAGCTCATACCATCGAGGGAGCGGGTGCAATCGAATCCAGTCTTCGAGGCAGAGCCCACGGTGCTTTGACCACGCTATCAAAGCTCTTCATGTAGGTCGCGAGCCCCGGCAATACGAGCCCAGATGCAAAACTTCTCCAGTCCGGATGGTCCGAGGCGAAGCTCTCGAGGCGATAGGTTGCCAGCTGCGCACGCGCATGCCCTTGGGCTTGAAAGCACACCACGCGTCCGAACCCGTTCTGGAGCGTCGTGATGTTGGTGGGCGCCGGAAAGGTGAATCCGCGCGGCTTCCAGGAGAACGCCACCTGCGTCCCGTCCTCGGCTTCCACTTCGATGCGATTTCCCAAGCGATGAAACTGCGCCATGGACTTGGGGATGCCCCATTCCCTGCGCCCTGCCGCCATCGGCTCCGCCCGGTCGACGTAGGAACGCGCCGCGTAGTACATCGGACCGAGCCGCGGCACGTCGTAGCTTGGGTCCGAACAACGCACGATCGCGCTCAACCACATCAGCTCCCGGTGTGGCATCGGCGACGGATCCTGATACTCGAGGTACACGAGCAACCCGAGGGTGTGGCCGGCCGTCTGAAGCACGCGAAACTCGTCAGGCACGTTGACATGCCGTGCCGAAACGATGCAGGGAATAGCTAAGCCGCTGCCGTGGGTTCGCCAGGGTGGCTTTGGATACAGCTCCGTCACGTTCCCTCCCCTGAGCGAGCTTAGCGGAAAGGCGCAACACGGGGTAGCCCGGTAGGCCAACCCACACTGGGGTTCAACGGGGCCAATCGGTCAAGTTGTTCGTGCCATGGGTCAACGGAGCGGTGCATGAACGTGCTTAGATGTGCACACTAGTCGTACTGGAGGCATACGGAATGCGGACACATAGCTTCATCTTATTGGGTGCCTTGGCGCTGCCCCTAGTCGGCTGCGCCGAAGAGGCGCCTGCAACGTCTGGAGCGCCTTTGCCCCCTCCTGATTCCGTAGGCGGTGACGGAGACGGCGATGTGTCATCCTGTACCTACGGCACCGATATCAGCCAGGACTGCTCTTGCGGCAATGGCAGCACCGGAACGCAGTACTGCTACGAGGACGCGAAGTGGGGAGAATGTGGCCCCTGTGCACCCCAGGTCGACCCTTCCCTGCCCCCGAACAAAACTCCTTGCAAGGCCGGCTATTATACCGGGACGTTCGAAGGCACCTACTGGCCGGGCGTAGCCGACTTCGGCGCAGGCTCGGTTCTGCCGGTTTCAATCGAAGCTTTCGGCGACAGCACACGCCCGGGTCTTGCGCTGACCATCGAAGAGCAAGTCGGCGACACGGAAGGCGAATTCGTCGAGTACAAGGTGGGCGATGGCTGCATCGTAGGCACAGCGCGCGCAGTCGGTGGTCTTTTCGGCGATCATCCGTTCGTCGCAGTTGTGCAGGGCACGCTCGACTGCAGCACTCGCGTCTTCGAAGGACGACTGCGCGGATATTACAAATTGTTTGGGAGCGACTGGAACTGGGAGTTCGAAGGCCCACTCACCAGCCTCTACTTGACCGAAGATCCTCCCAAGCTCGCGGACGGTCAATGGAGCGTCAAGGAGCTGCAGAGCATGGCGGCTAATGCGCCCGGAGGCGAAGGCACCTGGGAAGTCGGCTTCGCCAGCGAGACGTCAGGAGAGCTTGCCGACGAGTGTGCGACGCTCCTCGCCAACACCCCCGTCAATCCCACCCCATGAGTCGAACCAGCGGGCTTCACTGAAAACCATGTCCCAGCGCGCTCAAAAGCTCCTGCACCGAAGTCTGGGTGCCTACCTCGAGCGCGCGACAAATCTGCGCATGCCCGATGCTCACCTCGGCAAGATTGGGCAGGTCGCGCAGTAGCGTAAGGTTGTGTCGGTCGAGGTCGTGGCCCGCGTTGAGTCCGAGCCCCACGTCCGCTGCAGCAGCCGCAGCCGCATAGAGTTCTTGGGTACGTGCGGTTTGCTCGTCCTCACCGAATGCCCAAGCAAAGGGGCCCGTGTAGAGCTCCACGCGGTCCGCGCCGGTGGCCTGCAGCGCGCGCACTTCCTTCGGATCACAGTCCACGAACAAGCTGACACGAATCCCGTGCTGCTTGAGCGTACGCACGAAGGGAATCAGCGTGTGCACATCGGAATCACGAAAGCCGTGGTCCGACGTGACCTCGCCCGGCCGAACCGGCACGAGCGTGCATTGGTCCGGCTTCACGCGGCATACAAGTTCGAGCAACGCAGCGGAGGGCTCACACTCGATGTTGTATTCGATGCCGGGCCAGTGCGCGCGCAAGTGCTCGCTTACCCAGGGCACGTCATCGAAGCGAATGTGCCTTTGATCTGCTCGCGGGTGGACCGTGATGCCGTGCGCGCCAGCACGTAGACAAGTGTCGACGACCTCGAGCAAGTGGGGAGCATCGTGACCGCGCGAGTTGCGCAAAAGCGCGTACTTGTTGATGTTGACCGACAGCTTTGCGCGCGTACGAGGAAGGCCCATAGGCCACTCAGCATACTACGCGTAACGACTCTTGCCGCTTACTTGAAGCCCATGCGCAAACCGCCATCCAGCCGGATGACTTCACCGTTGAGGTAGTTGTTGTCGATGACGTGCAGGGCAAGCGCTGCGAACTCCTG
>CAZEWA010000308.1:0-6397 GCA_964515685.1 uncultured Polyangiales bacterium | reverse complement strand
CTCCCTACCACGCGCGGTCGTCCTCGCCCACGCCCTCCCACAATTCCCATCACCCTGAGCGATCTATTTTGTAGCTTGCAGGTCCAAAATCCCCAGCGATTCTCCTGCAAACAGCCTAAACTAGGTCCGTGAGAGACGCTCTTTTACCTCCCCGCCACGCGCGAGCCGCGCTCACGCGACGCCTCGGCTTCCTGTTCAGCATGACGACCGCCGCCTCCATGACCGCAGGCTGCATATCTTCGCCCTCGAACCGCGCGACGAACCGCTTCATGGCTGAGTACAACTGTCCAAACGTGCTGATGAAGCGGCTATCGCCAAACGTGACGCGCGTCAGGGGCTGCGGCCACGTCGCCACCTACATCTGTGGCAGCCAATGCATCAAAGATTCCGAACGAGTCGCGCCAGAAACAGTAAGTACGCGCCGCGCACCGGCCGCAAGCTCGTCCGCAGAAACCGGCATCAAGACTGGCGAAAGCCAGCAGGGTAACCGAGCGGTTCAGACCGTATTCCGGCGCATCGAAGGCACCATCACTATCTCCGCATTGCCTATCGCTTCACCCGACGAGGTGCGCATTAAAGCGACACTGCACACCCCTTGCGCAAACTGCGAGGCAAAGCTCGCTGTGGACGGCGAACTCATTCCGATGCAGCACGTCAGCAGCACTACGGCGAGTTCCCGCACCATCGAGGCACGCTTTGCTGCCCCCGACCTCGTCAAGATGGCGGGTAGCACCAAGACCACGTTCCGCTTCGGCCAAACCGACTGGGAACTCTCCGATGAAGACAAGCACAAGGTGCAAGAATTCATCATGACCTGCCGTCAAGAGCAAGCACTCGCTGGGCAGGTCACTCCGGTAAGCCAGGGCTCCGCGCCGAGCGACTCTCTCTAAGTCGCCTATGCTTCTCGCGGTCGCATCTCGCACCCGCACGCAGGCTCCGCATGTTTTCCTTTTTCCGCAGTCGTCGCCGTAAACAGCTGACCGCGCAGCCCTTTCCTCCTGCGTGGCGCGCAGTGCTCAGCGAGCATGCCCCCTTCTACGCGAAGCTCTCGCCCGAGCGCCGCACCACATTTGAACGCTACACGCAGATCTTCATCGCGGAGAAGACCTTCATAGGCGCGGGCGGCCTCGAGATCGACGACACCGTCCGAGTGGTCATCGCGGCGTGTGCCGTGCGTCTGGTGCTCAACCTCGACATCGACCGCTACAACCGTCTGCAGGAAATCGTCGTCTACCCTTCCGCCTATCGGCGCCCCAAGGACGAAACCGTCTTCCTCGGTGAAGCTCATGCCTGGGGCACGGTCGTGCTCGCCATGGGATTCCGTGCTCGCAGGCCTTGCGAAGCCACGCGACGGCCACGACACAGCGCTGCACGAGATGGCGCACGTGCTCGACCGCAGCGACGGCTCCTTCGACGGAACCCCTGCCCTGCATGCGCGCGGAGACTACCGGCCCTGGGCGCTCGTCATGAGTGAGCACTACCTGCGCCTCAAACAAAATCGCGCGCCTGAAAATCGGGTGTTAGACGGCTACGCGGCCACCAACGAGGCGGAGTTTTTCGCGGTGGCCACCGAAACTTTTTTCGAACGCCCTCAGGAGCTGCAGCGCGCACTACCCGACCTATACGCAGAACTTGTGCGCTTTTATGGCGAGCCTTGACTGAGTTGCGTAAGGCAACCTCGCTCGAACTGAATGCAGAAGAAAAAGGTTTGCATCCCGTAGCCGCACTCGAACGGGCCAGTCATCGCACGCGTGCACGCAGATGTAGTTTTCCGCGACTGGCAAGCGACAATAAGAACGATTTCAGCTCAAATCCGCTGAGTTTCGATTGCGCGGAGGGTCGCTGGAGCGTAGCTCTCGTGTGCGTTGGGGTGCATTTGCGTGCCGTTTTGTGCCTGCACCATGCCGCAACAGGGCGCACACCTGTTCGCGCTTTCGACACGAGACACAGGGGAAAACCTCCATGAACAAGACGATAGAGCGCTACACGACCTGGCTTGCTGTGACCGCAGCCATCGCACTTGGCTTTTCTTCCTCTGCCTCTGCACAGGTACCTGTCCCCTCCACGTCCACGCCCACCGTGCACGGCGGAACGCCCATCAACGGTAGCGCCATCTTGGGCGAGATTGGCTTCGCGGCCCTGCGCGGAAGCTTCTACACAGGCGGCAGCACGCAGGATTTCGGCATCGAGCTCGGCATGCCCACCTTCGGGCACGACGAGCTCCCTGGGTGGGGTCAGTCCGTCGGCATCGACGCGCGCGCGCCCTTTCGGTTTTTGCTCGCGCGCTGGGCCAAGGCCAACGGCGCCCTAAAAGTCGGCCCCTACTTTCACGTGGGCAAGGCGTGTCACTGGGATGACTGGGATGGCTGGGATGGCTGGAACAACAACAACTTTCGCGGTCGGCGGGGATGCGGCACGCGCAACATCGGGCTCGGCTTGAACCTCGGCTTCGTCACCGACATCGCCCTGCCCAAGCTGTTCAAGCTGATCGTCGGCATCGAGCAACAGTTGGGTCTCCTCAACCGCAAAAACCGCGATGCTAACTGGGCCGTCAATGATTTCGCCGGTGCCACGTGGGTCACGCTCGGCCTCGAGGCCCTGTGGCGCAAGATGTTCTTCACGATGCTGATCAACGCGGGCGCACAGTACGGGTCCAACCGACTTTACTACCGCGACCACGGGCTCTACCGGCACATGGTCGGCTTCGGCTACAAGTTCCGCTGAAACGCGTAAGCAGCGCTACAGCTCTGGCCTGGCCAACCAATATTTATCATAATTTCAATTATTTACAGGATGTTGCAAAACTGGTTGAACCACATTCGCCAAAGAGGCATAGTGGTTCAACCAGATGGCGATCCCCCTTTCCAAAGCAGACAGCGGCGACGAACGTAGCCAGCCGCGCATGGAGGAGCTCTACGAGGCGCTCCGCACGCGCATCCTGAGCGACGAATGGCCGCGTGGAACGCGCCTGCCGGGCGAGCGCGAGCTCGCAGAGCGCTACGACACCAACCGCAACACGTTGCGTGAGGCGATAAGGCGGCTCGAGCAGTCGGGGCTCGTCACCGTCCGCCACGGACAGGGGGTCACGGTCGCCGACTTTCGGCGCACGGGCGGGCTCGATCTCGTCGCGCCCTTTCTCGCTGTCGGCAGAGACGTGGGCGAAAAGGCCGAGCTGATGCTCAACGTACTGGAACCGCGCAAGCGTGTGCTGGCGTTTGCGCTCGAGCGCTTCGTGGAGCGCTTTACCGTTGCGGATCTGCCCCCAGTGGAAGACGCCCTGCGCGATGTGCGCGCCGCAGAAATGTCCCGTGATCCGCAGGCGCTGATTCTCGCCGAAGCCCGCATGTACGAGGCACTCGTCGAAGGCACGCACGATCAGATCGTGCGCTGGTTATCGCGTCCCTTGCTTGAACTGACGCGTGAAGTGCAGCAGCGCTGGCCGACGCTCGTGGTGTTTGAGCCCAGTCTGTCGAGCTTCGCATCGCAGCTCCTGACGGCGTGCATCGCACGCAACAAGCAAGAGGCCGTGCGGCTGATGCGCGCGCACTACGACGCCATCGACGTGCGAGTCACGGCCCTGCTTTCGCCGCTGCTCGAACCAACTCCCGCTTGCCAAGGAGCCACGCCATGAGCGCGCCTGCACAACAACACCATGAAGCGCCCCGTGCACCTCTCGTAGAGCGCCACCCCCAAGATGGCTGGTGCCTGGCAGATCCTGTGCCTCTGTCGCGCGCAAGCGAACGAGCTTTACAGACCGTGGTGTGGGCACTGTTGCCGCCTGCCCCCGCGCCGCGTCCGGCCGACATCGAAGCGCGCGTCGCACGCCAAGTACGCCGCATGATGCAGTACATGCCAGCTGCGCTGCGCCTCGGCTTCGTGCTCTTGCTGCACGCATTATTCTGGTCGCCTATCTGGCGTTTTCGCGCACTCTCACGCCTGTCGAAGCTGACGCACACAGAAGCCAGCTACACGCTCGCCTGCGTCGCGCAAAGCCGTCTTATGCCCTTGCGCCTGATGATGCTCGCCCCCAAGGCCATCGTGCTCTCTGCGTACTTCGACCAAGACGAAATCCACGCAGCCCTCGACTACGAGCCACGCGCCTTCATTCGCGAGCGCACCGAGCGCCGCATGGCGTTGCTCGAAGAGCTTACGTCCCTTGACCAGACCGGCACACGCCGGAAGCTCTCGCTCGAGGTATTGTCATGATGTTGCGCTACGAAGACTACGAACGCGAGCGCACGTTCGATGCCGACGTCGTGGTGGTGGGGACGGGCGCGGGAGGCTCCGTGGTGGGCGCTCAGCTCGCCGAGGCCGGCTACAGCGTGCTGTTCGTCGAAGAGGGCGCGCACCACGGCACGTCGAGCTTCAACCCCTACGTCACCGAATCCGTACCGCGCTTGTACCGCGACGCCAGCGCCACCGTGATCATGGGAGCGCCGCCCATCCCCTTCATCGAGGGGCGCTGCGTGGGCGGAAGCACCACGATCAACGGCGGCATGACCTGGCGTGCACCGGAGCGCGTGGCCGCACATTGGGCCGAGAAAAGTGGGCTTTCGGAGCTTTCGGCAAAGGCCCTCGAGCCGTTGTTCGAGCGCGTCGAGACCGACATCTCGGCCCGCCCCCAGCTTGCCGAATCCATCGGTGAAGACAGCCGCATCATGCGCGAAGGCGCCGAGAAGCTCGGCTGGTCGTACCTACACAATCACCGCAATCAGCACGGCTGCGTCGGCGCCAACAACTGCGTACTCGGGTGTCCCACGGGGGCCAAGCAGTCCACGCTCGTCAGCTATTTGCCACGCGCCTTTGCCCACGGCGCGCGCTGCCTCACGGAAGTTCGCGTCGCGCGCTTACTCATCGAGAAGGGCCGCTGCGTCGGCGTGGAAGGTGTGTCGATCGACCGCAAAACCCGCGGAGGTGCTCGCACGGTAAGCGTGCGCGGTCGCGCCGTGGTCATCGCCTGTGGAGCCGTGCAAACACCTCTCCTGCTCCAGGCGCACAGGCTCGGACGCCCGAGCAAACTTTTGGGCAAAAACTTCACCTGCCATCCCAATGTCAAAGTCTTGGCCGTGTATCCCTTCGAGCTGCGCGGCTGGAAGGGCGTGAGCCAGGCCGGCCAAATCCGCGAGTTCGAGGCCCGTGGCATCAAGCTCGCCGAGAACATGGTCCCGCCAGGAGCGCTCGCTTCACAGCTACCTTTCCACGGCAAAGAAGCCTGGGAGTTGCTCACCGACTACAACCGCATGGCGCTCACAGGCGTTTTGATCGAGGACTCCACCACAGGCAGCGTGCAGCGGGCTCCGTTTGGGCTCGGAGGCGCACGCTACAGCCTCACCGACTACGATCACGAACGCTTGCTCGAGGGCACAAAACGCCTGGCGGAGCTGCACTTCGCGATGGGAGCGACAAAAGTCCTGCTGCCATTCGCCCACATGCATCTCGCGCATTCGGTCGATGAACTCAAAAATATCTCGACCAAGACCATCAAGAAGAGCTCGCTCGACATGTTCACGGTGCATCTGATGGGCACAGCGCAAATAGGTTCGCGGCCCGAGCAATCGGTGGTGGACCCGAGCGGCCAACTCTGGGATCTTCCAGGCTGCTATGTCGCAGATGCAAGTCTCTTTCCCAGCGCCGTCGGCGTGAATCCACAAGTCGCCATCATGGCCCTCGCCATGATCGTCGCCTCTCGCATCAAGCTCACCAAAACTACGCAACCTGTTCAGGAGACGGCCCATGCCGCAGCAGAGTGAAGCCCTCAAGTCTGGTTCCCTCGACCTCGATTCCACGCTGCGCAAGGGCAGCTTCGACTTGAAAGAGATTCGTGCCGCGCTCGACGCACAGAGTCACGGCGAGCGTCTGCGTGCCATCCGATCTCTGTCTGGCAAGGCGCAGGCGCAGCTGTTCGACGCCGCCAAGGGGGCCTTCAAGCTCACGCTCAACGACATCGTTCCGACCTCCGTCGCGCCCATGCACGAAGTGCAACACAACGGGAAGAACTCGCTCGCCCTGTTCTCGCAGTTCGCAAAGGTCTTCTGCCGGCCCACAGCCGACGCGCAGGAACTTTGGGGCTACAACCGCAGCGGCGATTTCGTCGAGACCTTCGTAGGCCCGGGCTACTACGTGGCCTATGCGCAGGGCGACGAAGTCATGGTTGACTACACCCGCGCGCCGAGCGGCAAGCCAGAAAACTGGCCCGCGATGCTCTCGAACCACGCGCGCTTGAGCCGTTTCGTCTACGCCGACATGGTCGACGCCCTGCGCGCGGTGTCGAGCCATGTGAGCATCGGCCGCGCGATCCGGAAGGGTAAAGAAGCGGACAACTGGTTCGTGCTCTGCCGCGCAATCTAGGGCCTGTCCCTATTTTCTGGGTCGTAAGCGTGCCCGTGCCCGTGCCCGT
>CAZEWA010000307.1:0-6423 GCA_964515685.1 uncultured Polyangiales bacterium | reverse complement strand
AGCGCCGCGCATCGAGCTGGCGACTGCCCACAAATGCCTCGGTGGGGCAGGCGTCCAAGCAACGCGTGCACTCGCCACAACGCTCCTTCATTTTCTCGTCGACCGGCAGCTCCGCGCTGGTCAACACGACGGAAAGAAACACGTGGGAGCCGAGGCCGGGCACGATGAGACAGCAGTTTTTCCCGATGAATCCCACGCCCGCACGTTCGGCCCAGGCCCGCTCGTAAAGTGGCAGACTGTCGACTCCCATGCGCGCGACAAATCCCTGCTCGCGCAGGAACGCCGCGAGCTTGCGACTGCGTTTCTGCAAGACGTTGTGGTAGTCGCGCCCTTGTGCGTAGCGCGCCACACGGCCTGGGGGCATGCCGCTCGGCGCTTCTGGCCGTGCGAAGGAGGTCGCAAACACCACCACACTACACGCGCTGCGCAGCATGTCGGGATGCGTTGGATCGATTCGTACCTCGGCCGAATCCTCCATGTATCCCATACCGCCGTGTCTACCTGCAGCAAGCCATGCGCGTAGCCGTTCGCCTTCGACAGACAACGCCTCCGCGCGCGCCACGCCCATGCGATGAAACCCAAGTTCCTGGGCACGCTGCCACAGTCGAGCCTTCAACACGTCCACGAGAACTTCAGCCTGCGTGGTTCTTGCGCTGCATGGCCATCACGGGTGGCGCCTGACGCTCAGGCGCTCGCCCTTGCTTTGCGTCGGACGGATCCGAGCCCGGCGTGGCGGGCCGATAGGGCGACACGTTGTCGGGCTTGGGATCTTTGGGCGAACGCGGCGGATTCTTGAGGATGTGTGGCTCCGCATTCCACGTGCCGCATTGGCTCTCGTCGCGGTGCAACGCCCACACGATGTACACACGACCATCGGGCGAGCGAATCTTCTCGGGCGGTGCAGGGTACGGCGCGCCTCGTTGCACCGCGTTGAATGCCCCGAAGTCGTACATCATGTTGCCGCTCGACTTCACCACGCCCACGCGGTCGAGCGAACCGTCCGGGTTCACCACGATTTCAATCTTGGTCACGAGATTGAAGTCTGCGAGCTCGCCGAGCGCGGGAAGACTCGCCAAGAATTCGTGCGCGAACTCCGCGTGCAAATTGCGGTGGAAGGCCGCCAAATACGCTGCGAACGGGTCGGCTGCAGCATTGAGTGCCGTGGTGTTGCCGGGCTTGGCGCCCACGATGTAGTTTTCGATAGCCGCGCGGAATTCCTCCCAGCGCTTCTCGCGCCCCGCACCACGCCGCTTGGCTTCCTTGGGAAGCCTGTCCTGGGCGAGCTGCTCGGCACCGAACGTGGCCTCGAACGCACTCCAGCTCACTTTGATTTTCTTCGCGTTTCCGGCCGCGGCCGCCTGGCCTTCACGCCCGGCCTGACCTGCCCTCGAAGGCGCGAGCACAAACGAACCCATCGGGTCGTGCACCACCGTAGGCTCGGCGATGACCTCTTGTTGCTGCGTGACTGCGCTCTTGGAAGGGCGCGATGGCTTGTTGTCGGGCTGCTGCGAAGGTTGCGCGGGCACCTGCTGAGGCGGCTGTTTCTCGGGCTTGTTGTCGCTCTTCGAGACTGCTGCAATTTTCTTCGTGTCGTCGCTTTGCTCGACGCCCTTGGCTGCACCCTTTTCCTCACGCAGACTGTCGCCGGACTCTTCCGGACCTGCGGCTTGGGGTGCTGCGTTATTCGGCTCGGGATCGTCCCGATGCAGGTCGGTGATCGACGCCACAGTTTCTTCTTCGACGCGCCGACTCTCATCCGCCAGATACTTGGCATCCGGCGGCGGCTCCACATCCGGATCGTCGCTCTTCTGCGTGATGCTTTGCTTGCGACGCTGGGTGGGCTGTGGCTCAGGCGGAGGGGGAGCCTGCTCAGGCTTGAGCTGCAGCGCGACCTCCTTCTTCGGCTCGGGCGGCGGTGCCACAGGCTCCGGCTGCTTTTTCTCTGGCTCAGGCTTCGGCTTCTCAGCTCGGGGCTTGAGCTTCTCGGGCTCAGGCTCTTTTTCAGCCTTCGGCGTCTCGTCGATATCGAACGAAATCTCCGCAGGCGGTAGCGCGGCGTGCTTCTGCTTCTCGCGTTCGGCCTTGTCGAAGTAGTCCACCAACGCCCCGAGACCCACCCAGGGTGGCATGTGCGCCCCCAAGGAGGCGAGCATCGCCAGCAACATGAGCAGGCTCTCTGGACGCTTCAGGCGCCCAGGTATCCCGCGCAGAAAATCCACGACTCCACCGAAGCCAGCTTCCTGGCCCGGAGGTCGCTTTTTCTTCTGCTGGGAGCCGCTGGTTTCGCCCACGTCGTTCCGCCCTCAATGCACCTTGCTGAAATCTGATGCCGCGACGACCTCAAATACTACGGAAGGCGGTCGGCACCGTCGGGAAGGTCTTCGCCTAACGGATTTCCTGCAGGGTAGCTTACGCGCAGTTCTATTGCGAACCCGTTCAGTGCGGCCGAAAGCTGTTCCTTGCGCTGTTCTTTAGGCAGTGCGCGGAGGCGTGCGCGTAAGGCTGCAAACTTGCGTGCAAAGTCAGCAAACTGCGCATCGAATCCGACCTCGAACGCCTGGCGCAAACGTCTCGCGAGCAGCGGGGCCTGTCCGCCTGTAGATACGGCCACTTGCACCGGCCCTCGGGCCAAGCTCGAAACCAGAAACAGGTCGGAATATGTGGGCTGATCCACCGCACCCAACCAGAACGGGTACACAGCCTTCAAGGAACGCAGCCGTGACGCGAGCTCCGCGTCCAAATCGGTAAGCAAAACCAACTGCGCGCCGACAAGGTCAGTCGGGTGAAACGCCCTCGCATACCAAGTGAACTCGCCGCGCTTGGCCGCACGCGCAAGGGCCTCGGTGACCTCCTTCGCGACCAGCGTGACCTTGGCGCCTGCCGCCAGGAGTTTGGGCAGCTTGTCCTGTGATTCTTCCCCTCCTCCGATCAGGAGCACGGGCCTGCCAGCCAGCGCGAGCGCGACATGAAAGGGTCGATTCGGTTCAGCAGCGCGCATTTCCGTCCCCGCTTAGAAGGTGTTCCACAAAGAAGTAGCCCGGATCGGCGTCGAGGCGGCCTACTTCTGGTGCAACACCTTCTTGGTTCGGGACGCCCGGGCATCCCGCGTCTGGCGACGCAGCCACAGCGTTTCGTCAGGCTTGGGCGGTTTTTACGAGCCACTCCACGAGCTCTCGCTCGGTCCTGCTCATCGGAGGAAAGCCCAGATGCCCCCCGGAAACGGCTTGCACCTGAACGTGCTTCGGCAGGTTGGTCATGTGGCGCTGACTGGTCGACGCGAGCACCATCGGATCGCTCTTTGCTATGACGATGCGCGTGGGTAAGGCGAGCCCCCGGAGATGGGGCGCAACCTGCGTCGCCTGCCAATACGCTTCCACACTGGGAAAACCGAACCGCGGCACCACAGCCAGCTCGTCCCAACCGCGCAGGGTTTGCACGGCCTGTACGGCCTCGAGCGGCGTTTTTACGCGCATTCGTGCATGGGCCTGGGCGTACATCTGCTTGAGTCCGGTCAACACGTGTTCGCGATACAGCGAGCGCGCGGGGACATCGATATCCGCGCAGCCTTGTTCCAAGTCCACGGGCGAACACAGCGCACCCACCGCGCGAACGCGAGCGTCGCTAGGCGCGAGACAGAACCGCAATGCCATGTGCCCGCCCATGGAGCAGCCAAGCAAGGCGATTTGTTGGAACTCGGCCAGCACGGGACTTTGCAGCGCGCTTACCAGGTCGGTGATAAGTCCTGCGTGGTAGATGTCGTCACCACTTCGGTTTGCTCCACGCAGATTGAGAAGCAGCGTGCTCGCCTGGGCAGCCTCCGCCAGCCGCGCCAAGCGAATCATGTAAGGCGACGCTATCGAGCCTCCGAGCCCGTGCACAATCACGAGCAAAGGCGACTTCTGCCCGACGCGGCGCAACACTCCCGTGACCCGGACCACACCCACATCGGCATCTGGAATGGAGACTTCAAAGGGCTCCCCCGCTGGGACCTGCGCAGGCCTGAGCCGCGCCTGAACCGCGGGAGCCATCGTCCAAAGATGACCGGAGACACTGTCGAACCACGCCATGCCGTGAAGATACCTGCTAACGCCCCGACAGGCAGGCACGAGACAGCCTAAAGTGTGGTGCCCCACATCCCCTTCGTCTCCCCGTGGCCCGCACTGCTACACTGCTGGCTCGACTCTTGGGAGGGACCGGCAGATGAATGACCCGCGGTGGCACGATTTGGCGCTCAGCGCTGGCACGATTCAACTACTCGACCAGTACGGGTTTGAGCGCGCAACCTTCGAGCGCCTACGGGAACGGCTCGCACGAGGCGAGGCAGGGGACCGCCAAAATCGCCTGATTGCTAAGGTCGAGGCGCCCCACGAGGGCGACATCCGCTCGATTCCACAGCCCGGAACCGAAGCGCGGCAAGCGCTCTACACGCTCGGACAGGCCGCGATACAGCGCGGGGAAGTCGCAGCCGTCGTGCTTTCCGGAGGCATGGCCACGCGCTTTGGCGGCGTTGTGAAGGCCGCCGTGGAGGTCGCCCAGGGTAAGACCTTCCTCGACCTGAAACTCTCCGATATCCGTGCCTGCGCAGAGCGCTGCCACGGATCCGTTCCGGTCTACTTGATGACCAGCTTTGCCACCGACGTCGATGTGACGCGCATGGCCAAGGCCGCGTCAAATGAGAAGACGCCCGTGGAGGCCTTCTCCCAGTTCATCTCCTTGCGACTTTTGCCCGATGGCTCGCTGTTCCGCGACCGCGAAGGCAACGTGTCACCCTACGCGCCGGGGCACGGCGATCTGTCTTTTGCGCTGCGGCGTTCGAACGTCTTGGAGACGCTAGGTAAGCGAGGCGTCCGCTACCTCTACATGTCGAATGTCGACAACCTCGCGGCCACGCTCGACCCGGCGATTATCGGCGCCCACATCGAGAGCGGAAAGAGCATCAGCGTCGAGGCTGCCGACAAGGCAAAGGGCGACAAGGGAGGCGCCCCTGCACGCGTCGACGACGTGCTGCAAATCGTCGAAGGTTTTCGCTTTCCGCCTGAATTCGATCAAGACAGCATCCCGGTGTTCAACACGAACACCTTCGTCATCGATCGAGCGGCCATCGACCGAGACTTCGATTTGAGCTGGTTTGCCGTGACAAAAGAAGTCGATGGACAGAAAGCCGTTCAGTTCGAACGCCTGGTGGGCGAGCTGACGGCGTTCTTACCTTGCAACGTGATAGGCGTCGCGCGCGAAGGGGAAGATGGGCGCTTCTTGCCCGTGAAGGATCCACCAGAGCTCGAGGCACGACGCTCGGCCATCGTCGCACTCTTGACCCGTCGCGGAGCGCTCTAGCCCGCACAACCCTCTCTTTTTTGTGTGAGGCTGTCTTGCCTTCGTTTCGTCGCTTCAGCCTCCTAGGGCTCACCACAGCCCTTTGCGCGAGTGCCTGCGCGCCCGAGGTCGTCACATCCGCGTGCACCCTCGAGAAGAGCGCGTCCATCTCGGAAGAGCCGGGCCTCCGCTTCGACGCGCTCAAGCTGCTGCAGGAAGACGAGCAAAGCCTACGCGCGCTCTGGTCCGACAAAGGTGGCGTCTGGTCTCGCTCGCTCGACGCGGCGGGTGTTCCAGTTTCGCCCAAAACACGGCTGATTGAGCGCTGCGGCGGCGGCATGGATGCGCTGTTTTTACAGGGGAGCCTCTTCCTCGCGTGCTCACGCCCTCAAACCACGGGCGAGGAAGGCGACGAGGGCGAGCTGGTTGTCTACCGCTTTGACGACACAAACCGTGTAACGGGCTCTCTGTTACTGGGACCTATCGGACGCGACGGCCGTGGCGCGGCACTCACCTCACTCGGACGCACGCTCGAGCTCGTGTACCACGAGGGACAGCTGCACCAACTCATCGTGCGCAGCGCCAGCATTGAACCTGAGTCCCTCAAGCTGACGCACCAGGAAGTGCTCTCTGCCAGCTCGCGCGTGGCCTCGCAGCCTTCCTCGTTCATCGAGGGCGCTCACCACTACGCGATCTGGTCGGAAAGCGAACTCACGAACGACCCGAAACCGCGCTCTGAGGTGTGGATACGACGCGACCGTGAGGCCCCGATCAAAGTCCTGCAAACGAGTGCCGCGGAAGCCGCGCCAAGCCTGAGCCACGACGGCCAGAGTCTCGTCCTCGCCTATCGCGATAAAAAGCCGAGCGACAAGCGCAACGAACTGTATGTGCAGCGTCTCGATGCGTCCCTGCGCGCTAAAACGGCCGCGACGCGTGTGGGCCGTGCGAACGGCGAAGGTCCACCGCGACTGTCGCGCTGCGCGGATGTGCATGCCGCCGTGTTGCCGCGCGAGTATGGCGGCGAGCACTATGTAGCCGTCCACGAGCTAACGCCTCAGCTGCAGAGCCTCGGCGGCGGCCACCAATACTACGCAAACACGCGAGAGTTTG
>CAZEWA010000306.1:0-6423 GCA_964515685.1 uncultured Polyangiales bacterium | reverse complement strand
TTCATCACCGGAATCTGATCGATGCCCCAATACGTGCGCCATTTTTTCTGCAGACAGGGCGCCATGTACTTGTCAGGCATGGGCACGCCTGAGTCCGTGATCGCCGTCACCTGCGCCCCGCCGTGTTGATTGAAAAACTCCTGCACGCGGTCGAAGTTGGTGAGACTGCCGAAACCGCCCGCGCTCGAACCCGTGAGCAAGACCTGCTTGGCGCCCGTGAAGGCCGGCCCGAAGCTGTCGAGAAACAGGCCGAAGTTCGTGTAACCTACAAACTGCTGCATGCCCGGCACATCGGGGATACTCACATTCTCGCGGATGCCGGAGTGGATGTCACCCGTGCAATAGGGGACGAACACCATGCTCCAGTCACCCACGGGATTTTTCGGATCGCGCTTGAAGATACCTTCATCGACCGGCGCTTGGCGCTGCGTGCGCACGCCGAAGAAGAGATCGGGCGCGCCGTGCAAGAGCTGCTCGATGGGCAGATCCTGATTCACATTCACGGGATTGAGGCCGCAGAAAAACTTATCCGCACAGGCGCCACCACCGTTGAGAAAGATCACCAAGTCTGCAGACTCGCCCACGCGATGGAAGTAGCCCGCAGGTGAGCCATCGCGACACTTGGAGCCCTGTGTCTCGACCCAGGTCCAGCCGTTGTAGTCTTCGCCCTCGGGCAGCATGCCCATCTCCACACTGCCGCCACCGCCGACACTGCCCGTACCACCATCGGTGCCGGTGCCGCTCCCATTGCCGTCGCCGCTCCCATTGCCGTCGCCGTCTCCCATGCCGGGCGGCAAGGGACCTACGTCGTAATCCCCGTCACCAAAACCGCTGCCGTCAGACCCCGTGCCCGGAAAGACAACTTGTTCGGCTACGGGCGTGGTGTCGTCGCCGCAGCCGAAAAAAGCCGGTAGAAGACCCACCGACGACGCAAACAAGAGCTTGAAATTTCTCGACAACATCACGGCACCTCATCAAGCCAAAGCGAAGAATCTGCTCGCCAACCGCGCAGTCCCGTGTGAGCCCACGTGGACCGCATATGCAGCTGAGGGTGCGCGCTAGGGCCCCGTCGCTTCAAGCAAGACGGGGTATCAGCAGGCCGGAAAGGTGTTGCCGAAACGCCGGGCAGGGAGAGACCTAGCGGGCACGCACGGCGGAGGCGCTGGGGTTCGGAACGCGATCCGTGTTAGTCTGCCGGCGGGTTCCTAAAGGATACTAAATATGTCGATAGTGCGGAGAAAGCTCCCTTTGGTCGCCATCGCGGCCCTGAGCGTGGGGGCCTGTGGTGACGATGGGGATGGCGCCGAAGACACGCAATCCGGGCCCACTCTGGAAGAGGTCCAACGCAAGATCCGGGCGTTTTGCATTCGAGAAGCCGATTGCGAGGAACAAGAGGAGGAATCTGGGTGGACCAGCGGCGGCTCCTGGTCCGGCTCAAGCTCTTACGCCTACGGCGCGTCGAAGAGCAAGGGCCGGCGGGCAAAGCTTCGAAGTCAGGCGGTCAACAAAGGCGTAAGCGCGGTAGACGCCTGCGAAACGCGCATACAATTCCTGTGGGGCAAGAAGTCGGACATGAGCGAAGAGTGCTCGGAAGCCGTCCTCGACCTGCTCAACTGCTACACGCGGCTGTCCTGTGACACGTTCTTCGACGACAACCCATGCCCGACTTACGCACCGAAGGCCCGCTTGTGCGGCTGGGACGAATAGGGCCCGCCCTCATCCCTTGAACGCTTCGAGGGCCGCTTCGACCCTATCCGCGATCGCGTCGTTGGCGTCGTTCATGCGCTGGATGAGCCCAGCTTCGAAGGGCCGCCCCTCGCAGATCGTGCGGTAGAGCTCATCGGCCGCCTCCGCAGCCACGGCAGGCAGTTCCTCGTCGGGCTCGAGCGGCTGTAGGGTCGCTTGTCGAGCGGTACGCAGCGAGGGCTTAACTTGGTTGGCTGCCGCCTCCGCGTCACCTGTGCCGAGCCAGTGAAACACGGTCTTCAGCACGGCATGTGGATTCTCGAGCACGGCATCGTATGCCACGAAGCGGATTGGGTACTGCCTGAGCAGAGCATCGCCGAACAGGAGGTAGTTCTCGAACCACCACTCGTATGCGGGAGCCATACGAGGTGGCGGAACGAGCGAGACACCAGGCTGCCCGCGTCGCACACGCTCAGCACGCGCTGCGTCTTCGATGGCGTACAACCGCCGAACCGAATGCACATACTCCCGCCACGGCCGAATCGTGGCGATCACACGCCAAATGAAGGCTAAATCCGTCCGTGTGAGGCCGGTAATGAAGACCTTCACTCCATGCAGACGCACCTCTTCAGGCTTGATGTAGACGCCTGAAATTGGGTCCGGGTTGGTCTCCCAATAGATACCGCGGCGCAACCGCGACTCGTAGTAGCCTTCCTGATTTCCGTCGCGCAAAACCTCCGACCAGTCGCGTGGGAAAGCATCTCCTATCACCGGCAGTCCGGCGCGATGGAGAAGCTGCATCCACATGGAGGTGCCCGAACGCTTGGTACCCGAAACGACGATCATCGCGGCGATCGTACCCCCCAGCGACCAAGCACGCGACTCCCGCTTAGGGGTTCGCGCCGAGAACATGCGCGTTAGTCTGTCCACGACTGCAAGGTCCCAGAGAGTCGGCGCGCCTCAAAGCGGATGCAGCGCGAACCTGCCGTAGGCGATGAACCCGGCGAGGGCTGCCATGGCCACGGTGTAGCCCAGGGGCGAACGGTCACCGTAGTAGAGATAGAAGGCGCTGATCAGGAGCGAGTGCACCACCATCGCGGCGGCGGCGTAGGCCGTGAGGCCCCGCATGCCGAGCAGCCCGGGCAATATCAGGCCTAGGCCAGCCACGCACCCAAAGGCACCGAGGAAGGCCCACAGCCCCCTTGGCAGCGCTTGCATGGCGGCAACGCCCTTCTGCAAGTCTTCAAACTTGAAGATCTGAAACGCTCCACCCGCGATACACAACCACGCGAGCACGATCTGCAGGACCCACAATAGAATGTTCATTCGTCTGCTCCAGGGCCGACCGAACCGGCCAGTCACGATTTTGAGCTTGCGTCTACCCAGCCACGTAGCTGGCCAAGTGCTTGCCGGTCAGGGTCGAGCGCTTCTTCACGAGCTCCGCTGGCGTGCCTTCGAACACGATTTTTCCACCATCGTGGCCGGCGCCTGGGCCGAGATCGATAATCCAATCCGCATGCGCCATCACCGCCTGATGGTGTTCGATGACAATTACCGACTTACCGGCGTCGACCAGGCGGTCGAGTAAGCCAAGTAACTGCGTAAGGTCTGCCAGGTGCAACCCGGTGGTCGGTTCATCGAGCACGTAAACGCCGCCGTCGGTGCCCATGTGCGTTGCGAGCTTGAGCCGCTGACGCTCTCCGCCCGACAGCGTGGTGAGCGGTTGGCCAAGCCGTACGTAGCCGAGCCCCACATCGTCGAGGCGCTGCAAAATCGCCTGTGCCGCGGGGATGCGTGTCTTGCCTTCAGCAAAGAAGGCGAGCGCTTCGGCCACAGGTAGGTCGAGTACTTCGGCAATGTTGAGCGCGCCGAGGCGATACGCGAGCACGGAAGCCTGAAAGCGTTTACCCTCGCAGTCCTCGCAGACTGTGCTGACACCCGCCATCATCGCCAGGTCGCTGTAAATTACGCCCGCACCATTGCAGGTCGGGCACGCACCTTCGGAGTTGGCGCTGAACAACGCGGGCTTTACGCCGTTGGCCTTCGCGAACGCATTGCGGATTGGATCGAGTAGCCCTGTGTACGTGGCGGGGTTACTGCGGCGCGAGCCACGAATCGCAGTCTGATCGACTGACACGACGCCCTCGCGGTTCGACACCGAGCCGTGAATCAGCGAGCTCTTGCCCGAGCCCGCCACTCCCGTCACCACCACCAGCACGCCAAGCGGAATGTCTACATCCACGCCCTGCAGATTGTGCGACTTGGCGCCACGCACCTTGAGCGCACCTGAGGCTTTGCGTACCGCGGACTTGAGACGCGTGCGGTCACTGAGATGGCGCCCGGTGAGCGTGTCACTTTTGCGCAACCCCTCCAGGCTGCCTTCAAACACCACTTCACCACCCGCGCTGCCGGCCCCGGGCCCGAGATCGACGATGTGATCGGCGATGGCAATGGTCTCAGGCTTGTGCTCAACCACCAGAACGGTGTTGCCCTTGTCCCGTAGCTGCAACAGCAAGTCGTTCATGCGCTTGATGTCGTGGGGATGCAGGCCCACGGTGGGCTCGTCGAAGACATAAGTCACGTCCGTAAGCGACGATCCAAGGTGGCGAATCATCTTGATGCGCTGGGCTTCGCCGCCAGAAAGCGTGCCTGAAGGCCTGTCGAGGCTCAGGTACCCAAGACCAATCTCCACAAGCGAATCAAGCGTTCCCCGCAGCGTCGTGAGTAGCGGCGCGAGCTGTGACTCCTTGAGATTGCGCACCCACTCGGCAAGCTCGCTTATTTGCATTGCGCAGGCGTCGGCGATGTTGACGCCCTTGATCTTACTGGAGCGCGCAGCCTCATTGAGGCGCGTCCCCTGACACTCAGGACACGAGGTGAATGTGACCGCGCGCTCCACGAAAGCACGAATATGCGGCTGCATCGCGTCGACATCCTTCGACAGAAACGACTTTTGGATGCGCGGGATGAGTCCCTCGTACGTCATGTTCGCACCGGCCACCTTCACTTTGACCGGTTCCTTGTGCAAAAAGTCGTGGAGCTCCTTCTTGGTGTACTTACGAATGGGCTTCTCGGGATCGAGGAAACCTGACTCCGAGAATATGCGCACGTACCAGCCGTCGGCGGCGTACCCCGGGATGGTAAGCGCGCCTTCGCTGAGCGACTTCTTGTCGTCGTAGAGCTGCGTCAGATCGATATCGTTGACCTGCCCCATGCCCTCGCAGCGCGCGCACATGCCGCCTGTGCGTGTAAAGACGCGCTTTTCCGTCTTGCTCGAGGCTCCCTTGTCGATGGTGATTTCGCCCACGGCGCTCACTTGCGGCACGTTGAAGGAGAACGCGTTGGACGAGCCGATATGCGGCTTACCAAGACGGCTGAACAACACGCGCAGAATCGCGTTCGCATCGGTGGCCGTGCCCACCGTCGAGCGTGCATTGGCACCCATGCGTTCTTGGTCGACGATAATCGCAGTCGTAAGTCCTGAGAGAAAATCGACCTCAGGCCGCCCCAAGTTCGGCATGAAGCCCTGCACGAAGGCGCTGTAGGTCTCGTTGATCATGCGCTGCGACTCGGCAGCGATGGTGCCGAACACCAGCGACGACTTGCCCGAGCCCGACACGCCTGTAAACACAGTTAGGCGCCGCTTTGGCAGCTCGAGACTGACGTTCTTGAGGTTGTTCTCGCGCGCGCCGTGCACGCGGATCATGTCGTGACGATCTGCAGGATGCTGGGTTTCGGAAGGCTTATTCTTAGTCATGACGACACCACCGGCGGTTCACAGAGCAAGGCAGGGAACTTTGACTGATTCAGGAGAGTTTCGCGAGCAGATCGACGAGCTTCTCGCCCATCATCTTCCAGCCGTAGCGTGCGCCACCAAAGTTCTGCTTTTGGTCCGGCTTGAAGCCCGACTGCACGAGCGTTAGGTGCGTGCCTGTGGCCGTCGGCGTGAGCGTGAAGGTCACGACGGTGGTAAGGAAGGGAACTTCCCAGGCGTAACTGAGCTTCCGCTGCGCTTCGATCTCGAGCATGCGGCACTGCACCGTGCCATCCCAACCAGGATGGGCTTGGGTCTTGAATAGGAAGCTCGCACCGGATTCGAGCTTGAGATCGATCACCGGCAAAAGCCACTCGCTGAGCAGCACAGGATCTGTGATCGCGCGCCACACCTTCACTGGTGAATGCTGCAAATCAATCTCGAAGGTAAGGGCTTCGGTCTGTCCAGGCTGAGTCTTATCACTGACGGTCATTCGTCCATTTTCTCCAGCAATTGTTCGAGGCGGTCGACACGGTCGATCCAGAATGCTCGGTAATGCGCGATCCAGTCGATGAGCGGCTTGAGGCCGCTCGGCTGCACGCGATAGTAGACGGAGCGGCCCTCACGGCGCGCAGTGACCAGCCCTGCCTCTTTCAAAGTCGCGAGGTGCTGCGAGACCGCGGGCTGCGAGATATCGAAGCGCGCAGTGAGCTCCTTCACGGCCGCTTCTCCGCACGTAAGCGACTCGAAAATCGCCCGCCGGCTGGGGTCGGCCAGCGCCTGAAAGATACGATTTTCGGCAGCAATGCTGTGCACAAACGCATTCATAAGCCCATGCTTATGAATTGTCAATCGCGTTTAGAGCTCGGCATGTGAGACATGCACGGTCAGGCACGCTCAAGCCTGCCTCGTGAACGAACGGCAAGATCTCGGGTTCGTCCCAAGGCGCCGACGAGTAAACGCCTTTCCACTGACGGAAACGC
>CAZEWA010000305.1:0-6480 GCA_964515685.1 uncultured Polyangiales bacterium | reverse complement strand
CCTGACTATCGGCCCATGGGGAGTGCCGCGTAGCGAATGCCACTTGAGGCGTCGTGAATAAGAAACGACACGGTTTTGGCAATTTGCTCGGGCGTCACCCAGTCGTCGAAGCGAGCACTCGGCATCGCCTTGCGATTGATGGGTGTATCGATGACGGTGGGCAGGATGATGCGAACCCGCACATGGGGAGCGGCCTCTTCGGCGAGAGCTTCGGCGAAGCGAAGCAGGGCCGCCTTCGAGGCAGCGTAGGCCGAGTGCCCATGGCTCCCCTTTAGCGCAGCCGCACTCCCAAACAACACCACCGTGCCGGCCTTCGCTTCAAGCATCGAGGGCAGGACCGCGCGCACCAGGTTGATGGCAGCGAAGTAGTTGAGCTCCATCATCTGCCGCGCAAC
The DNA here is from genome assembly GCA_964515685.1 of uncultured Polyangiales bacterium. Classification (GTDB taxonomy): domain Bacteria; phylum Myxococcota_A; class Polyangia; order Polyangiales; family DASUME01; genus DASUME01. Next base: position 6,085 of record CAZEWA010000305.1, on the reverse strand, counting down.
GTCGGGAGACGCTGGGTCCTCTACCTGTACGCCGCCCGCATAGCCTCCAACCGTATGCACGAGGGCGCGGATGGGACCCAAGCTCTGGCGCACGTCTGCGACCGCCGCCTGCACCCGCTGCGCATCGTTCAGGTCGATGCCAGGAAAGCGGAGATGCCGGGTACTGTCTTCTAGGCCGGACGCGCTCTCCAGTCGCCGCTCGAACAAGGCGAGCGTCGCACCATGTTGCAGCTCGAGCGCCACCGCGCGCCCGACGTGTCCTGTGGCGCCGGATATCAATACGACTGGCTGTTGTGGTTGGCTCACGCGAAACTCCCTCCGGTAGGCGGTGACAAGCTCTGCTCAGCAGCTTCAGGCATCGCCTCCCTTGAGCATACCGCGCCCCGCACGGGCGACCTGCGACCTGCGCCGGTCGATCCCGTCCTGCAGGGGACCGTGTGCGGTCCTGGGGCATCACGTAGGATGCCAGACCATGCGACGGCGACGCAGCACTCAAAACTGGCATGTTGGCGGCCATGCCGGACAATGTCGGCAACGCCAGACAATTTGAGCCGCGAGATTCCCTATCCAACCCTCCTCCGCGAAAAAAGAAAGCCGGCCTCCAAAACAAAAGGGCCCAACTCGCAATGAGCTGAGCCCCGATGGCAGTATGAGGAAAGCGGCGCTCAGGGAAGCTGCGCCACTCGGGCCTGAATCTCGCGCGCTGCGCCGCGATCCTGGGCCGTGAAGTGGAGCTCGTAATATCCGCCGTTGCGCCGCACTGCGAGCGAGGCACCGGGAACATCCAACGGAGATGCACCGTCTTGAAACATTGCACCGCAGCGGGCGGCGTTGTGTACATCGGCTTCAGTCATGCCAGCCGGGGCACTCACCTTAATCGCGGCACCCGTGGGCATACGAGCCCAAGGACGTTCTTGGAAGCGGTACAGATTTCGCTTCGCAACTGTGGTAAACGCTTCACTGGAAGAAGCGGATGCGCGGACTGTTTCCGACAGTTTTCCGCATTGGCCTTCGTGCGCCGAAACCAAAGAGGTGGGAGCGGCGAGGGCCAAGCCGAACGTCATGGCTCCGAACAGTGGGAACCATTTCGCGTGGGTAGTAATCATGGTCTGGGTCCTCCTGGTTCTTACTCTGAGGTCCAGACCACCGAACGGGAATAGGGAGATTCCCCCAAGGCTTCGAGAAAAAGATGCTCAATGACGGACAGAGCGCGGCGCCTCGAAGGGCCCTTATCATCGAAGACCAAACCACTCTGCGTGAGTTGTTGGAAGATCTCTTTACCAGCGTCCATTATCGCGTGGAGTCCACCGGCACAGGCGCAGAAGCCCGTGCGCTCTTCCTCAAGGAGCGCTTCGATCTGGTGCTCCTCGATTTGGTGCTGCCGGATGCTCATGGGCTCGACCTACTGTCGGAATTAAGAGCCACTCCCCGCCCACCGCGCATCATCGTGCTTACCGCGCACTCGCGCCCGGTCATCGTCAAAGACGCCATCGCGCGGGGTGCTCACGGCGTGGTGACCAAGGGCGCGCCGCTGCGAGAGCTGCGCGAAGCCATCGACCGCGTAGCTGCGGGCGGCGTCTTCTACTGCAGCGAGACGAGCTTACTGCTGCGTAAGGCCGCGGTCAGTCCCGAGCGCGACGAGCGTCTCACGGTACGTCAGCGAGAAGTGGTGCGGCTCGTGGCAAGTGGCATGAGCACGAAGGAGATAGCCAGCAGCCTGGAGCTCAGCGAGAAGACGGTAACGAACCATCGCACGCGTATCATGGAGCGCCTCGGTGTACGCGATGTCGCGGGACTCACGCGCTACGCCATCGCCAATGGACTGGTCGACGCGGAGAGCTGAGACATGGCATTCCGCAAACCCAAAGGCCCCTCGCCCGAGCTATTCCGCACCATCGCCGAATACACTTACGACTGGGAAACCTGGGTCGACGAAAAAGGTGTACCGCGCTGGGTCAACGCGGCCGTCGAGCGTATCACGGGCTACGCGGTAGACGCCTGTCTGGCCTTACCCAATTACCCTGTGAGTCTGGTCCACCCGGAGGAGCGAGAAATGGTGTCGGCCATTCTCGACGACGCCGCGCGCGGCGGAAGCGGAAACGACGTGGAGTTCCGCATCATCCATCGCGATGGACGCGAGCGCTGGGTCGCCATCTCATGGCAAAGCGTAGTCGACGAACACGGCAAAAAAGTAGGCTACCGCAGCAGCGTACGCGACATCGACGAGCGCAAGCTGATGGAGCGCGAGCTACAAGCCCTGAGACGGCACGCAGAATCAGCTGTCATCGCCCGCTCTGAGCTGCTCGCGAACGTGAGCCATGAGCTGCGCTCACCTGCGCACTGCATCTCCGGTTTCGCAGAGCTACTCGACACAACATCACTCGACGAAACGCAGCAACGTTACGTGAGCATCTTGCGCGAACAATGTTCAGGCATGCAGCGTCAAGTGGACGATCTGCTGCAACTTGCCGCCCTCGAAGCAGGCGGTCTGACGCTCGAGCGACAGCCCATCGAAATGCGGGAGCTCATGCGTTCGAGTGTCGAGGCGCTACAACCTCGCGCGCAGGCCAAGAACCTGCAACTAAGTTCCGAGTCGGAGCTCTCGGCTTGCTGGGTGGAAGGCGACGCCACGCGCATCCAGCAGATTCTGCGCAACCTGGTCGACAATGCGCTCAAATTCACCGAGCGCGGCGAGGTGCAGGTGCGCTTGCACGCAGAATCTCTGAAGCATGGCGTGTACCATCTCAGACTGAGCGTGACGGACACCGGCATCGGCATGCAGCTCGACGAAGCGCGACGCGTGCTCGCACCCTTCGAGCAGGCCGACGCTACGACGCGACGGCGCTTTGGCGGTGTGGGCCTGGGACTCGCCATCGTGCAGCGTTTGGTGAGCCACATGGGCGGCAGGCTCGATCTCAACAGCACCCTGGGCGCCGGCACCTGCGTGAACGTCCACCTGCCGTTGGTCGCTCTCGACGAAGTCGGGCGGCGCAAGCACGTGCAGAAGGTCTCGGCGGGGCCATTGCCGGGCGGGCGGGCGCTCGTGGTGGACGACAGTGCACCTGCACGCGAGCTGTTGTCTGCCATGTTGAGTCTCTCCGGTTTTCAGTGTCGGGAAGCCGAAAGCGGCATTGAAGCGCGCAACCTCGCCTCGAAGCATCCCTTCGACCTAGTCTTTGTGGACTACCAAATGCCCGGCGAAGACGGCGCCGAGGTCGCGACCGCCTTGCGCAAGCTCGCCCAGACCCAGAGCCATTCGCACACGATGCGCATTTATCTGCTCACTGCCAACCTGTTTGCCCACGAACAGCTCGGTAAGCTCGCCTCGGTGGACGGTGTTCTCGGTAAGCCGCTCTCCCGTGCAGCCCTCTTGACCTTACTGTCCGAGGTACCGGACCAGGCCGAACCCGAAGCAGAGCAAGCGCTCGTTCCTGGTCTCTTGGACCCGGTGGTCATCGAAGACCTACGAGCACTTCCGGGCCGGGACGGGGGCAGCGTGCTACCACGGCTCGTTTCGACTACGCGCTCTGCCCAGGCCACCCAGTTTCAGCTGCTGACCACCGCCCTCGCAGAACAGCAATGGGACGCAGCGCGTGTGGCTGCGCACGCCATCGCCGGCCACGCCGCCATCGTGGGAGCACGGTTTGTGGCGCAGCTCGCGCGCGAACTCGAGGACGACCTACGGGAGCGCACACTGTCTCCGTCGAGTGCACAGAAGCGAGCCTTGGCGCTATCCAACGCCTGGACTGCGGCCGAAGTCGCACTCACTCAGCTCGACTAGGGTCGCTCGGTGCTGCCGTCGCCGCGACGCGCGAAGCGCCCCTCTTCCGGTGAATGCACAGGATCATCCGCCGACCACGGCCAGCCTCCGAAGCCCGTGCGCTGGTAGTCGTGCATCGCCTGCTGAATCTCGGCCCGCTCGTTCATCACGAACGGCCCATATTGCACAACCGGCTCCTTTATCGGACGTCCACCGAGCAACAACAGGTCACAGGGCTCAGAGCCGCAGACAAGCGGGACCTCGAGCTCTTCGCTGAGCGTGATGGCCGCGTGCTGACTGAGCTCCGTCTCGCCCACGCGCAGCCGGGACCCACCGAAAAAGTAGAGTGAACGCTGGACGCCTGCATCGACCTTGGGCAGCGTGAAGCGGGCGCCTGGCGTGAGACGCAACGTCCAAATGATGACGGCGGCATCGGGCTCCGAGGCCCATGAGTCAGGCGGCGGCGAAGGAGGCGCGGCGCCTTCGAAGGTCCCGGCAATCACGGTGACCTCCGTGCTGCGTCCCTCGTCGTCCCTCTGCGTGAGGCGCGGGATGCTCTCGCTCCAGAGCATCGAGAAGTAAGGCTGCGCCATCTTGCTTTTGCGCGGCAAATTCAGCCAAATCTGAAAGAGCTCGAGCGGATTGGGCTCCGCGTCAGAGAGCAACGGGAACATCTCGGAGTGCACCACACCCGCGCCCGCCGTAAGCCACTGCACATCCCCGGCGCCGAAGCGCGCGGCGGCACCTAACGAGTCGGAGTGGTCGATATAACCGCGCCGAACGATGGTGACCGTCTCGAAGCCGCGATGCGGGTGCTGGGGGAAGCCCGGCACGTGCTCTCCGTGGTACATGCGAAAGCCATCTCTGACCTCGAAGTCCTGCCCCAGCTGCCTCCCTACAAGGGCGCTCGGCGGTAGGCCGGACTTACCGTCGCCCGCCGGGTAATCGTCCTTATGGTGGACGCAAAACAAGAACGGATCCCCTGTAACCCAGGGGAAGCCAAGGGGACGAACCTGCTGAACCACGCGCACCATGAAAGGAGCGTAGCACCCAGGGCTTGACAACTTTCCAACCGTGAGCGAAGTGAGCGCATCATGAGTGCCATGACCAATCAAAATGAACCTGAGACCACGACCCTCGGCACCCTTGGCTGGGTAGGCGTCGTCGTTGTTGGCGCTATTTTTGCCTTGTTGCTTCTGAGCTGGCTCGGCCCGGTCGGAGGCCACTGATGGCGCAGGGCGGGGAGCGCCCTTTTTTGCCTGCGCTCCGCGCCCTGGTCCTGCTGACGGGAGTGTGTTTTTTTTCGGGAGCGGCTCTTGCCCAAGCCCCCGAACCGCCTCCCCGCACCGGCGCGCCGCTCGCCGACGCCCCGGGTGCGCCACCTGCCGCGGAAGCCGCCCCACCGGGTGACGAAGCCGAGGCCGTGGCCCCGTCGGACCTCGTGCAGCCGCCCCCCGACGACGGCCATGACAAAGACGGCCATACCGAACCAGAGTTAGCGGCGCCTGCGCTACCCAGCGTGCTCGCTCCGCTCGAGAGCGTCGAGCCGGAACCCCTGGCCGCGCCGGCCGAGGGACGCTCCGAAAAAGTTCGCTACCTGCTCGAGCGGATCCACGTAGAGGGCAACCAGCGCACCCGGCTGAGCTCGATTCGCCGCCTGGTCCCCATCCGCATCGGCACCTCCTTCGACGTCGACTCCGCAGAGATGCTGGCCCTGCGCTACCGCTTGCTGGGCACGGGCTGGTACCACCGCGTCGACATTCGCCTCGAGCGCGGCAGCAGACCCGGTTGGGTTGTGCTCGTGATCGAGGTCGAAGAGCGCCCTACCCTGGTATTCCAGCAGCTTGCAGCGGGCGTGGGCTGGTCGGTAGAAGGCGTCAACGTCGAGAAGAAGCGCGGCGACGGCAGCGCAGGCGGACGCAAGGCAGAGCCGTACATCGGGCTCGCTATCGCCGACACGAACTTCCTCGGCAGCGGGCACACCTTGGGTGGCCAGCTGCTGGTTGCGCCCGACCAGCAAGGCCTGGCGCTGACGTACTTCGATCCCGCGCTCGGCAAGTCGCGCTGGTCGCTCAACTCGGGCGCAAGCTTCGTCAGCGGCCAAGAATACTTCGGTGGAGACCGCGGGGTGCGCGTCTCCGTTCAGTGCGACGAAAAGAGCCGCTCGGAAGAAGACATCGCAGACTGCGAGGTCAACCGCTTGGCCGCCGTGGTCGACTATTGGCGCGCAGGCCTCGGCGTCGGAACGGCGCGCGACCTCGGCACCTTCACGCGGCTCTCACTCGACTGGCACGGCGACATCGTCAACGTGCCGGACTGGGGTAT
>CAZEWA010000304.1:0-6483 GCA_964515685.1 uncultured Polyangiales bacterium | reverse complement strand
AATCTGCAGAGCGATGATGAGAAACGCTCGAGGCTTGGCTCGGCAACCGTGACTGGGGCAACTTGGCAGCCGACGTGCTCGGCACGTACGCTCGGTGCTTGGTGGAGCAAGGCGATGGCGTACGGCGAATTCCGTAAGTTCGAGTCGGTCTTATCGTCGAATGGAACGAGTCTGCGAACCGTTCAAGTAGATGGCAAAGTCACCTCGACCACCGACCTGCCGAGATGCCCAACGCAGCGGCTGCAAACCTACATGAATCTGTACTAAGGTTTTGGATCTGTCTGCAGACAGTGCTGTCGTCGTCCGATAGACCGGCAACGTTGTCGAAGTCCTCCTCTAAGGCTCAGCCCGTGCATGTTCGCCACCGCCAAGCCCTCACGCAACGCCACGACCCGCATGCTTCGCGAGCGCCGTGCACGCCACTCCGCGGCTTTGACGCCGCCGTCCGGCGCCTTCGTCGGCTGAGGCAACTTGACTGTTCTCGGTTCTGATTCGTGTTCGGCGACTTCCTTGAATAGGTAGTCCTCAGAAGAGATAACGCTGCTCGTCCACACGAGCTCAGAATGACAAACGCCTGCCGAGAACAGACGCCGCCCTCTCAAGTGACACCGGACCCTCGGATTCGGGGCCGTTATGCCGACCAAATGTGACTTGTCTGAGAGTCGTCCCATCCTTGAGGAAGATACCGTGAGGACTGAGCGCTTCCATCGCCCCATCTCCCTTGACCATGACGGTCTCAGCGGAGAAAACCAAAAGCTGAGCTCCTTCCTCCAACACTTCCGGGCTTGGAGCCAAGCTCGACGTGAACTCGACCCCCTCCGCAATCCCGCCGAACGCGCGCAGGATGAACGTCCCGTCGGACGGCAGCTCACCGCGGTGCATCGCGATCACACGCACCACAACAGGCGTATAGACGTATTCGATGACACCGGTGTTGACGTAGCGAGGCGGCAGAGTCCGCTCCACAACGCCTTCAAAGACGTTCTTGGTCACAGCAAAATCAAGGCTTTGCTGCAAGGTGAGATCAAGCTCGTAGCCGCCCCCTCGAATTCGACGTGTGACGCCAGGCGGAAGAGGCGTTGGCGAAGGCCTCACATTCCCCGTTGGAGAAACCTCCTTGAGGTCGCCTCCGCCGCGTACCGCTGACACTGCCAACATAACCGCACCGGCCGTACCGAGACCTGCAACAAGACGCCGCCTCGAGATAAGCTTATGGAAGTTGATCGTCATGGTCAGTACTCCGATGTTTGATAGGCGATGTCGTCGACACCGAGATTACGGCGAGTACCCGTCGATACGCTCGTCATAACCGAGGCTAGTTCGGCAGCTGTCGGGGTTCCTCCACACGCCGAGGGATGATTCATCCCATTCAAATGCCCCACCTCATGCACGGTGACTGTCTCAGTGTCTGCCACGAAGGACGGGATGTTCTGACTCCCATTTACCCAAGTGTAGGCAGTGTTGAAGAGTATTGCGCCGTCCGAGTGCGACGGCGGGAAGTCATGCCCAAAGGCATAGCCCGGAACCGGGGCGAGCCCCAGAACCGCGAACGAGGCCATCTGCCCCTGAAAGGCATAGATTAGCCAGCTAGAAGTGTACAGAGGGGCTGCGAATACCAGGGCCGATCCTGTGATGTTCCACTTCTGCACTCCGGATTGAATCGCGGTGCGCATGCCATTGGGAAACGTGTCGACCAGCGCCAGCGTCTTACCTGCGGTGCTGGACCAAGGATACGAATCTACTACACAGAAAGCTTGCGCTGATGAAGCGCAGCCCACTGCAACCGCCAGCATGGACGCCCATGCCGCGGCAGCAACTCTTACGGTTCTTAATATTTTTTAGCTCCTCACTGTGCGACATCTCCAGCTTAAATAGGCTAGTTTTCCCTTCGACAATGCCACTTTGGTCAAGTGGTTTTAGCTAACGCCACCCCCGCATTTTTCCTTGCCATGCCAGTAACATTGACAACGGGGCACGATTACTGGCGTCGATCCAATACACCCGATATCTCGGTCCGACATCCGTATTCGCTTCTCCGGCCTGTGTAGCGGTATCTCGAGGGTCAGCGCAGGCTGATGCGCATGACGAGAGCATCTGAATGGGCAGCGCGAGTCGAGTCGCGGCGCGCTAGGTCGAAGCGCGCCGAAGTGGTGCGCAGGACGTGACTACTCTGCGAAGTCTCTACTTTGGTGGTCGAGCCGGCTTCGACGCGAGGACGCTGTCGCGGTGTCGTCGCAATCGTCAACCGAACCGATGCGTCTTGCACGGGTGGTTCGTGCGTCGATGCAGGTGCCAATGGTAAGTCCATGCCAGGCGGCATCGCCGCCCTGTACTCCCTTATCGCGTCCGCACGTCTGCACGGACTCGATTCCGAAGACTACTTGCGATGCCTCATTCGCCTCGTGCCACTGTGGCTGCCCGACCGAATGCTCGAGCTCGCCCCGCTGTTTTGGTCGAGCATTCGTGCGCGCATCGCCACGATACGTGGCCGCGCTTGCGAAGGGAGCAGTCGCTATTGGGAGTTGGAGGGCGAGTGCAGTGATCTCCTTCCGACTCTCCTCCTTGAGAGCAAACCAGGCCAGTGTTGCGCAGAGCGAGCGTTGCTTCCTCGCCTTTGATCCCCTTGCTCGCGGGCGGCCCCGCCCGCTTCGACCGAGCAACAGTCTATCTTGGAGCCCCGCGGTCATAGGTGAGGCAGAGCTGCTCTCGCGTATGCATAGCGTACGGGGATTCTGTTCGTCGCGGAGGTGTCACTTTCTCGGGCTTGCGGATTCCACCAGCCGGAAGCCATCGTGATCGTGCCGCACTTCTCGGTATTCGAGGTTCCGGATCGACGCCACGGGCCCACGCGTCAGCGGCTCCAGAAACATACGGAGTGAGCTGCCATGCCCGATGATAAGCCCGCGTTGAGAGCGCTCACGTAAGAGCGCAGCGGCGCGGGTCAGCGCGCGCTGCATGCGTGCGAGCACACGCGTCCGCGACTCAGACCCTGGCACCTCGGAGTTGCGGTCGAGTTCGCGCGCAGCCCACGCGTCTGGATAGCGTTCTGCGCACTCCTCGCGCGTCAAGCCTTCGAACACTCCATAGCCGCGCTCACGCAGGTCGGGATCCGCGCCGAGAAGCGGGATCGACAGCGCGAAAGCGATGATCTGCGCGGTCTCACTCGCACGCAGCAGGTCGCTGGTAATGATCGCATCGACGCGACTGCGCAGCACGTCCGCGAGCTCAAGCGCCTGCGCACGCCCAAAGTCATCGAGCGGCACATCAGTGAGTCCCTGCCAGCGCCCGAGTTCGTTCCACGAAGTGCGACCATGTCGCGCGAGAAAGAGATGACCGGGCGTGAGTGGGACCATGGAGGGTGCTTTTACCTCGAGAATACGGCGCCTGCACTCGTCGGAGTCGGGGAAGGAGTCACAGCCTCACCGCGCTCTCTCTTTCTCCATCTCTTCTACGCGCTCCACGATACGTGCAAGCGTCTCTCCTGGCGCCTTGCGCGCAAACCATCTGCGCGCCCACGCCGGCAGCGCCCCGGCAGGGTCGATGTTCACGCGATAGTCGAGCTCTGTAGAGTCTGCGTTGATCCGTCGAAGCAAGAACTCACTCTCGCAGGAGCGCACGCGAACGACGTTTTTTCGGCTGTGCACCGAGGAGTCGGGGATGCAGTGCCAGAGTATGCGAAATGTCTGACCGTCGGGTGACGCTTCGCTGACGCGTACCACAACCATGTCGCGGTCGCGTACGGGCCACGGAGTGTCGCTGTACAGATAGAGGAGGTCGGCATCCTCAGTCAGCTGCTTCAGCACTTGCGCTTCGCTTACCCCGTATGCCCAGGTTTCGATGCCGCCTGTGTTCATGAACAACGCGAACAGGGTTTGCACGTCCGTGGCGATGGTGGACCTTACTCGAAAGCCCGACAGGTTTGCTTTTGGGCCGGTTTTCGGTGGCGCGGAGGTTCCCGCGAGCGAGTAGGCGACATCGGTGGCCGATGCTTCCGAGTCTGCGTGGGCGATCACCGAAAGAGGTAAGCTCGGGGTCGCACACAAGACGGCCCACAGAAAAATTCCCATATAGGGAGCGACCGGACACGGATTTGCCACTTCCAGCGAGAAGTAGACACCGTCTCGACGTCGGCAATGCTAAATTCCGTTCGCTTGACCTCAGCAGCGATGAGTTCCGGTGCCTGGCAGAGTCTATAAAGGTGTCGCTCCGGAAGCGACGAAAGGACCCATCATGACCATCAAGACCGCGACCCCGTACCTCATCCTATCTGGCAAGGCCGAGCAAGCCATCGCGCTGTATCAGAGTGCGCTTGGCGCCACCGTCGAGACCAAGACGCGCTTTGGCGACATGGACCCCAACTGTCCAGCCGCTCAAAAGGACAACGTCATGCACGCCCTGCTGCGCGTCGGGGGCGGGACCTTGATGTTGAGCGACGGAGACGGAGACGGCAGCACGCAGAGCGGAGAAGGCGTCAGCAAAGTGAACGTCGAAGTGGCCCTCGATATCACCGACGCCGACGAGGCTCGCCGCGCTTTCGATGCACTCAGCGTCCAGGGCAAGGTGAGTCAGCCCCTGTCAGCGGCTCCCTGGGGTGCGCTGTTCGGCGCCCTGACTGACCAGTTCGGCATCCAGTGGATGTTCAACGTCGAGCTCAAGCCTGGCTGAGGGCGAGGAAGCCCCTGTCGGGTCTAGAACTTCGGTGCTACCCACAGCCCATGGACATGGAAGGCAACCAGGTGGCCGTGTTCCGCGGACGAGCCGAGGACCTGTGGGCTGACGCACGCGGGCGCACGGGGGGCAGCTGAGCATGCAGGAGCTCCTCTTCATGGGCCTCAGCCCTGGAATGCTGGCGCTCGCGGGCCTGTTGGCACTCGTCATCCTCATCGGATTGCGACGTCTGTTCGCGGGGGCCATGGAGCCTGCGACCAAGGCTTCATCTGACGGTGCGCTCAGTAAGATCGAACGCATCAAGCAATACCGCGAGCAGCACGGCGTCGGCCTCAAGGAAGCCAAGGACGCGGTGGAGGCCGAGTTCGCAGGTCAGCCCGTGCGACCCGCGCCACGCGCAAGCTCGGGCCCGAGCGAGGACCTGGAAGAACTCCTGCGCACGGGACACACCCTCGAAGCCATCAAGCTCTATCGCACGGTACACGACGTCGGCCTCAAGGAAGCCAAGGAAGCCATCGACGCCCTGCGCGAGCAGAAAGGCCGCAACTCCCGCGGCTGACCGAAGGGTACGGGGACGTAACCCTCTTCGCCGCTTCATGGGCTGCGCTCACCGCGCGATTGCTGGCGAACTCGCGGTGCGCCTCCTCGAGCGCCCGCTCGCTTCTCGCTCCGTGCTGTTCATGACCCGCGTTTATTTGCTGTCGCTCGCTCTCAAACTCGAGCGCTGTGCATGAGCGCTCGGCTCGATGGACTCGAAACTGAGATGCCGTTCCCGACCGAGCGCCGAGCCTAGAAATACTGGCTGATTCCCCCTTGAATCAACCAGCCGGGCTCGGGCAAATGAAGCCACGCTGCGTCTACTCGTAGCAGCACGTTGACGAGCGCGGTGGGGATCAAGCGCAGTCCGCCGCCGGTGTTCAGCCCCGCGATCCAGCGCTCCCTGTCGCCGCGCGCATTCATGGGTTGAAATGCCGCTGCATCGGTGAACAGCGCTGGTTGCAGGAACCACCGACGGGCAAGCTGGAAGGCGTGTCTCAGTTCGATGTTGGTGAAGGCATGCGCGAAGTTTCGGTAAAGCGAATCTGACAAGCCGCGGACTCCCTGCTGACTGCCGAGGAGGAGGCTGTGGTTCGGATCGCCGGGGTTGACGATGGCGACGTGACCGGCGATCTTGAGCACAGTCTTCGGTCCCAGGCGCACTGCAGAGCTCAGCTTGAAGCGCGCTTCGCCGCGAAACAGCTGGTCGCCGGTAAAAACGCCGGGACGCAACTCGAGCACGAGACGGATCCCTGACGGGACGAGATCATCCCAGTGGTATGCGTCGTAGATAGCTTCTCCCAGGACGCCGAGATGAACGCCATCTGCAGGTGTAGCCTGATCGGCAGAGGAGTGTTGCGCTCGTAGTAGGGCAAGAACGCCAGCTCATACTGAAAGCGGTTTCGATAGCTCAACGGCGAGATCACCTCTGCCACGGCGCCGAACCGGTTGCGAACCCAGGTGCTCGTAGTGTCTTCGAAGCGAAAACCTGATCCGGCGTAGTAGAGCTCGTATTCCTGAGCCCAGCGGTGCGGGTCGTACGGGTGCTGAGTGAACCCGACGTCGAAGTTGAAGCCGCGTTCGCTGTAGGTGACTTGACCGTGAAGGCGCGTAGCGCGCTTATCGATGTTGTGTTCGATCGCGCCGAGCGTCACGCTCGTGTCGCGCAAGGTCTTGCCGGTAGAGAGGCCGAAGATCGGAGCGACGGTCGCTTTGTGGCGCACCCTCACTACGAGTTCCACTCCCTCGACTTGGACATCCACCGAGTCGAACAGGCCG
>CAZEWA010000303.1:0-6489 GCA_964515685.1 uncultured Polyangiales bacterium | reverse complement strand
TTAGCAGGCTCTTTTTTGGCACACCTGATGCTCACCTTCGCTTTGGAGGTAAAACCATGGGTCTTGAAACCATCTTGCTGTGGGCAGTCATCGGTCTTGTCGCCGGTTGGCTCGCGTCTGCCTTGGTAGGCGGCGGATACGGAATTCTGGGGGACATTATCGTCGGTATCGTGGGTTCGTTCCTCGGAGGTTACCTGTTTCGCGCACTGAGCATCTCGGCGCCCTTCGCGGGGCTCGCAGGCACCATCTTCGTTGCGTTCGTAGGCGCTGTCGTCCTGCTGCTCTTGCTACGACTGGTGCACCGCGGTACGCGGCATCATCCGCGCGCAGGATGAACCAGCAATCGCGTCACCCTAAGTGCCTCAGCGATAGCAAAATCGTCTCAGGCTCTGTTTAAAGTGAGCCGAGCTGTTGAGCCACGGGCTCTGTGAGAGGTGGTTCTTCGGCTCAGACTCTCGCTAGCACTGCTCGCCTGCATCACCCTATCGATAAGCCCTGCTGCCGCTGAGCCCTCGAAGCTCGGGTTTCGTACGTCAGCCCAGGGTGCGCTCATGGTGAGCAAAGATCAGCTCGATTGGCTCGGCTATGACACCATCGGCGTCCTTGCAGACGTCCATGCGCTGTACACGGCCCAGCCCTGGCTCGACCTACAGCTCGGCGTGTTGGGCGGACTATTTTCCGCGGCGAAACATGACCGGCCGCCCGGTGGCGTAATCGCCCCCTTGGCAGGGTTGACGCTGAGGCATCCTTCCTCACGCCTGTCCCCCTTCTTCCTCGCGGAGATGGGCCCTGCGGTCACGGGAGAGTACGTACGTGTGTTGTGGCGACTGGGCGTCGGTATCGACATCGGCATCCGGCGTGGCGTGAGCCTTGGCCCCATCGCTGGCTACACCAACATCAATCAAAAAAACGGCCCGCAGTACTCGACCGACGCACGCTTCATATGGGCTGGCCTGAGCCTCTGCTACCGTCCCGCACCCCCCCCTCCGCCCAAGCCCGCAAAAACCATCGTCATCGAGCGCTGGAACGAGCGCGTCGAAGAGGTAAGGCTCGAGCCAGAGCCGACACCGCACACCGCAACCGAGTCGGAGGCCGATCGCAGCGAGTTGCTGATACTGCTTGAACAGGCTCTACCTGCCACACTGGTGCGGACTGAGTTCATCGCGCCCGTGTTGTTCAAGTTCGATTCGGATACACTCGAGCCTATCGGAACTGCCATGCTGCACGAAGTCGCGCGCACGCTGTCAGAGCGGACGGAACTCAAGCGGATTGCGATTGAAGGCTACGCAGATCGGCGCGGCAGCGAAGCATACAATCTCGAGCTGGCAGGCCGGCGCGCACAGCGCGTGTACGATTGGCTTATCGCCCATGGCGTAGAGGCAGAGCGCCTACGCGTGGTTCCCGCGGGCGCCACGGGCTTTGTAGAGGATGGCGAAGCCGAACCCGCCCATGAGCAAAATCGTCGCGTTATTTTCCGCGTACTTGAGGCCTCACAGCCATGAACCTGGCCCAACCGAACCGCGTGCTTTTCGCACTGCTTCTCGCCATCCTGTACGCAGGACAACCCGCCTGCAGCGTCGGACGCGGACTTGTGGACCAACGACCACCGGAGCCAGAAGATGAGCCGCAGGCCTGTGATGATGCATTGGATTGCGATTCTTCTTGGCCCGACCCGTGGGATGCCGCATCGGTATCTGACGGTTTGCCCAAGCGCTGCGCCGAATCCACCTCGGGCGCACGATCATGCGAGGACACGCCGTGGGAAATGCTGTCGAGTGCAGGCCGCACCCTAACCGAGAGGAGCTTTACGCTTCCCGACGATGAGACTACGCGGCATATCGTGGTCCAGAACGTCCACCTGCGCGAAGTCGTGATCGATGTACAAGGAGCCACCCGCCTCGAGTTCCTCGCTGATTCGCGCCTGCACGGAGTCGTCATCGAAGCCCAGGGCCCCGGGGCGGAGCTCTTTATACGCGACGCCGACCTAGACCGCGTGCGCTTGCGCGGCTTCGAGCGCGTCGAGATTGTCCGCACGGAAACGGCAAATCTCATCATCGAAGCGACCGTTCTGCGGACGGAGAACACCAGCGCCATAGGCCTCCACATCGATGTCGACGAGCTGTTCTTTTCGGGCGGTTTTTTGATGCAGGCCCAGCTCGCCTTCGAGCACGGCGCCGTAGTGGCGGGAGAGCTCGAGAAAGTGTCTGTGAACAAATGTGGCGCGCTCACCATCACCAGCTCACGCATCATCAGCACGCGCTTTACGCCGTGCACAGACGAGCCGCTCACCTTCTTCGACGTGATAAGCTCGAGAAGCAACATCGCGTCCGATCTGTACGCGGTGGGGTCTATTTTTCGTCAGAATCTCTTCCGCGAAGGCGGCATCAGTGCGTGGGGGAGCTCCTTCGACACCTCCAAGTTGTGCGAAGACAGCTTCATTCGCGCCGACCATCGTTCAAAGACGGCATGCCTCGCCTGCGACTCCACCCAAAAGGTCTTGCGGATGTCCTGCATCGAGCACAGAGGGACGCCCCAAAGCTTGGAAGAGGCCGAAAAGGCTGAAGAAGGAACCGAACCGCAGGCCTACGCCTCTCGGATCTGTGAATTCCTGCGCAAGCCCCCTGTGTGCCCAGCCCCATTTCCGAAGGCGCCGTACTCAGGCTCCTAGGGTGCACTTTGAGGCGCGCCGCCATCGCGGACCACTTCTGTCCGCAACGCCTGATAAGCATCGATCATGAGCATGAAGACCTATCAGGGAAGCTGCGCCTGCGGACGCATTACGTTTGAAGCCGACATCGATCTGATCGCCACCGGCACCGGCAAGTGCAACTGCACGTCCTGCTTTAAGCGCCGAAACTGGAGCGTGCGCGTCAAGCCGGAAAACTTTCGCTATCGCCAAGGAGCGACGGAACTCAGCAACTACCGGCCCGGCGAGAACACAGGCCACGACGGCTTTTGCAAGCACTGCGGCGTCGCGCTTTTACGCTGCATTCCGGCGTTCGAATGGAACGATGGCGCGTACATATCCGTGTTCGTGGCGAGCCTCGACAACGTAACGCCGGCCGAGCTACTCGAAGCTCCGATACAGTATATGGATGGTCGCGCCGACAATTGGTGGAGCCCACCGGCTGAGACACGCCACCTTTGAGTCCACGAATTGCGCTCAGCTGCCTGGTGTGGCCTGCGCCTCGAGCGCCTTCCACTCCACCGCATTCACTACATCGCCGGGGCGCGCTTTCTGGCGTCCCTCGATGATGACTTTGGCGCCCGCCGCTAGACCTGACGATACGACCCAGCGCTCACCCACTGCGCGTTCGAGCACGATGGCGCGATTTTCGACCTTACCGTCCTCGCCTACGACCAACACGGAAGCTGTGCCGTTTGGTCCCAGAGCGACCGTGCGCTGCGGAATCGTGACGGCATCCCTTGTCACGGCCTGATCGATGCGCGCCCGAGCAAACATGCCTGGCAACAGCGTGGCATCGGGATTGGGCACCTCGGCGCGCAGCGTCACCATGCCCGTGCGCTCGTCCACCGTCACGTCGGAAAACAGGATGGTCCCGCGGTGCTCATACTCATTGCCGTCGTCGAACAGAAGCGTCAGGTTGGCGCCACCCACAGATTGCGTGAGCTTGCCGCTCGCAAGCTTGCGACGCAGCGCGAGGAGCTCGGAGCTCGATTGCTCAAAATCGAAGTACACGGGATGAAGCTGCTGGATCACTGCCAGACGCGTGGCTTCGTTCTGCCCCACGAGCGAGCCCTCTGTCACGAGAGCCTTGCCGATGCGCCCTGAAATCGGCGCGCGCACGGATGCGTAGCCCAGATCGAGCGCGGCATTGCGCAGTGCTGCGTCAGCCTCCAGCACATCGGCCTCGCGCTGCAGTTTCTGGGCTTCGGCGTCGTCGAGTTCCTGCTGACTGACAGCCTTGGCTCCGATCAGCGAGGCGTAGCGCTTGGTCAGCGTGGTGACCTGGACCAAGTTGGCTTCGGCCCGCTTCAACGCGGCCTTCGCGCGGTCGTGGCGCGCTCGCAGGGGCAAGGCGTCGATTTGGAACAAGAGCTGCCCCTCTTTGACGTCGCTGCCCTCCTCGAATTTGCGCGACAATAAGATGCCCGGCACACGCGCGCGGATCTCCGCCACGCGGCGCGACGCTATGCGGCCCGGAAGCTCCGTGCGCAGCGGGACGGTCTCACTTTGCGCGAGCACCACGGAGACCTCGAGGGGAGCAGCCGGCGCCGCCGCCACAGCAGCGGAAGCAGGCTGCGCAGCCGACTCCGAGCAGGCCACACTCAAGCAAATCCCCATCCAAAGAGCGGGACGCAGCGACTTCATGGAAAACCTCCACCCAACGCACGGCTTAGCGCAATCTTGTTCGAGAGAATCTCGAGGCGCACCTGCACCAGCGCTTGCTGCGCGGTGAACAGGTCCTGTTGTGCCAAGAGAACCGTTAGGAAATTATCGAGGCCTGCTTCGTAGCGCGCGTTTGCGAGCGTGTAGCGTTCCTCTTGCGACGTTGCGGCCACCTCGCGCGCCTCGAGCTGCACCGAGAGGTGCTTGTAGCTTGCGAGTGCGTCGGAGACTTCGCGGAAGGCCGTCTGAATCGTCTTTTCGTAGGCTGCAACTTCGGCGAGCTTGCGCACCTTGCTGGCGTCGAGCTCGGCAAAGCGGCTGCCGCCTCCAAACAGCGGGATGCTGATCTGCGGCATGAACTGATAGGTGAGCGCCTTACCCGAGAACAGGCCGCCTATCTCGTCGCTGGCGAGGCCACCCGTACCTGTGAGGGAGATGCGCGGGAAGAACGCAGCGCGCGCAGCCCCGATGTCGGCATTCATGGCCTTGAGCTTGTGTTCGGCGGCCAAGATGTCGGGTCGACGCTCGAGCAGGTCAGAGGGCAAGCCCGCCTTGATGGTTGGCAAGAGCTCGACTGTCAGCTTCGATGCCTCAGGCAGCTCCTTGGGCAGGGGTCTGCCCACCAAGTACTGCAGCGCATTTTCCGCGCGCGCCTTCTTCTCTTCGAGCACCGCAATCTGGGCGTCGATGCTCGCCACGAGCGCCCGGGAAGTGCTCACATCGAGCGCGGATCGGGCGCCTGCTGCATGGCTCGTCGTCATCAGCTCGAGCGCCGCATTGGCCGCTTCACGGATGCCGTTGGCACTCTCCACCTGCTCCGACAGGGCTTGCAGCCCGAAGTACTGTGTAGCAATGGCTGCGACCAAGCTGAGCTCCGCGCTGCGCACCGCCTCAACACTCGCGAGATAGGCCTCGAGCGCTTTGTTTTTCAGGCTCTGCACGCGTCCAAAGAAATCGAGCTCGTACGACATCGCGCCCGCCGAGACGGTGTACTGCGTGTACGAGATGCCGCCCCGATCCGGGAAAAGCGGACTGACGATCTGCTGTTGGTTGCGTGCTCCCACCGCGTTGATGTCGGGCATCAAGGCGGCACGCTGAATACGAAAGCGCGCGGATAGCTCCTCCGACTGCAGCTGCGTAATCCTGAGCTCGCGATTTTCTTGCAGCGCGAGCTCGATGAGCTGCAAGAGGCGCGGCTCCTTGATGAACTCGCGAAAGCCCATCACTTCCACGGCGTTCTCTTGGCCCTCTTGCGCGGCGTACTCCCCCTGCACGGGCGCCGTGGGCCGCTCGTACTTGGGCGCCATGGAGCACGCCACCGACAAGGCGAGCTGTGCCGCAAGGCCCAGGCGCAACACGCTGTGCCTGCGCGAGCCTTGGCTCAGAGCCGTGCTGAGTACGTCAGCCATGGGACACCTCAGGCAATGCCGCGTTGTCTTCGCTCGCAGCGTCTGGCGCGCGCTCCCGGTCCACCGGTCGCTCCTCGGACACGCGCTCACTCGGGTCCTTTTTCACAGGCCCCCCTCCGCCCATCTTGCGAATGGCCACATAAAATAGCGGCACCAAGAAGAGGCCGAGCACCGTAGCTGAAAGCATTCCGCCCGCCACGCCGGTACCGATGGCGTTCTGGCTCGCGGAGCCCGCGCCCTGGCTCAACGCCAAGGGCATGACGCCCAAAATGAAGGCGAGCGACGTCATCAAAATGGGGCGCAGGCGAAGACGCACGGCTTCGAGCGTGGCTTCGTAAAGGTCTTTGCCTTGCTGCTCGAGCTCACGCGCGAACTCGATGATGAGAATGGCGTTCTTTGCAGATAGACCGACCGTAGTCAGCAGGCCCACCTTGAAATAGACGTCATTGGGCATGTCGCGCAGCATCGAGGCGCCCACCACACCGAGGGCGCCGAGCGGAACTATCAACAGTACAGACACCGGAATGGACCAGCTCTCGTAGAGCGCCGCCAGCACCAAGAACACGATCAACATCGACAGCGTGTAGAGCAGCGGCGCCTGCGAGCCCGAGATCTTCTCTTGGTACGAGGTTCCCGTCCACTCGAAGCCAAAGCCCTTCGGCAGCTGCTTGGCAAGTTCTTCGATGGCATCCATGGCCTCACCCGTGCTGCGCCCAGGCGGCGCGGTGC